>CAWWAX010000180.1:0-1560 GCA_963935005.1 uncultured bacterium | reverse complement strand
TCAAAATCCAACCACTGGCATGGACTAGTCGCAAGAGCTGGATCGAAAAAGATTTTACCTCTGGAGAAGAACCTCAGTTCGACAAACTGAAAGACCAACAAGGACCCTTTGCCATCGGTGCGATGATCAACAAAGGAGGTACTAGTATTGTAGTCTTTGGAGATTCTGACTTTATCACCGACAAGCATTTTTACAACGGGAACAACAGTGACCTCTTCCTCAGCGTCATCAACCGTCTGGCTGCTTCTTCCGAGGTCATCTCTGTGGACCGCAAGGTGCTGCCAGCCCGTCGACTTTTACTCAGTCCGGAACAGGTGAGGTTCCTACATGTCTCTAGCATCGGCCTCTTTCCCATTCTCCTCTTGATCATCGGTGGCTATGTCCGCTGGCGCAGACGATAGTTCAGCAAGGGGGGACCGATGAAACTGAAGAGTATTTTTGTATTGACAACTTTTCTGGCTGCATCGGGGATTCTTTATTATATAACCAACCAAACCGATCCCCCTCCTTCTGCCAAACCACGTCACGTTGTCTGGGATGTGAAAATGGAGGAACTTGCAATTATGGCGATCAGCCTGCCCCCAATTGGTAAAAATGAGTCATGGGTCAAACATGAAGATCGCTACTGGTACTTTGACCAACCTGATGGAGAGATGGTAAATAAGAAACGCTGGGGAGGGGGTATCCCCCTGCTACTAAGTGGTCCAGGGGCCGAACGATTGATTACAGACAATGCCAGCGAAAAGCAACTCGAGAACTTTGGCTTGATCGAACCGAGAATGAAGATCGACCTAACTCTAGAGAACCGGATAATCATCCAAATTGATGTGGGTGATAGCACCCCCGCTGCTCAGAGCTATTATGTCCGGCTCCGGGATTCCAAGGAGATATACACCGTCCACGAATCCTGGTACCATGTCTTAGAGCGTTTGGTACTGGAGCCCCCTTATCCAGATCCTGAAGAAAAACCTAAGGCTGTCGATCCAATAGTACAGGAGAGACAAAAAAAAGAATACGACTTGGCCCAGGCCAATCGTGAACGTGGAGATGCCTATCGTGCCGAATACCAAAAGAAATCTGGGGTAGTCCAGCTAAAGAGTGGCCTGCTTTACCGTGTTATCAAAAAAGGGAGGGGGAAAATCCCAGCTAAGAATAACACCGTTCGGGTACACTACACCGGACGCTTGATCAATGGGACAATTTTCGATAGTTCCAAAAAAGGAGAGCCCCTCACTTTCGGGTTGGAAAAAATCATCAGAGGTTGGCGGGAAGCTTTGCAAATTATGCAGGAAGGCGCGAACTGGGAAGTCGTGCTCCCACCAGAACTTGCCTATGGGAAGCGTGGGTCTGGCCCAAAAATTGGATACAATCAAACTCTTATTTTTGAAATTGAACTGATTGAAGTAAGGAATTAGAATTATATTAGTCCATATCTTGAAAAAAGAGAGTCAAAAATTAAGCTAATCTACTCTACTTCAGCTAGGTTTAAGGTTATATGTTTGTTCAATTGTCTCATGCCACTACTTATTATTTTTAATGTGGTTCAGAGATATTTTTTGG
>CAWWAX010000179.1:0-1560 GCA_963935005.1 uncultured bacterium | reverse complement strand
TCGTCCACAGAACATTTTCCATCGGTTGCAGTGATTGTGGCGGAGAAGTACGGGTTGTCCATGTCGCCCCACACCACCTCACTGTCTCCTGTTAGCACTATGGGAACGTTAGAGGGGCATTTGATTGTTTCCTGTTGAATCCAATACACGAAACCGACCAATATGGAAGCGGTGATACATGCGAGTATTAGCTTATCTTTGTATTGCAATAGGGTCTCCCTTAGTTATTTACTCTGGCCCACTCTTTGATGAAATCTCTAGCACAGGAGGTGCCGATTCCATCAGATCCATCAGGGTCATCCATCCTTATTTCTGAGAGGCGGGTTCCAGAGGAAGACCAGGTGGCCGTAGAGTTGAAAAATGGAACTAAATCTCCTGGGGATTCTAGTGAGGATCGGGCCCAATTAGTGAAATCACTCCATTTGACAACCATTTGTCGTAGTTCTGTGTAGTATTCTTCAATGATTTCATCTTGAGTTTCGTTCTCCAAGACGGTGATGTTACAGTCCAGAACGTTGGCTTCTCGGATATCACCAACGAAATCGTAAACTGATATCACTTCGATGCCGCCACTCAGTAGGGCTTGATAGAATTCTTCCTCCACTACATTCGTATATGAGATTTCTTCTGTCTCCAGGCCGTCTTCGATATTCCACTCAATGAATACTCTTGGGACAACACCGATAACACCATTTATAAAGTCGTCTGTAGTTTGCGCACGTAGCTGGATTGGATTTAAAACCAGTATCAGCATGATCATTAAGGGGGTGGCATTAGGTCTCATAAGGATTTCTCGTTTAGTAATGCTCAGACAGCAGTCATGCTCCCTTAGGTGCAGGTGTAAGGAATGACTAGCACAAACTTTTGATCAATATGATAGGACGAATTTAGAAATGCTAGGAATAAAGCATCTGAATTTGTAGGTGAAAGAATGGGCCTTAGAGACTGAATCGAAGTCCGATACTCAATATTGGCCAAATTTTCATAAGGTTGTCTAGCTTTCCCTGAAGTGAAGCCTGTTCCTCTGCTAGATTGGCTTTGAATTCAGCTTCTCCGAGTATCTGGCCATTCCCCGTGGCTTCGAGCGTTAAGACTCTCTCCCCGATCAAGGCTGCTCCCAGTTCTGTGAATAAACCAAAGCCTCGCTCTGAATGGTTTCCCAGGCCAATAGATGCGTAGGGAATGTAGTCCTTGTTTTGATCCAGGGTGACTTTAAAGGTTTCGAAGGTGCCTGCTCCATAGCTTTTTGAGCCTACCGTAATATCTCCTCCACTTGGGTTGACTGTTCCAGCGATCCCTGTTTCTCCCGTCTGTAGCAATATCCCTCCGGTTACCCGAAAATGTTTGCTCAAGTAGATGTCGGCGCCAACATTTATAGTTTCTGGAAACAGAGCCTTAGTTGCAGTTGCATCACCAGATCCAGGAATACCAAAGCCCATACCAAAAAGAGACGTTGGAATTTCTGGCATGAAGTCCCAGTCCATTTTCCCGAACCCACCCCGAATTGCAAATCTTTCATAGAATCCCAGTGAGACTTCAGCCCCGACTCCCATGGTTCCC
>CAWWAX010000178.1:0-1624 GCA_963935005.1 uncultured bacterium | reverse complement strand
GAAAGAGCCACGTTCGAAATAAACCCGAATGACTTCTGAAATCTTTTCTGACAATACAGAATCGTTAGTTCTACGGACCACTTCCACAGAGAATGGATCTGCACTCGCAGTAAATCCATCTCCTAAAAGAACAAGATCTTCGACGGTCATCCCTTCAAAGAAATCGTAAGCCGATGGTTCCTTGACTTCACCCGAAAGAAATACGGATCCTTTAGATATAAGAGTGGCATTCCCAAAAACTGTTATCCGGTCAAAATCCTGAAGTACGGGATTAGGACTCGCTCCTCCTTCAGCATCCATTTCTATTTGAGTTAAAACATAGGAACTGTCTGAAAGTTGCATCCTTACTAGGTGTACAATTTTTTCAAATGCATCCTGTCTCAATCCGCCACCCCTGGCGATCAGATCTTCCAGGGTCATTCCTGAAAGTAATTGATAGTCTCCTGGGCGCTGAACTTGACCTTCTAGACTAACCCTACTGAGTCGCTCATCTGAAACAGATTCGACAAAAACCCTATCGCCGTCCATTAGAGGAAAAGGGGTTCTAGGTGTGAGGCTTTCCAGATCAACATCTACCAAAATCCGGGCTCTCCCAGGAGTCCTCTGGTCTGGGGGCAGGATACGATCAATTTGCACCTTTTCAGAAAACGCCGATGCGGCCAAGCCACCACTAAACTCGATCAGATCCAGCAATCCTTCTCCAGCTTTAATTTCAAAAATTGCTTCCCTTTTGACATCTCCTTCTATGGAAACCTGCGGGCCGGCCAGAGGAACGAAAACAAAATCCCCTTGTTCGAGCCGAAGGTCTTCCGAGGCATCACCCTTCAAGAGATAATCATATACATCCAATTCTCCAGTCAGTTCTCCCTTACGCCTAACTTGAACTGACCTCATAGATCCTTCTGCTCTGGGACCATTGGCGCTGTAAAGGGCGTTGAATACTGTGGCTGCAGGACTCATCTGATATGCACCAGGACGAGACACCTCTCCAATCAGGAAGACCTGATTGGTACGCAATCTTCCGAGAGAAAGATCGAATCTTGTAGTCGCTTCCGGCCCGCGACCAACTCCAGAATACACAGAAGACAATCTCGGATACAAATTTTCCCTTAGAGTAGCTAGAGTGAGACCATTGACCGAAATTTGTCCAACGTCAGGGATGACTACAAACCCTTCGCGAGTGACGTCCAAACTGTAAGCCAGTTCTATCTCTCCTGTAATAAACAACTGAATCTGATCTCCGGGGCCTAGCAGATAGTCTGGATCAACAGGGCCAAAGTTCAGTGGTTGAAATTCGCTAGTAATGTTCTCGAAAATACTACTGCCGAAGACAGGTAGAGTTGAATCTGCTTGAAAGATCTCCACTCCAAGGCTGTCGACAGTAATGGTATCCGCACCGAACTCGAAGTCCGTATCCGGATTCAATGTGATCAACCCCATCTCCGATAGAGCCGCAACTAATTGGGAAGACTGGTTTTGGGTCACCGATCCTGGATTTACCGCCCCTTCGATCCGGTCGAAATAAGCATCCATCGCTGGGACCATTTGACCATATCCCAACCCTTCCAATCGGCCACGTAAATCCGCACGAGACAAGCCCAAACCACTAATACGAGAAACGATC
>CAWWAX010000177.1:0-1631 GCA_963935005.1 uncultured bacterium | reverse complement strand
ATAGATCGGATCACGATAAGGTTGGTGGGCCAGAGGCGCAACGGGAATGAACGCTGTTTTAATTCCAAGTTCAACACAACGTTCTAATTCCTTCGCTGCTTCTCGAGGGTCATCAACATTCAACATTGCTGTCCCTTTCAACCTGTCAGGATGGGACGATACAAAATCCACGAGCCAGTTATTATACGCATGGCAAATGCCACTCAAGATCTCAGTATCCTCAAGGTGATACCAGAAAAGGCCTTGGCTGGGTTGAACGACAGCCCCCCAAACTCCATCCATCGCAAGTTCTTCAAGCATGGCATCAGGCTTATAAGCCCCTTCCCGAACATCTTCCCAAACCTCAACAAAATCTAACTCAGAAGGATTCTCAAATCGTCTTCCTGCTTGAGTAACTGCTCCAAGCGTCACGACCTGTTGGTCACCAAGAAACCAAGCATCGCTTACTTTCCCGTCTTCATTTTCGACTTTCTTCATGTTTGGAGCCTTCGCAATGAGATGAGAAGGCATTCCGTTTTCGTAAATATCAGGAGGTTCAACAATGTGTGTATCCGTTGAAATAACTCGACTCATAACTTCCCCCTATGGAGTATAAAAACTACTGAAAGACTAGTGAAGGGACTTTTAACACGCAAAAGCAGTAATTTGCGCTCTTACACAGAGAGATTTGACTAATTCACTTGTACCAGAAGAGCATCAATGTTGCAGCCTTCTGGAAGTGTTTCTTGATTGATGCGAAACTAGAGCGAAGAACTCATGGCAAATAGTGGTGTAATAGCGTAAAGGGGAAAGGATGAAACCCATTCAAAGAAAATTTCGGATTGCTTCTCTTGTAAAGCGGACTGGAATGATCGTCCTACTATTGGCACTTTTTTCATCTGCTTGTAGTGGCAGTGACGGAAAACTTGTTGATGAAGAAGAATCAACTGTTATAGAAGAAATTGAATCTGAAACAGAGCCGTCAGAAAGCGAAGCGGCTGACCTAGAGAGTAGTTCTGGTGAATCTGAATCTGAATCTGAATCTGAATCTGAATCTGAATCTGAATCTGAGGCTAGTGATGAGGAAGAAGCAGAAGAGATCGAGTGTCCATGGGATGTTGGATGGAAATCAGCAAGTTCGACCGGTGGGGGTACAGGAAGTTCAGCCTGGGGGACAGGAAGTAGCCTACTGGAAGAAGCTCGCCTAGGATTTCACGATGAGTATGATCGCTTTGTACTAGAATTCAAGCCTGGGGATCCAATTCCATCTAGTTACAACATTATGTGGTTAGCAGTTGAACACACAGGGGCAGAAGGAGTACTGGACGTAGATTCACCAGCAGGTGTTGTTTTCCTTGAAGTAGCAGTAGGAGCAAGTTATACGTCTCCAGATTTAAGTGCACCTTATTTCACTGGCCCTTACAGGGTTACTGACCCACTACTGGGTAATGTTCAGGAAGCAGTTAGCGTCGGCGACGGTGATGGGAGAATCACCTGGCAACTTGGTGCAAATGAAGCAAATGGATTTAGAGTTTTTGAACTAGAGGATCCTTCTCGTCTCGTCGTAGATGTCTGTATTAGCGATACAAGCACCACTAAAGGAGAAGACTGTATTGCCTCAGGGATGCCTCCTGGTCTTTGTGGAGCATTAT
>CAWWAX010000176.1:0-1667 GCA_963935005.1 uncultured bacterium | reverse complement strand
CATGGAGAGACTGGATTATGGATTCACCCTGTGACGCCAGAAGCTTTGTCAGATGGCTTATTTTCAATCCTTTCTGATGAGAAAATCCTGGCAGAAATGAGATCCGCTGTGATCAAGAAATCACAGGAATTTGATTGGGATTCGATAGCTCAAGGTTATGACCGTATTATTATGGATGCTAATCAAAATAAGAAGGGTGATTTTTATAAATCATGAGGATACCTGAAGATCTCTATGCATCTATTAGGCAAGCCATTCCAATCATCTGTGTAGATCTGGTGATCGAGAATTCAGACGGACATTTCCTATTGGTGAAGCGGACCAATCATCCACTCAAAGCAGAGTGGTGGGTTCCAGGTGGTAGACTTTTACATTCTGAAACTGTGATGAACGGAGCTATCCGAAAAGGTAAAGAAGAATTAGGGATAGAACTGGACAATTTAACTTTTATGGGGTTCTTCGAAGAAACTTTTGAAGTTGATTGTAGAGGCGCAGATATTCCGTATCATACTATTTCGTTAGTTTATCGAACCAGAGTGGTTGATCCGAATCATATCCGCTTGGACGATCAAAGTAGCGATTTCATATGGGCTACAGCATTGCCAGAAAAATTTATAATTAAGAGGGGTGAGGAATTTCAATGAAAGCACTGATTTTAGGCGTGACAGGACAAGATGGGAGCTACATGGCAGATCTGTTGCTGAGCAAAGGATATGAAGTTCATGGGTTAATAAGAAAATCTGCAACAGGAAATACTATCAACATCGCCCATATTGTTTCGGACAAAGACGTTTTTAATAAACAATTTTTCTTACATCAGGGTGATCTGGCTGATCCTACTTCACTATATCGAATTATTGCAGATGTTCGTCCTAATGAAATTTATAATGAGGCAGATCAGGATCATGTGCGATGGAGCTATGATATGGTGGGGTACTCAAGTGATATCACGGCTGCTGCTGTAGCTCGCATTCTAGAAATAATCCGACAGGTGGATGATAGTATTCGATATCTACAGCCTTGTACATCTAACATGTTTGGGAAAGTGGACTCTGAGACTCAAAATGAATCAACTCCTTTTAATCCTCAGAGTCCATATGCGGTTGCGAAGACCTTTGCGTATTATATGACACGCTACTATAGGCAGGCTTATGGGATTCATGCTACTAATGTAATTCTATTCAATCATGAATCTCCACGCCGTCCAGCTGACTATGTGACCAGAAAAATTTCCCAGTCAGTCGCAAGAATTTCTGTTGGGAAACAAGGCGAACTAGTTCTAGGAGACACTTCAGCGAAAATAGATTGGGGATTTTCGGGCGATTACGTGGAAGCGGAGTGGTTGGCCTTGCAACAAGATGAGGCTGACGATTATGTAATAGCTACTGGCAAGGCACATTCAGTTCAAGAATTCGTCGATGAAGCTTTCGCTGTAGTCGGCCTGGATCCGAAACAGTATGTGAAAAGTTCTAAGGAATTTTTCAGAGTCACACCGACCAGCACATTGACGGGAGATTCCTCGAAGGCCAGGAAAATCTTAGGATTTAGTCCGAAAGTGGATTTTTCTAAACTTGTGAAGATGATGGTGGAATCTGACCTCGAGATAGAGAAACAATAGGACTTGAGGAGAAAATGTTGAACGAATTTATACCAGTTTGTGAGCCAAC
>CAWWAX010000175.1:0-1702 GCA_963935005.1 uncultured bacterium | reverse complement strand
GGTATGTTCTGAGTGAAATGGCTGGGGTCTTCTTATCAGAAGAGATGGTTGTTTTTGTAGCCATCTTGATCGCGGTAGTTGGCCAACTAGGGGATTTGTCGGAATCGGTCATGAAAAGACAAGGTGGAGTTAAAGATTCAAGCAATCTAATTCCAGGCCATGGAGGTATTCTGGACAGAATGGATGGTCTTTTTTTCACTGTACCTATGACCTACTTCATTCTACTCCATCAATTTTATGGTTGATAGTCAACGTAACAAGATTGGCGTAGCAATTTTGGGGTCAACAGGATCGATTGGACGCTCCACCCTATCCGTCATCAAGAGACATCCAGACATGTTTAGAGTTGTAGCTTTAGCAGCAAACAACTCGGTCGAAGATTTGGCCAAGCAGGTAGAAGAACACTCAGTTCCCAAAGCTATCGTGGTTGATTCTGTGGCTCTAAATGGTCACAAAGATCTTCCAGGTGCGGAGTGGCAGTCTGGACCAGATGCCATTTTAGAAGTTGTATCGGACTCCGAAGTGGATGTTGTTGTTAACGCTATTGTCGGATCGGTTGGATTGCGTGCCACCTTGGCAAGCCTAGAATCGGACAAAAAGCTAGCTTTAGCAAACAAGGAGTCTCTTGTGGTAGGAGGGCCGTTAGTGAGGGAACAGCTTCGTAAGGGAAAGGGCGAATTGATTCCTGTTGACAGTGAACATTCCGGGATTTTTCAGTGCTTGAAGGGAGAGGAGTTGGAGGATGTGTCAAAATTAATTCTAACGGCTTCTGGAGGTCCATTCCGTACTCTGAATGAGAAAGATTTGAAGATGGTCACAGTAGAACAAGCTTTAAAACATCCCACATGGACAATGGGGAAAAAGGTAACTATAGATTCTGCGACCTTGGCGAATAAAGCACTGGAAATCATCGAAGCGCACTTCCTTTTTGAACTGGACTATGAATACATCTCTGCTGTGATTCATCCCCAATCCATCGTCCATTCTTTTGTGGAGTTTTTAGACGGATCGGTTCTGTCTCAACTTGGATTTCCGACCATGGAGCTGCCGATTTTATATGCCTTGACGTATCCAGGAAGAATTCCAGACCGGAACCTTAGAACTTTCGATCCTTCCTCACTACCAGATTTAGATTTTGAGGACATTGATGATCAACAGTTTCCAGTATTTCGGTTAGGTGTCGAGTCAGGTATAAGGGGAGGGAATACCCCGACAGTCTTTAATGCGGCTAATGAAATTGCAGTTGAGGCATTCTTGAACCGTCTGATCACATTTACTGAAATGTCAGTTATTGTTGAAGAAACTCTGAGCTCTAGTAGTATGCATGAGATCAGCTCAGTCGATGATGTGTTTGAAGTCGATAAATCAGCGCGGGAATTGGCAAAAGAGGTTGTCGATTTACTGTGAACTTCAACTAGTCAAAGAAGTGTTTGACGATATATTTAAGTTGGTATCAAAAATTATTAAGGAGACAAAGGTCATTGGATGATTACTTCTTTTGTGGTAACGATATTAATGTTGGCCGTGTTGATTTTTGTCCACGAATTGGGACACTTTCTCGCCGCTAAATCTGTAGATATTGAAGTTCAGAAATTTTCTATAGGGTTCGGCCCAAAGATATTCGGATTCCAAAAAGGTGAGACCGAATATCTCCTGAGCCTGATACCGCTGGGCGGTTATGTGAGTATGGGTGGTATGTACG
>CAWWAX010000174.1:0-1745 GCA_963935005.1 uncultured bacterium | reverse complement strand
CAGTTTGGGCAAAGTGAGATCGATAAGGATGAAATAATCTATCTAAAAGATATTTTTCAGATGACAAAATATATCTGAGTACAATCTGTCCATCAACACGGTCAATCATGAAGAAGTACATCTTTAAATGCTATCTCTTCGGAAGCCAATACAAATACTGTAGCTGGAAGATTGTCCGTTTCAATAAGGAGCTTATCCCAGTAACCCTGAAAATTATCATCAGGCCTTGCAATCCCCAAAAAAACTAAATCAGCATCTTTGGAATGTTCAGTTACCAAATCCCTAAATTTACGATTCTTAGAAGTAATTACATGGGTTATAAAATTTGTTCGAGTCTTTTCGATAATTCCCTGAAGATTATGAAAAGCCTCTTTCTCAGCACTTTCATCTGCGACCACCATTCGAAGATGAACTTCGGAGCCTTTCCACTTTAAACTGGTCTGGGTTAGATATCCAAGTATTAGCATTAATGCCCCATTTCCTTGAAGTCCACCCCACCATATATCGATCCTTTTTCTTTCCCGAAATCCTTTTTCCTCGTCAGTCCTAAGGATAAATACGTTCCGTTTTGCTCGATAAAGATAGTGAACCAAGGAAGTAAACTGTTTTCGATCCTTAGATAGTTCGTGATCCTGGCCCAACAATACCGAATTCGGTATTAACGGGCCTACACCATAAGCTTCCACCAAACGTCTCACCCCCGAATATGGATCTGGTGCTGGAACGACTCTCACTAAAGCTTGAACGCCCCTCTTCTCACAGTAATCCCTAATCTTAGATTCCAACACACTCGTTCGCTCTGGAGTAACGCTTTTCTCAGGAACAACGGTAGATACAGTCAGCAATCCCTGAGAATGACAGAAACAATTTGCCAAATCCACTAGATGCCAGCGTCTAGTAGGAGATCCCGAAAACACTAGCGTATAGGGCCTCCAATTTCTCGCATCAGATCCTTGCCTCAACCCCAACAGGCCCGTTCTAATAACCGCCATCCAAAGGCCTCTCCGCAGATCTCCCCAGGCAGCAGTCAGTTCCCTTTTTTTCAACCAAAAATAGACCCCACCGACAAAACAGGAAGCTATCAACGTCGCTCCTGAATTGATCAGGGCCATCACCCAGAAACACCCAACCGCTCCTATGAGTGAAAATCCCCAATGGATTTTAAATTTTGGCCTAAAGGAGGGGCTCCGCAAAAACTGTTCTAGCCCTGCCGCTACGTTCAGTGCTCCGTAGGTAGTCAAAAAGAACATAGTCAAAATCGGAGCGATGGCTTCCAAGTCGCCTAAATAAGCAACCGTACCTGCAAGAATTAGAGTTATTATTGTCCCAATCCGAGGGGTGTCACCTGGACCAGTCCCTCTGCCAAGCCACCGCAAGCTCGTCGGAAGAACGTTGTCTCGGACCAAAGCCTGTAGGACTCTTGGAGCCCCCAAGATACTACCAACAGCCGAAGACAACGCACCACCCCATATACCCAAAAGAATCGCTTCGCCCCAAACTGACATAGGCCTCATGATTAGTGGATCGGCTACTAAAGCTTCCGGCGCAGCACGAAAGGCCAAAATGACTGGAAGAATCATATAGACCAAATATCCTGTACCAATAGCTAAAAACGTCCCTGTTGGAATCGACTTGCCAGGATCTTTTAGGTCTCCAGATAAATTCACGCCAACTGTTATCCCTGTGACTGCGGGGAAAAACACTGCAAAAACCACCCAAAATCCGACAGGTTCAGAGACTGTACC
>CAWWAX010000173.1:0-1750 GCA_963935005.1 uncultured bacterium | reverse complement strand
GTGGATGTAGTTGCAGAAGGCGATGTAGTCATCAGAGCGACTGTCGAAATCTTAGGTTCGGACTAAAATCAAAATAAGGAGGAATTGTTGACTAGGAAATCAATATCAAGCCCTGCCGCCGCTTCGGTCGGACCGTATTCGCATGCCGTGGATGATGGAGATTATGTATTTTGTTCTGGACAAACCCCCTTGGATCCTGAGACTGGAAAGCTCGATCCAGGTGGAGTAGGCAGTCAGACACGTCAGTGTTTTGAGAACCTCTTTTCCGTGCTTGACGAGGCAGGTCTGACACATAAGGATGTTATCAAGGTAAACGTTTATCTTACAGACATGGATAGTTTTACAGCGATGAACGAGGTCTATGCCCAGCATTTTGATCAACCGTTCCCAGCGAGAACTACTATAGGTGTGGCCAGTTTACCCCTGGGTGCTGAAGTCGAAATAGAACTAGTTGCAAAAAAATAAGATGAGTATTGTCCAGGGAGGTCCACCTTTTTCGGATAGGGTGAGGATTACTGGTGAAACTCAAACTAAGTGAGTCAGACAGTTCTAAGTTGGCTGGTGAGAGTGGTCGTGCTGTTCAGATGGCCATGTCTATTCTGGTTCGCATGTCGGAAATACAGGGTGCTGAGCATCTTCTATCTATAGTCTCCTCCCACATTGATAGTGCGTTGTATATTGGCGATTCCACTCTCGACTATGCAGAACGATTGGTTGACTTGGGGGCAAAGGTATGTGTACCGACGACTCTGAATGTGGCTGGAGTAGATCATCATGGTTGGGATAGCTGGGATGTGCCAGCTGAGTGGGCAGATAAAGCTAGAAGGCAGATGCTTGCTTATAAGGCAATGGAATGCAAGCCTACCTGGACCTGTGCTCCCTACCAAACGGAGGCGCGACCAGGTTTTGGAGATCAGATAGCCTGGGGTGAATCGAGCGCCATAGTTTTCGCTAACTCGGTTTTGGGCGCCCGATCAGAGAGGTATCCCGATCTTTTAGATATTTGTGCTGCCCTTGCTGGTCGGGTACCAGCTATTGGCCTGCACCTAGATGAAAACAGATCTGGACAGATCTTAATAAGACTAAAGTCTATAAGTGGTGCTTTATTGGATTCCGATGAGTTTTATCCTGTATTGGGCCACCAGATAGGTAAGTTGGCGGGTTCTAGGGTAGTGGTATTGGACCCCGTGGACGTCAATCCATCGGAGGACCAACTCAAGGCGCTGGGGGCCGCGATGGCTTCTTCTGGAGCTGTAGCTTTGTTCCATTGGGTTGGTATTACTCCTGAAGCACCTACCATCCATGATGCTTTCAGGGGGAGAACTCCTGAGGGAATCATAGATGTGTCTTTGAATGATCTAGTAGGGGCTAGAAAGGAGTTGTCATCCTCTACTAGCGATCGGCTCGATATGGTTGTCTTAGGCTCTCCACACTTCTCGTTAAATGAATTAAGAGCACTAGTGCCGTTGATTGAAGGAAGGCACTGTGACCCGAGGATCCGCTTCTTGGTTACAACTGGTCGGGGAGTCAAACTTTTAGCCGAGGAAATGGGCCTACTAGAGGCGCTCGCTGAATTTGGTGCTGAGATTACTGTCGACACCTGTATCCTTACTACACCTATGTTGCCTAGTGAGATTTGTAGTTTAATGACGAACTCTGCTAAATACGCATATTACACACCTGGGCTGTTGGATCGAGAGGTGGTTTTTGGCTCAACTGAGGCGTGTGTAGAATCAGCTGTTTCAGGGAA
>CAWWAX010000172.1:0-1773 GCA_963935005.1 uncultured bacterium | reverse complement strand
AGGAGGGTACCTATCTGCTGCAGGAGAAATCAGTCGCCTCGCTGTAGGAGATCCGGATGTTACTGCAAGTGAAGCAACGTATCGGGTTTCTCGTTGGGCATCCCAGCGAGAGCACATTGAAGGCGCTCCCAGGGGAACTCGAGGTGGCATCTCCGTTGCACATAATTTTCCTGCGGATGGACACTACCGTTTTAGAGTTTCCTTCCATCATGAAACTACTGGCGCACTTTATGGGAGTGGGGCCGATGCTTTGCATACGGCAGAGCAACCTGAACAGCTTGAAATCTCGATAGATGGTCAACGCGTTGCCCTTCTCGAACTAGGCCGTTGGATGCATGCTTCCCATGAAGATGGCGTGAATTTACGTACAGATCCTATTGCGATATCTGCAGGACCGAAGAGGGTATCTGCCGCGTTTATCCAGAGGTTCGAGGGACCTTTACAAGATTTGTTATCCCCGCACGATTGGTCACTGGCCAGCACAAGCATCTCTAATACTTACGGCTTTCAGAATGTTCCACATCTAAGAGACTTTGCTATCACTGGCCCCGACAATGTCAGCGGTATTTCAGAAACCCCAAGTCGGAAAAGAATTTTCACCTGTAGGCCATCCGCTCCAGAAGAAGCCCGGGACTGTGCGAAGGCAATCCTTTCTGAATTAGGGTCTAGGGCCTTTCGTGAGCCATTAGCACAACAAGAATTAGATGGTCTGATGTCGTTTTACGAGATGGGTGGTGAAGAAGGAGGCTTCGAAGGGGGGATTCGTAACGCCTTGGAAGCGATCCTTGCCAGCCCGTATTTCGTATTTCGCTTTGAAGAGCAACCAGAAGGTCTCAAAGCAGGTGAAAACTATCAAATCGCCGACATAGAAATGGCGTCACGACTGTCATTTTTCTTGTGGGGAACTCCGCCAGACGAAGAGCTACGTGAACTTGCTCTAGAAAATAGATTGTCAGATCCGGACGTCTTAGAGAGTCAAGTTGACCGGATGCTGAGCGACCCGCGATCAGAAGCTTTGAGTAGGCGATTCGCTGCGCAATGGCTCAGATTGTCTGATTTACTTAAAATCAACCCTGATGTTCGTTTGCATCCTGATTTCGACGAGCCTTTAAAACAGAGTATGTTGGAAGAGACACAGCTCCTCTTCAACAGCTTGGTTCAAGAGGATCGAAGCGTTCTAGAACTGTTCACGGCCGACTATACCTATGTGAACGAGCGTCTGGCTAAGCATTACGGTATACAGGGTATTACTGGTAATGATTTCCAGAAAGTCCAGTATCCGAGTGAACGTCGCAGGGGTATTCTAGGACAGGGAAGTGTCCTTACGTTGACCTCCCATGCGGGCAGGACTTCTCCCGTACTGAGAGGCAAGTGGGTGATGGAGGTACTTTTGGGGACACCACCACCACCACCACCACCCGGAGTGCCAGATCTGGACGAAACGGAATTGACTTCAGGAGGTCGGATGTTGACGACCCGTGAGCGGATGGAGATGCATCGTTCCAACCCCGTTTGCAACTCTTGCCACAGCTTCATGGATCCTATCGGACTGTCCTTGGACAATTTCGACGTGACTGGAAGATGGCGGATCAAGGAAAATGGTGTGGCCTTAGATACACAGGGTGAACTATATGATGGAACACCTGTAGCTAGTCCTGACGACCTTTTGGAGGCTTTAATGAAGAGGCCGATTCCTTTGATTCGAAATTTCACTGAAAATCTTATGGCATATGCATTAGGTCGCAGGGTAGAGTATTATGATAAGCCAACGGT
>CAWWAX010000171.1:0-1819 GCA_963935005.1 uncultured bacterium | reverse complement strand
GTTCGAGGTGTATACCAGATCGCTCAGTGGTGAGTTGTCGCCATTCCCTGAATTGGCAGCTACGTGGAAGACTACACTGGATCCTGTCGATGGGGCAATCCATTCCATGGACCATGAGATAGAATCTCTGGAAGAATTTATCAGCCCTTGTGGTGTATGATGTGCGTAGGAAACACCGTTGTCACCGATGGTATTGGTTACCCGAGAATTGATTGGATGTATCTCACCAGCTGATTCTCCAAATCGTTGATCATTGGGTGCGTTGAAGCGCGCTGTAATTTGGAATCCTGCAACTTCGGTCTCTTCTGCCTTCAATTTAACTGTGATCGGATAGTGTTTTCCTCGGACAAATCGATCAGGCAAACCTTCTATTGTGACGCTGCCGCCAAAGGTATTCACATCATTTCCCAGGTGACAACTAATGCAACTTGGCTCTCCAAATCCTCCAGTATGACCAGGTGGTGGCTTCTCAGGGTTGGAAATGCTAGCGGTCGTCGCTCCTGCCATGGCTATTGCGACGACCACTGTCCCCAAAATTCTAATAGTCAATGTGATACGGCGCGGTTCCTCCGTGGTGGAAGCTTGGCTATCCCCACAGTATTTGTATCTGCACCGAACCAAACCGAGTTAGTTTCAGGATCGAAATACATGTGGCGTATTGTACCACCACCACTTTTAACTTGAGTTTCGCTGAAAAATGTCTCAGTCATAGGATCGAAGCCTACAAAATTGTTAGGTTCGATACCTGTCTCAACGATCCAGACACGGTCGGAATCATCGACAGCCATGCCGTATGGGCGTGATTCGGATCCATTTGGCAACTCGAACTCCGTGACTTCCCCCGTTTCCGGGTCGAGTCTGCCGAGAGTACCACGACTGTAGTCACCATACCAGATGATATCGTCTGAAGTGATGTCAAGTCGACGTGGCCGGGCATTTTCGGGCAATTCATAGGTCTCTAACTCAAAAGTTTCGGGGTTAACTGTTCCAATATGATTGGTATTGAATAGTGCAATCCATGGACGGTCGTGGGAATCAATCACGATGCCATAGGGCCGACTAGAATTACCACGACGAGATCCTTCAATTTTCAGCGATTCTAGTAGTCGAATTTCTCCAGTCTCACGAAAGAATTTTCCTATATAGTTGGCCTGCTGTGCTGTAAACCAGATGTCGCCTTGTGAGTCAAAGATGAGTGTGTGTGGGTCACGCACTGCTTCGTTGGGCATTCGATGCTTAGTGATTTCACCAGTAGTCGGATCGAGCATCCCAATGTGTGTAGCACGATTGCCAGAGTACCAAATCATGCCCCGGTCGTCGACGATTAAGTTGTGTGGTCCAGCTCCATCATCGAGATCATATTTCTCGAAATCACCGGTCATGGGATCCAGTACTGAGACGTAGTCACCTGTTTGACCGACAAACCATACTCTCCCGTCTGGAGCCACCATAGGATCTCGCGGTGTTGAATTCTCATAAGGCACTGTCCATTCTTGCAGCGCAGGGTCGGTATCAGTCTGGGCAGTTCCTGACTGTGGAAATAGAGTTGACACTAAGGCAATAATGGCGACTTGTAGAGTGAATGTGGACTGGAGTTTCGTTGAATTATTCATGACTTTCCTCGCGATAGCAAAGGGAAGGGTACATATCAGCAGGCATTGTAGATGTAGTCTTAAAAAATCGTTTAGACAAGCAAGGTGCGCACTGGTTATTCTCTTATACTTCCCGTCACAGTGGAGGTTTCAGAGGCTTTTTTCTGGATTGCTCCATTGATGACAGCCAATTCATCGGATTCTTGGGATTGAACTTGTACGGGCCA
>CAWWAX010000170.1:0-1828 GCA_963935005.1 uncultured bacterium | reverse complement strand
CTAATTGCTTACCCATACTTTCAGAACGGAATCCATACAACACAGTCCGACCTTTCTCCCTCTGATTGTGAGCTATTTTCAATGCCAGAGATCTCTGGTCCTCTCCAACAATAACCAAATACAGATCTATTTTATCATTTTCTGATAAATATAGTTTGCGTATACGAAGTAGCTCCCCCACTACCACATCACCCATCCCAAAACCTACTGCTGGCAATGGGTCACCCCCTACTAGCTCCAAGAGTCTATCATAGCGCCCACCACCACAAATTGCCCGCAAGTCACCATCTCTATCGAATATCTCAAAAACAATCCCAGTATAGTAAGCTAGGCCTCTGACAATCTTAGGATCAAACTGTACATAAGGACCCAAACCCATTGCCACTAAAGATTCAAGATAGATCTCCAAGGTGTCCAGTCGTTCAATTACTCGGCTAGATTCCTTGAACTTTTGACGCAAGGCGTCTATTTCATCCACATAACAGATTTCAATTACTTTCTCAGCAATTTCTCTTTCTAATCTACCTTCGTCACACAACCTATCCATCGAGCGGCTAACTTTAGTCCGTTCCATTTTATCGATAATAGCAAATACTGTTGGAATCTTTTCGGGTAAAACTCCAAGAACCATAAACATCTGTGTCATTAACTCTCGATCTGAAACCCTAGCGATGATATCCTTTTCCGTTAGTCCAAGTTCTCTCAAACCATCCAAAGCTACCGCTAAAACCTCTACGTCAGCACCTACTCCTGGCTCACCTACTATATCGACATTCCACTGGAAATGTTCACGAAGTCTTCCCCTCTGCTGCCTCTCATACCGAAACAATTGTGGCACTGAAAACCATCTAATCGGCTTCGCCATAGCCCTATGCCGCCCTGCCAATATCCTCGCCAATGAAGGAGTCATCTCAGGACGTAGAGCAATCTCTCTCTGACCCTTGTCTGCAAAATTATAAAGCTGTCGGATTATTTCTTCACCACTTTTTTCAACGTATAAATCCAGCATCTCTAAAGGAGGGCCAGCATACTCTGAAAATCCATAACGGCCAGACACTGTCCTCCAAGCATGGAAAATACTACGGATAGCGGCCAAGTCTTCTGGGGGGAAATCTCTAAACCCAGGCAGTCTTTCGAATTTTGATTTTGCCATATCTGGATTACCCTAAAAAATTCCAATAATTTAGAAAAATTACTCAATCAACAATTTCGAATGAACTCCCTTCGGAGTATAACCCAAAATCTAATGTGTCTAACACGTCTCCTACTGTATGTGCCGACCCAGTCACCACAACAGTACCAGATATTGCCAATGTTTCTGCCATTAGGATTGCATCACTAAAATCTGGACACACTTCACACTTGGAACAATCTAAAATACTCGAGACTTCGTTCAAATCCCATCGACGCTCATGTGGAGCCGAAATAGATTGAGTCAAAATAACGTGATCAACTTCATCGACTAACTCTAAAAATATCCCTTTCCAATCCTTATCTCCCAAGACACTTATTAAAAGAACACTGGGGTGGTCTATTCCTAGGTAGTTCAAAGTATCGACTAATGCTGAGGCCCCTGCCTTATTGTGAGCAATATCAAATATCCAAGTTAGACCATTCTTTTTTTCTACTTGAATTCTTCCTGGCCAACTCACACGACTAATGCCCTTTGTCAAAATCTTCCGTGAAGGTCGAAACATGTCTGGTAACTGTTCGAGAACTGCCATCGCTAGGCTAGCGTTGATCGCCTGATGGGATCCAATGAGTGGTGTGAACGACTCTATCTCACCCCAATTTTCGTATGAAGACCTAAAGGATGTTCCTTGGAAGT
>CAWWAX010000169.1:0-1917 GCA_963935005.1 uncultured bacterium | reverse complement strand
TTTCAGAGATCTGTTGATTTCGTTTTACATTGTTTTTCTGGGAAAGTTGAGTTCCTTAATGCGGGAATTGATCTGGGAGGTTATGTCTCATTTTCTGGGTTGATAACTTTCTCTAATGTCGAAATGGATGAAGTTATACGCAAGGTTCCAGAAGATCGATTTTTAGTTGAAACAGATTCTCCTTTTTTAGCTCCGGTACCTTACCGAGGCAAAAGGAATGAACCTGCGTACGTCCGGAAAATCATAGAGGAGTTATCCCGAATAAGAAATCAGAAATGGGAAGAGATCGCGGAGATGACCACTGCAAATGCGAAACGTTTTTACGGTATTGAAATGTAATGTCAAGTACCATCCAAATCCTTCCAGATATAGTTGCCAATCAGATTGCAGCTGGCGAAGTAGTTGAACGCCCAGCGTCGGTAGTAAAAGAGCTTGTAGAGAATGCGCTAGATGCCAGGACGACAAAAATCAAGATCAAAATCCAGAGTGGCGGCAAGAAATTTATTAGTGTAACAGACAATGGATCTGGCATGATCAGAGAGGATTGTTTGTTGTGCACAGATAGACATGCCACTAGTAAGATTAGACTTGCAGATGATTTGAGATCGATTTCGACATTTGGATTCAGGGGTGAAGCTCTTTCATCGATAGTAGCAATTTCAAAAGTAAAAATCTGGACGAAAGCGAATATCGAAGAGATAGGTACTTTGATCAATGTAGCAGGGGGTGTAATAACCAATCTGGAGGATATTGCTAGGCAACGTGGTACAACAGTGGAGATTTCTAATCTTTTCTACAATGCTCCTGCCCGGAAAAAATTTTTGAAATCTACTTCTGCGGAAACCAGAGCAATTAGCGAGATAGTCCACAGCTATGCTCTAGCAAACCCAGCAGTTGCTTTTTCACTTGAGTCTGACAATCGGATCCTATTAGATATCTCTCCAGCGGGAAATTTGTCTTCTAGAATCACTTCACTTTGGGGTTTATCTGTGGTGGGGGAATTGATTCCAGTGAATTCAACCGTGGGGAATATTCAAGTTCAAGGACTCATCCAAAAACCAGACTATGTGAAGAAAGGTTTTCGCCGTGCTCATTTGTTCGTCAATGGACGGCCATTTCGTAGTTCCCAATTGCACTCCGCTGTTGATCGGGGCTATCGCACCACAATAGCAGAGGCGTTGAAAGGGTGGTTTTTTATCTACTTGAATGTGCCATCTAAGCATGTAGATCCAAATGTGCATCCTACCAAGGCAGAGATTCGATTTGACGATTCATGTAAGATCGAAGAATTGGTTGAAAACGGAGTCAGGGATGCTCTCAGCTCTGAAAAGAGCGCTGCATCATTCCAAAATCAAATAGTCTCATCAGCAAGCGATTCTGGGCGCACAAATTCAGTCAATGGGAAAGAAGTTCATCCAGAAGAAACTCAGACTGCGCTGTTTGTTTCATCCAGAAGTCATTGGACTGAATCGGGAGAAGAGGGTTTAGAAACGGATAATATTCCGATTGAAGAAATGAGCAGGCCTGCTGTAGCGAGTCAGCCGAATCCTGGATTACTGCAGGTGCTTAACACCTATATTTTAGCGGAGACACAGGAAGGATTGATCATCATCGATCAGCACTCAGCGCATGAAAGAATTTTGTTTGAGAAGATTTTGGAAACAATGGAAAGCGAATCAAAGAGTGGACAAAGGCTTCTTTTTCCGCTGACCATTCGACTCTCCAGATCAGAGTATGCAGAGACCCTGGAGTTGAGTGGCGTCTTCAAGATCCTTGGATTTGAAATTGAAGGTTTCGGTGGCGACACAGTGATAGTGTACTCCGTTCCTAACCCACATCCCTATTTCGATCCTGAACAGTGTTTTAGAGAAATGCTTCAAGAATTGATGGAAGGTTCTGATCTGACTAGATCTGCGA
>CAWWAX010000168.1:0-1941 GCA_963935005.1 uncultured bacterium | reverse complement strand
AGATGAAGCGCAGGGCTACTGAATTCCTGGAAGAACTTAAGAGTCGTCGAACAGTCAGAGATTTTTCTGACCAACCGATCTCCAGAGAGGTAATCGAAAACTGTATGCTAGCGGCCGGCCGAGCTCCTAGTGGTGCCAATCAACAGCCTTGGCATTTCGCAGTAGTGGGAGATCCTGATAGAAAGAAAAAAATCCGGGAAGGTGCCGAGAAAGAAGAGGAAGCTTTTTACGGAGGGCGGGCTGGGAATGAATGGCTTGAGGCTCTGGCCCATTTGGGAACCAACGCTGACAAACCTTTTCTAGAGAAAGCACCTTATCTGATCGTCATTTTCGCAGAACGTTACTCAATAGGCCCGAATGGAGAGAAACTAAAAAACTATTACGCGACTGAATCGGTTGGAATCGCCACGGGTATGTTGATCACTGCGATCAATAAGGTCGGCTTAGTGTCGCTCACCCACACACCCTCTCCTATGGGGTTCCTAAACGAACTTCTAGACCGACCAGAAAACGAAAAGCCTTTCTTGATTCTAGTCGTCGGCCATCCAGATCCAGGTACGACCGTTCCAGACATCACCAAAAAATCTCTCGAGGAGATTGCAACTTTTTTGGAATGACAAAGAAGTGGCCTGGTAATTAACTAGGATGCCCAGCCTGTATCTTGGCCTCGACATCATCGAATGCCTCTTCCAGTCTAGCCAAAGCCATTTCAAGTCTGTCAGACGGTATCCCGTATCCGAGTCTCAGGTATCCATCTACCCCAAAATGGTCTCCAGGGGCTATGAGCAGACTCTTTTCAGTCCTGACAAATTCTGCAAAAGCTATGGAATTGATGGGAGTGTTGTATCGAGCGTAACACATAGCTCCCGCACCGGGAGGGAGATAGGAGAATCGGTTATTTTGGGAGTCGAGCCATGACCGAAGTATTTCGAAGTTGTTGTTCAGAATATCCTTTGTTCTTTGAAGAACTTTAGGTCTTGTTTCAGCATCAAGCGCCAGACATGCTAGGGAGTCGGACAAAGGATTCGGAGTAATGGTGGTGTAGTCCTTACGGCTCCAGATAGATTCCACGTATTCTGGAGAGGACAGTGTCCATCCTAGTCTCAATCCAGGCATTCCGTAGGCCTTAGACATAGAATTAGTCACGATTACTCGTTCTGATCTTCCCCAGAAAGAAGGAGTTTCGGGACCACTCAGTTCAGCGCCCCGATAGACTTCATCTGCAAGAATCCAAGCACCGTATTGCTCGGCTAGGTTTAAGATCTCAGAAACGGAATTTTCCGTTAAGATAGAGCCAGTTGGATTATTCGGATTAGTGACGAGTATCAGTTTTGCCCCTTTCTCCAAACAATCCTTGAGCTGATTGAGATCAGGCTGCCATCCTTCTTTTCTGACCAAATAAAATGGAAGTGTGGGGGCTCCAAAATTTTCGACAATTCCTGGTACTTGCATGTAATTCGGGAGCATAACAGCTACTGGAACACCTGGTTCCATCAGATGCAGACAAGCAGAATAATTGGCTTCTGCTCCACCCGTGGTAACCACCACAGAAGCTTCAGTAGTGTCTGGATACAATGCTGCGATTTTGTCGCGAAGATCATCACTGCCATGGGCTGGACTGTATTCGAGGCGCACATGGTCGAGAAAATCTCTTTCCTCTCCAGCGAGTTCGAGTAGCTCCGAAACCACAAGCGGATGCACACCACTTTCTGTAAGATTCAACTCTACCTGGTGTTCGTGTACAGATTGCCAGCGTTCCAGCTCAAATGCATTGTGCTTCAATGTTCCTCCCCGATGTCAGTGATTTATATGAAAAATATATGGTAACTAAAAACAACAGGAAGTGTCTAATGTTGAGAGCCACAATAGCCTTTATTGGGAAGAGCAGGAGTTCCCCTGCTCTAGTTGAGATTGTATCATACACACAGGGTTTTACAACCA
>CAWWAX010000167.1:0-1943 GCA_963935005.1 uncultured bacterium | reverse complement strand
TGGAAAAGCTGTAAACCTCATCTTTGCAAAGACCTTGCCCCCATACATTGGCCTGGTTATTTCTAGCTCACCTTCAGACACCTCTAGTTGTGTGACGTCCGTTGCCATGGCCGTATCCAACATTGCTGTAACACGCGGAGCCAGATCCTTACCCATGGCCGTGGCTGGAAACATTACCGCTCGATAATCGCCAAGTTTCACAGCTGAAACTATCACAGAACTAAAAGTTTCGCCCAAATATGTACTGAGATCAGAATGCTCAGCCAGGATAATTTGATCAGCACCATAATCGGTGAGTTCAACGCTCGAACTCGCGAGTCCATCATCTCCCAAAACTAGAGCGTGGAGTTCCACTCCAAGTTCTTTAGCCAAGCAAGATCCCACAGAAAGGATCTCCCTAGTCACAGTATTTATACAACCACCTCGTTGCTCCACAAACACCAGAAGATTAGACATTCCAGTCCCCTATATTATTTACTGATTAAAGTTAAATATCGAGTTCAAATCACAGAACTTTTGCTTCTTCCCTCAGAAGCTGAACCAATTCTGCAATACCGTCTATTCCATCCTCGATCATATGTATTCCATCTCGCTCAGGTGGATACTCTAAACTAGTCATGATGAGACGACTCTCTGGTACTTCCACATCTTTCGTAATTAACGGCTTCTTTTTTGCTGCCATTATGCCCTTTAGGGAAGGATAACGAGGTTCGAATTCACCCTTTGTTACTGTAATGACAGCTGGAAGAGGCAAGTCAACAACCTCGGTCCCACCTTCGATCTGGCGTTGGCAAGTTGCAACGGATTCGTGAATTTCAAAATTCGAAACATTCGTCGCACATTTGTAGCCAAGTAAAGTTGCTACCATAGGACCAACTTGCTGCTGATCATCATCCCCAGCTTTAACACCGAACAAAACTAAATCTGGCCTTGTCGAATCTATTTCCTTCGAGAGTACCTTAGCTGTTGCGAGACCATCCATAGTAACGGAACCCCGAAGAAGATTGGCTTGATCAGCACCCAATGCTAAAGCACTGCGCAAATTCTCTTGTGATCGCTCATCCCCTAAAGTAAGGACTGTCAAGCTCACAGATTCTTGAGCTTCTTTCATCCGCACACCTGCCTCTAGGGCAAACTCGTCGTAAGGACTAGTTATGTACTTAACTCCCTCTGAATTGATTTCAGAACTGTCTTCCAAAATTCTGATGCGAGTCTCAGTATCAGGCACTCGCTTAATGCAAACGATAATTTCCAAAACTTTACACTCCAATCATTTTAGCAAAATTTCAAACATAAGAACTTATTCGCTTCCTTCTTCTACAATTATAATCAAGTCTATTCGTTAGCCGCTAATTCACCTTCGGCCTTCCTTCTTCTTTCCACATCTTCTTTCCACATCTTTAGCAATTTGTCAGAACGCCTAGGACAAATTTCTTTTACCAAATGTGGTGAGGTCTCAAAAGTTTCAAAAATTTCATCTCCGAATGCTTCCACTACATCTTCTGCTGTCTTTTTCCCTATCCCTTGATAGGAGCTTGTTAAATATTTTACAATATTAGCCTTCCCAACGGGAAGGCCCATACTCCCAATATCATTCAACTGTTCGACAGTCAACACTTTATAACCACCAGTTTCAGCAGACTCTAGTTTGACTATGCCATCCTGCTCAGCCTGAAGAAGAAACTTGCTGAATTTTTTAAAACCAAATTCAGTTTCGTCAAAACTTCGATCTACCTGCAACATCTTACGCTTAACGTCAGAATCAATGAGAGACTCTTGCCCTTTTGTATTTTGATCTCTCAAGCAGTCGAGCATGAGATCATATCCAATTTTTAAGGACGGTCCATCATCTTGGATCTCTTTTTGAGATTCTGTAGCTGGCTTTTTAGTAGCTGGCTTTTTAGTAGCTGGCTTTTTAGTAGCTGGCTTTTTAGTAGCTGGCT
>CAWWAX010000166.1:0-1993 GCA_963935005.1 uncultured bacterium | reverse complement strand
AAACAACGTGCCCACGAAGCTGGTAGGGAGTTTCTAATACAGCGGCAGACGTCTCGTCACAACTAGTCTCAATGCCCAGAATGACAGTTGGCCTCATTCACCGAACCATCTGGGAGTTATATTATTTCCTCTGAATTCCGCCTTGGTGGCATAGGTCTTCTCATCCCCATCCCCAACCCCTATGGACACTGGATTTTCTGATTGAGTACTTAATCTTACAATAATCCAAAGCAAAAAAGCCAAACCTAAAGCTGCTATTTTAAGCTTCCAAGGTCCAGAAAAAACACTTTTCAAGTCTGTCGCCAATATAGCTTCACGAAATTTACCAGAAAACCAACTCGTCATTCCGGAACCTCCAGAAGGCGCCTCACCAGGTCTTTGTGCTCAGGAGCATCCCACTCAGTGCCTCCAGCTACTTTCTTATAGATCACTCCATCTCTACCAATCACAAAAGTTTCTGGAACACCTGTGGTTTTATATAACTCTGCGATTGCTCCAGATGGATCATGGAGCAATGGAAAAGTCAGGCTCAACGAATCTCCAAACGCTTGGATATCTCCGCCCAATTGATTGCGCGACGCATCCATCTGTCCTGCTTCAGCATCCACACTTACAGCCATGATTTCCAGGCCTGAGGAATGGAATTCTTTGTAAAGCCTTTCAATAGATGGCATTTCTTCCAGACAAGGAGCACACCAGGTCGCCCAAATATTTACCATCACTACTTTCCCCTGGTGATCCTCAAGCTCGACTACTTGACCGTCTAAATCTCTTGCCTGAAAATTTGGAGCAGCAACTCCTGGCGCTACTGCACTGAAGCGACCTGGGTTTAACCAAGCCAAGAAAACCAATAACACTATTCCCAACAAAGTAATAGCGTAGGGACGACTAGAATATTTTGCCATTAATCTCGCACTTAATAGTCTTTAGAAGAGATGCTCTCACAATATTTCCTTCGATGACCCATGTGAAGTTTCAAGATAACTACTCTCACCAATTTCTGCTCCCACTGGACCGACGACCCACCACTATACTCACCGATGAACCTGGAGTGACCAAGCTGTCTGCCTGGGGTCTTTGGTCGACTATACGACCTTGATCTCGTCCAAATCGGAAACGACTAGTGATTTCCTCAACGACTAAACCCAAAGAGTCCAGGATTTCTTCTCCTCTCTCCTGTTCTACACCTAATAATAGTGGCATTGATACTAAGGAAGGTCCTTTACTGACAGCAACCCTGACTTCCATGGGAAGATCCACTTCTGTACCAGGTTCCGGGAGGATTTCAACAACCTGGCCCAAAGGCAACTCAGCCTCTAAACTATCGATAATCACTGCAAACCCACTGGATTCCAGAACTGGTCTAGCCGCAGAAAAGTCGATATGAGTTACGTCAGGAACAGCCCTCCTTATAGGCCCAAGGCTGACTGTCAATTTTACAGTGTCTCCTGAAGAAGAGAGCTGGCCAGGTAATGGGTTTTGTCCCAATACTTGGCCATAGACAGCAGTTGGATGTCTAAAAGAATCTGCTACTACCCCAAATAATCCCAGGCTGGCAACTTCCTCTATCGCATCCTTGTAATCAAGGTGACGCACACTAGCCACTGCAAGGAAATCTCCTTCCAGTTCTGGAATTGGAAACCAAACCTTGGTAGAGAAGCCGTACCCCACTCCGATTCCAACAATTAGAAGGATAATACCTGACAGTAGGCCAACCCAACCTGGAATGCTCCTTCTTTTGTTGATTTGTCTCCTGCGAATCGAACTTCCAAGCTTCATATAGATCCAATCCAAGAATCAGCCACTAAAACAATCAGATAACAATCCCGATGCATCAGATTTCCTCAATAATAAAAAGGTCTACCAATACAAAAAGTGCACTAGGTCTCTACACATCAGAATGTAGTTATGTTTCGAGTTTTTAGGAAATATAGAATTAGGACCGCAAGTCTTTAATTTCCAAGGTTGCGCAGAGATGGCTTTCCGCAACAGA
>CAWWAX010000165.1:0-2017 GCA_963935005.1 uncultured bacterium | reverse complement strand
ATCTGATCGGCCAGGTGCGGATCTTTTACTTGCAAATCTAGAAGTTTCTTTGCAAATCAGCCTCAAGAATAGGTGGAAAGATGAAAACGGATATGGCTGGAAAGTACCTATCGTGAAGACAGTCGCAACGCTTGGAGAGGGTGTCCAAGAGCTTTTAGTACAGCTGAATGAACATCACGAATTCCTAAAAAATGCGAACCAATTGGAGCTGTTCCATACAGAGAGGATGACCAGGAAGATCCGTCAGGAGGTTACCAGGCATGTGTACAAATCCATTTGGGAAGACCCAGAAGTCCTATCATTAGTCAAGGTAGGTCTCGCAGGAATTAGCGCTGGAGAGACGACAGCGTATGCAGTGTCTCAAGCCATACTTGAGAGGTTTGAAAATTGCAAGAAATCGTGAGGCTAGATATCAGGGCAACTATGGACGAGGATCGGATACGAGATGTCCCGACAGCTTGGAGTACTCGTAACAGACTCGATAGTCCACTTTAAATATCCGTATACAGGTTGTCCTCATTTGTAGTTACAAACCATTCTTTATTGCTCTGTAACCCTTGCATACAAAGGACTGTTTTGAAAACTACTATTGAGTGGGAGTAGTTTGTCGCCCTACAACCCCCATTCCTAGGCCATTCTGTAGTTACACGATAGTTACAAAGTCCTTATAACTAATGCATTCCTTAATCTTAGTTACACAAAATCTCTTCTATTACTGCCCCCATCGTTTTTCGACATCCCTTACTCATCCTGGAAAACTTCTAGTGGCCGGTCGGCATTCGGGCCACTGTTGTCCCTGAGGGAGAACTCGCTGAGCAGATGAAACCCTGTCAGGATCTTCGGAGGCGAGATAAGCTAGCATTGCAGCTAGCGTGGCGTTGTTTCTTAAATCATCAAAAACAATTTTGTCAAAAGTGTCTAGGTCAGTATGCCAAGTGTACTGTCGATAATCTGGATAGTGAGACTGTAGTCTAAAGCCCGTGGCTCCTCTGCAGATGAACGACATGTGGTCACTGCCTCCTCTTTCGGGTATACCCGGAATATCTAAATCAATATGTCTGGTAATATCTGAAGGAATTTTACCGAACCATCGTCCAAAATGTTCGCCCGCTTCGCCGAAGCCTTGCATTCGGATGTAGTCAATCCGCCAGGTCCCATTATCTTGGTTGAATGCTGCCTGAAGCCCATCCACAACTTCTGGGTGATCTTCTGCGAAAGCGGCTGAGCCAATCAATCCCTGCTCCTCACCGCCCCAGTGACCTACAAGGATAGTACGTCGGGGATTAGGATAGGCCTCCTTGAGGATTCGCATTGCCTCCATCATCATTACAGAGCCGGTCCCGTTGTCCGTTGCTCCAGAAGCTCCATCCCAAGAGTCGAGGTGCGCAGAGAGAAGTACGAATTCTTCTGGTAATGTTTGTCCCTTTATTTCACCGATGACGTTAAAGACAGGCACTTCACCCAAACTAGTAGATTGAGCATCAAGCCGGAGGATTGGACCCTGTCCGTTCTCGGCCAAACGAGCTATGAGTCCGTAGTCTTCGCAACTCAAGTGAATGGAGGGGATTTTATTAGTGAATGTTGAGAATATCTTATTTGCCCCCCATCCGTTAGACCATCTGCTTGTGATGATTCCGAGTGAGCCAGCTTCCTCAATCGCCCCAGAAGCTTGGTTGATGCCGCCGATGTTTCTCATCGTTTCATCCCATTTTTCTTTGATAGATTCTTGAAGGAGGGCGATTCCTTCCAGGGATTCTCGAGTAGCTAATTCTTGCCAACTTTCGGGAGACCTGCAGGTAGGTTCGAGAAAAGAAATGGCGACAAATTTCCCGTTTACTGTTGGTAACCATCTTTCGAAATCAGCTAGAGAGGTAAAGTGGGGCATTTTCATGACAATCCCTTGGATCGGTCCATCTGTCCCTGGGCTCCACGCCAACATAGTACCATTCAGGGTTCGTTTTCGGGGTTCGACTAAATCTATGTGAGTGTGGCCGCGATCCCAACCTTTCCAGGTTCC
>CAWWAX010000164.1:0-2064 GCA_963935005.1 uncultured bacterium | reverse complement strand
CAATAGTTTTCCCAGATAGACTGTGAAAAACAAACCGTACACAACGCTGCAGGACCGGGATCCCGAAAGGGGAACTGTTAGTCCGATGATAAGACTCGCAATGATCAGTAAGGGAATTGGTGAGTTCCGTTTGGACTTCGCAGATTGTTTTCTCGTTAATTGGAAATGAGTGAGTGCTCCAATTACTCCTAGTGTAAGGACGCAATAAGCTCCCCAGTGGTTTTTGTAAGAGAATGTTGAGAAGAAATATCGGGCTTCAGTCGGTTCAATGTATCCCAGAATTTTTGTGCCATTGCTTAGTTTCACAAATATCCCTGCAAT
The DNA here is from genome assembly GCA_963935005.1 of uncultured bacterium. GTDB lineage: Bacteria > Gemmatimonadota > Gemmatimonadetes > Longimicrobiales > Gaopeijiaceae. The sequence continues at coordinate 1,743 of CAWWAX010000164.1, read as the reverse complement.
GGACAGAATCACGGTATTTGCGACGATTGCCCAAAGGAGTGCTCGCAAACTACTTCTCTTGGTAATTACAAAGAAAACACCTGGGCCAAAGAGAAGTAGAAATCCTGCCAGTTGGGGTATCCTGTGGAGGGTTACTTCGGGAAGGACGGTCGATGGTAACCATGGCACATGCCTTTTTTCTGAAATTGAAGGCAGAAGCCCTCCTGCAGAGCGGTCCAATTCGAAACAGGGATTCATGCACCCGACTATCACAATGGCAAAAAACAGGCAGAGTATACTCGCATAGGCACGGTACTCTTTGAAAGAATTTCTTAGAAATGGGATGCAATTGCAAAGCGTGATTTTCGGTTGTCTCCAGTTAGCAAAAAATGGCAAAGCAAGAAAAAGCAGGCATCCCCATGCCAGAGTATTTTCCGTAGGTGTTATTTGACCAGGAGCACCCCACGTACTGAAGATCAGCAACCCTAGTATGATCAGAAAGCCCAGTTTCTCTTGTTCATTTTTCATTACGACGATCCAAGCCCTTGAAATTGGTTCCACAATGCTAGTGGAACGGAATTTCCACAACGTGGCTCAAGCTTTTGGCCTTTACAATTTGAGCCAGATTTGTTTATTACTTCATTTTTCAAATCTCCCCAATTTCTCAAACCCTCCCTTCTTAACCCCGACAGCAACATTCCTCAGGCGGACATGGTGGGATTCTTTTTATGTTTTACCCATGGCTAAATTCGATATTTCCACGGAAACTACGATGCTGGATATAGTGAATGATCCCGCCCGATGTCTGTCAAGACTGCACCTCAAATGGATGAAATCGTTAATTCTTCAACTAAGAACAAATTAGTCAAGATGCTCTATTTCATGGGTAGATTTTCTTGGGTTTTCGTAGTGCTCGTACCCATTCTCACTTGTTTAAGGACAACTCATGCAGTTGTGGAGAAATCGCTGGGACGTATTAATGTTCAAGCGACGATTGAGGGTGTCTATGATTCGAACATTTTTTCATCATCCACTGAAGAGGGCGATTTTCTTGTTCGTTTTATGCCTTTAGCCGGGTACAGTAAACGATTGGGACCTATCATCGTTGACGGTGGCGTCGGAGGAAGCTTTGGCCGCTACTTCAGTAATAGTAGTGAGGATTACAGTGATCCTGTAACTAATTTTAATATACGAATGGCAGAGGATTTCGGATTGTTTTCAGTAGACAAGAGATCCGCCGGAAAGATTCAATTTGGCTTTGATACGGATATTTCCCAGAAGACCGAGACAAATGAACAGCTGCAGGATTTGGTTAGCTACACTCTTTATTCTGCCAACTTTAGCTTGCGATATAACCATAGTCCAAAGTTTGGTGTCTCTGGAGATGTGAAGTACGCGTTTCGCGACTATCAGCAATTAAGTAGTCAAGGTATACCTTATTCAAATATAGAAACTTATACGTTGGGCGCTTCTGCTTATTACATCTATTCGCCCAAACTTGATTTATTTCTCCGCTATCAATATCAAATAAATGACAGTCCAGGAACAGAATCCCACTTTATTAACAACAATCTCAGTAGCTTCTCGATTGGTGCCGACGGGCAACTGACCCCAAAATTGACTGGTGATATCTCATTCGGGTATGGCGTATGGGATTATCATAGTACAGAGGTTGATTCCCAAGATTCCATTCTATTTCACGCTGGTTTAAATTGGGCATTGCGTGAGAAAACAAAAATAGGATTAATGATGGATAGGTCTTTT
>CAWWAX010000163.1:0-2090 GCA_963935005.1 uncultured bacterium | reverse complement strand
AAACCAGCCAGAGTACAAAAAGTACCAATAAATCCTAACTCTTCTCCTATCACTGAAAAGATGAAATCAGTGTGTTGCTCAGGAAGAAAATTAAATCTTTTCTGAGTCCCTTCCATGAATCCCTTTCCCCACAATCCTCCGCTCCCTATTGCAACCATAGACTGTATAACGTGATAACCTGCACCTAGAGGATCTACAGTCGGATCCAAGTAGACCAGTATTCGATTCTTTTGATAATCTGCCAAAGAGTTCCAGAGTGGTGTAGCGATGGTCCCTGCTATCAGATTGCCCACCATCACAACCAGCGATTCCAAAAAAAACAACCTGCTACGGTACCAATAAAGGAAAGCAATTAACAAGACAAAATAAGCAGCCCAAATTCTGGCATCATAAGCCAAGATTAAAGCCAGGCCAGGACTAGCAAGAAGAGTCAAATGTACAATCGGAGTTCCCGCCCAAAATAGGATTGCAAAAAGAATGCCTATAAAGGATAGGGCGGTCCCTAAGTCAGGCTGCAAAATCACTAAAAGCAGAGGGCCAAAAACGAGGCACGCGGGAGGAATGACTGCACGTAAATTCCGGAAGTCACCTGCGTATCCAGAAATATATTTCGCCAGCGCTAATACTGTTGTCAATTTTGCTATTTCAGCAGGCTGAAATCTGATAAATCCAATGTCAAGAAAACTATTTACACCTGCGGCCGTTCCCGATCCTGTACCAAAAAACAGAGTCACGATTAGCAATGAAAAACTGAATCCATACAGGGGGTAGGCAAACCACTCAAGCCACCGGATACGCATCCGCTGAATAAAAGAAAATGCCAACAAAGCTAACAACCACCATGCTATCTGACGGATCCAAGCGCCTTGGCTTACAGCGCTAGGAATGTTTAGAACACCAGCAGAGTAAATCATCAGAATTCCAAACATCGTCATAGCCGATACGCCTAATACTAACTGTGGAGAACCTGACCAAAGTGCGAATACCTTCCAGATTTTAGATACCATTGGTTTTCTCCGATCCTACCAACGTGCCCACGGAGCTGGCCTTCCTGCTTGGAGATGTTCTCCAAGAGTTTGAATCGTATCAAAGGGTATCCCATACTTCTTACGTAGATAGTAATCTGCCGTCTTCACCGCTATTGGTGTTGCGAAAGAACCACTCTCTCCAAACTCCACCAGCACCACAACTACGATTTCAGGTTCCTTCCCCCAAGGACCTGCCATTCCAGCAAACCAAGCGTGGTCCTGTCCTCTGCTCGATGCATTTTGAGCGGTCCCAGTTTTCCCCAACACTTCCCAGTGCTCGAGAGAGCCGGTTAGATGAGCTGTTCCTCCAGGTGCCGTCACAGCACGCAACCCATCTCTGACCTGATCGATGCTTTCACTAGAAAGGTCGAGACTCCATTCATCCATCGATGATATACGTTCCCCTAAAATATGAGGCGTAGGCGCAGTTCCGTCCCTGGCTAGAGCCAGATAGAATTGAGCCATTTTCATGGGTGTCTGTGAATTGGGTCCCTGACCTATCGCTAGGCTTAAAACTTCTCCATTCAAGGGTGTATAGCCAAACCTGCGTTCCCAAAACTCTCTGCTCTCAGGAAACACTCCATTCCTCTCTCCAGGGAGATCGATACCACATTGTTGGTTGAAGCCTATTCGATTACTAGCTTCCAAAAGCTGATCCAAACCTACCCTTAACCCCAACTGATAGAAGTAAACGTTACATGAATGAGCAATAGCTCCAGCTAGATCTAAAAACCCATGTCCAGTAGAGAGCCAACACCCTCTTTGCAAACCACCGTAAGACATGCTTCCGGTACAGGGTATCGGCATGACCTCGTGCGGTCCTACTACACCCAAATCCAGTGCTATTGCTGCCGCTGCTAATTTCCAAGTCGAGGCTGGCGGGTAGAGGCCCATGATAGCTCTGTTCAACATAGGGTTTCCAGGATTTGACTCAATATTTTGCCAATCCTCAGTACTAAGACTTCCGACAAAACTATTCGGATCGAAAGTTGGAGCTGAATAAAGAGCTAAGACACCTCCATCTGCCGGATTGAGGGCCACTACAGCACCTGGCAGAGAATC
>CAWWAX010000162.1:0-2139 GCA_963935005.1 uncultured bacterium | reverse complement strand
CCTAGCCTTATCCAGAGCGTTAGCCACTGCTGATCGTAAAGTTTTCCCCACTGGCTCTGCTGCAAATTTATTAGAAAACTCCAAAATCGCATAGGCCTCATTGACCAATTTGCCACGGATTTGATCTACGACCAAACGAACTTTCCTAGGACTCATTCTAACCATACGAGCAATCGCTTTAGCTTCCATTCTTGAACTCTCCACTAAGCTATCTTAGATCGTTTGTCGGCGAGCTTCCCACTATGACCTCTGAACAATCGTGTGGGTGAAAATTCTCCTAACTTATGCCCTACCATATTTTCAGTAATGAAAACTGGAATAAATTTGTTACCATTGTGAACAGCTAGCGTATGTCCGACGAATTCGGGAGGAATAGTACAAGCTCTTGCCCAAGTCTTAACTACTTTCTTAGAGCCACTGCTATTCATTGCCTCAATTTTTTCCAAGAGTCCTTGATCTATATAAGGCCCTTTTTTTACGCTACGTGCCATATAATCAACCTTTTTATTTCCTTCCTAGATCCAAAATAGTTACACATCACTGGGTGGCTTTTCCACGTTTACGGCCACGAATAATATACTTGTTAGAAGCCTTTTTCTTATTTCTGGTCTTGATACCTTCCCTCTTCCCCCAAGGAGTAACAGGAGAACGCCCTCCCGATGTCCGACCCTCGCCACCGCCATGGGGATGGTCCACCGGATTCATTGCTACTCCCCGCACTTTCGGACGTCGGCCACGCCAGCGACTAGCTCCCGCCTTACCTAATGTCTGCAGATTGTGCTCTATATTTCCCATCTGACCGATAGTGGCCACGCAGTCTTTGAATACTTGCCGAACTTCCGTTGACGGCAACCTAAGAGCTACATACTTACCCTCTTTGGCCATTACCTGAACCCCTGCCCCTGCCGAACGAGCCATCTGGCCACCTTTCCCGGGCTTCAACTCAATATTATGTACAATCGTACCTAACGGAATTCGTCCGAGTGGCAATGAATTCCCGACCTGGATATCGGCATCCGGTCCAGACACTATAGTTGCACCAACTTCTAATCCACGTGGGTGTAGAATATACCTCTTTTCCCCATCCGCATACTGGATCAGAGCAATGTTGGAACTTCTATTGGGATCATACTCTATAGCTGCAACTTTACCAGGAATTCCCAACTTGTTACGTCGAAAATCTATTTTACGATAACGACGCTTATGCCCCCCACCTCTTCTCCTCGAAGTGATCCTGCCATGATGATTCCTCCCTCCAGACTTCAGCAAAGGTTCCAACAGAGATCTTTCAGGATCCTTTTTAGTCAAAAGGTCTGAATTGTCCACAATTGAACGGAAACGGGTTCCTGGAGTCATAGGTTTGAATTTCTTAATAGCCATGATCAGCCAGCCTCGTAGAATTCGATGTTATCACCTTCTGCTAGCTGAACAACTGCCTTCTTATAAGAGGCGCCTCGACCATAGTTTCTATTTGGAGTCATCCTGCCCATTGATATTCTCTTCAGTTTTCCAGCATATCTCATAGTCCGAACTTTCTTCACCCTGACATCCCATAATTTTTCGACAGCACTGGCAATCTCTATCTTATTCGCCCTCTCATCGACAATGAATGTATAAAGATTGTTTGCTTCCATCTCCCTCACTGATTTTTCAGTCACGACTGGAGTCTGTATTACATCATAGATTTCACGCATCGCCAGTCTCCTGCTCTGAATCTTTGCTCAATGCCACTAAGCGGGCTTCATATATAGCCTTAGCCGTCTTACGGCCATCTCTATCCCTCAGACTTTCAATTTCAACAACTGACTGAAACTCCAACAAAAACTCATTGAGTTCCGAAATCTTAGGAAGTTTTATAGCCGAAGTATCGAACTTCGGTTTATCCTGGGCTGGAGACATTTTCTTCTCAACCAACGTGGTCTCCGAAACTCCAGGTTTTACATTGGCCCTAGGAGTCCTCTTTCTTTTTACCATACCGGCCTCTTCCCGAACCCTGATTTCTGGCTTTCCTCGCGAACGAGACAGGCTGGCTTTCTTATCGGCCTGAGAAGGCCCTGATCCGTCAAGAGCTTCTTGTTCAATCAAAACAATATTGGCCCATAGAATATCGTAAACCGATTCTTGTCCAAATGGCCTGAC
>CAWWAX010000161.1:0-2179 GCA_963935005.1 uncultured bacterium | reverse complement strand
AATGGAAGTTTGTTGATATTAAAGAGAAATTTTAAGAGAAGATTTTGATTGTGGTAGATAAAAAGTTACACAAAAGTTACACGCTTTTATTTTCGTGCTTGTAGCCCTTTGTCTATAAGGGTTTGTAAATCAGCGACTATTGAGTGGGAGTAGTGGTCACTTTGTTTTAGCCCTCGGACCATTCGGGAGATTATCTAGAAGATATTGAGTCAGAAGCCCTTGAAGGTGCAGAGTAGTTCCCACGCCTTCAAAAATTCCGTGGCTCCGATTAGGATAGGCCATCATTGTAAACTTCTTATTTCTAGCGATCATCTCGTTGATCAAAAGTTCGGACCCTTGATAATGCACATTGTCATCCCCAGTGCCATGTACCAAAAGAAGATTGCCAACTAAACCATCCACATGATTTATTGGAGATCCTTGTTCGTAACCGTCCTGGTGAAGGTCTAGAACTCCAGAGTATCTTTCTTGATAGATTGCGTCATAAAGTGTCTGGTCTGGAACAGGGGCAACCGAGAGTCCAGTTGAATACAGATCTGGATAGCGAAACATCATGTTCAGAGTCATAGACCCTCCTCCACTCCAACCCCAAATACCTATCCTATCCTCATCTACAAACTCCCAATTTCGGATCTCTAAGTTCGCTGCTGCCTGATCCCTAGAAGCGAGGGTGCCAATGTTCCCGTGTACAGACTTCCTCCACTCGCGGCCCCTGGGAGCAGGTACACCTCGATTATCGATACTCGCCACTAAATATCCCAGTTGAGTTAGATAAACGTGCCATAAATATCTACTTGAACCCCATCTGTCGACTACTGTTTGTGCGGCTGGTTCTCCATAGACATAAAAAAGAAGTGGATACTTCATCTCTGGATCAAAATCTGGCGGTTTCATTAAATAACCGTCCAGTGACTCATCCCCTTCCCCTTTCACTTGAAAAAACTCTACCTCTCCTCTCCGAATTTGAGACACTGCGTCCTTGAGATCCCTGTTTTCCATAAGCGAGCGTATAGAATTATGCTGGGGAAGGTCAACTAACTCGACAACAGGCGGATTTTCAAACGTAGAATGCGTCTGAAAGGCCCATTTCCCATCCCGAGATAATTGATACGTATTCCAACCACTATCTGAAACAGGAGTCAATCTTTCGGGAACCCCCTCTCCATTGAGTTTAGAACGATAGAGAAACCTTTTCCCTGGATCTTCAGGGGAAGCCACAAAGAAGAGCCATCCATTCTCCTCATCGACAAGTTCCAGACTGATTACATCCATATCCCAAGGTGTAATGACCTGTTCATTCGAACCGTCTCGATCGACCACATAGACATGCCGCCAACCGTCTCTTTCACTCACCCAAGTGAAACGTTTTCCTCCATCAAGCCAATACATACCATCTACCACGTCTAACCAAGCATCATCCTTGTCTTGATACACCGTCCGAGCTTCTCCGGTGAAAGTATCGACTAACATGACTTGGTTATTATTCTGAGAACGATTGAGTCTTTGAATTGCAAACTCTTCTGAGTTGGCCGCCCAGTCCATTCTAGCTATGTAGTTGTTCCTTGGATCACCAGGTATTTTAGCCCATACAGTCTCGCCTCCCAAAGACGACACTGAGCCAATCCTGGCTGACGAAAGAGTTTCACCAACTTTGGGATATGGAATTTTAGTGATACTTGGGTACAATGAATCCGTGTTGTTAATCAACAAGAATTCCTTCACACCGCTGGCGTCTATTTGCCAATAAGCAATTCTTTCTCCATCAGGACTCCAACGGAATCCGTCTTGAATGCCAAACTCTTCCTCGTATGCCCAGTCGAAAGTACCGTTTATGAGAGTTGGAGATCCACCAGTAGTCAATTTAGTGATGTCACCATCACTCAGTTGTTCGACATAAATATCATGACTGCGAACGTAAGCCACCTTATCGCCATCAGGCGAAAATTTTGCGAACATGAGGCTGGCCTCTGGGGCACCTCCACCCAACTGGAAGAGTTCATCTGTTTCTAGATTTAAAACCCAGTAGTCGCCTCTCGAGTTAGTACGCCAGACACGTCTAGAATTGGTATATAGAAGTAGCTTAGTCCCATCCTCGGACCAATGATAATCATGAATAATTAAAGGCAAGGAACTCCCACGAGGTATTAATCTTCGAGCTGACACCTTTATCTCGCGTCTA
>CAWWAX010000160.1:0-2213 GCA_963935005.1 uncultured bacterium | reverse complement strand
TGGATTAAGGATCCACCAGAAAAATCGACCCCATAGTTTTGCCAACTTCCTATTTGCTGGACATTAACCACCATAGAAACAATACCGATGCCTATGAGTAGTATTGAAAAAACGATAGCCACCCTGGATTTTTCAATAAACGAGTAATTTGCTTTGTCAAAAAGTCTCATTTTCTTAATCTCAAATGCTTATTGGGTCAGTTGAATGTCTGCGAGATAGATGAATCAAAAACAACGTTCTCGTCACGTACAAGGCAGAAAGAAAAGATGCCACAATCCCTATGGACAATGTCACCGCGAATCCCTTTACAGGACCCGTACCAAACTGGAATAGAATCAGTGAAGTGATCAAGGTAGTCACGTTAGCATCTACAATTGCAGAAAAAGCATTGGCAAACCCTTCATCGACAGCTGTCCTGGTAGCTCTTCCCAAAGACAACTCTTCACGTATCCTTTCAAAAATCAAAACGTTGGCATCTACAGCCATTCCAACGGAGAGAATCATACCAGCTATACCAGGCAAAGTTAATGTTGCGTTTAAAGCGGCCAAACCACCAAGTACCAAGATTGAATAAACCATCAAACCAAAGACCGCCAGCACTCCAGCCATTCTGTAATAGAGTACCATCACCAGAACTACGGCTACCATTCCGATCATTCCCGCTAGACTTCCCTGATCAATTGAATCCTGACCTAAAGAAGGTCCCACGGTACGTTCTTCCATGATTCTTAACTTTGCAGGCAATGCCCCTGCTCTGAGAACTAGAGCCAAGTCAGCAGCTTCCTCTAACTGAGCGGTGCCCATATCGATCACCCCACTAGCCCCAATCCGATCACGTACAGTAGGAGCACTAACCACTTCACTATCTAGCACAATGGCAATAAAATCACCAACATGTTGAGCGGTGAAATTTGAAAACCGACGTCCCCCAGCACGACTAAGTTCAAAGCTGACCTGTGCTTGATTGAATTGAGGATCACGCTGCGCTATAGCATTCTCCAGCATTTCTCCTGTTAAGAAAGGGTCCCTTTCAGTAGCATACAACCGCCTGTAGTTTCTCGCGCCTACACCTATGATTTCCTGCTCCCAATGTAATGATTGATCTCTAGGCAATGCTAACTGCACTTCTGGTAATCCAAGGAAGTAACTAGCTGTTTCGACATCTTCTAATGCGACTAAATAGGTTCCTTCTATGTCGCCAGATGCCAAAAGGGCTGTGAACGGTCTTAGATTCAAGGTTTGCTCTTCCTCTTCCGCATCTTCTTCCATATTTAATTCTTCAGCCTGTGGGGAATCTGAAGTCTGCCCTCCAAAAATCAGACTTTCCAACTCGTTCTCAGGAGCTTCGAAGTCAGCGCTTCCCATACGACTGAGCGAATCGGAGCCCAACGCTAGTACAATCTGTCGATCAATCCTTGATAAAGCAGATTCCAAACCAACCGTAGAGACCACAAGTTTAAATTCCAGGAAAGCTGATTGCTGTATCAGATCTTTAGCTCTGTCCTGATCGTCTATCCCAGGGAGTTCTACTATGATACGTTCTGATCCAATTTTTTGAATCAAAGGCTCTTCCACACCGAACTCATCAATTCGAGTACGAAGAATTCGTTCTGCTCTGTCAATCGCGTCCGCCCTGTCTTCTGGAGACATTAGCCCCTGAGGGTCGTCTACCTCTAGCACCAGATGCATGCCTCCTTGGAGATCTAGTCCGAGCTTAATAGAGTTGTTTACCAAATAGAAAATGCTGATGCCCACCATTACTAGTATGGTAACTACCCGGCCTCGTACAGATTTAAACATCTGAATTGTCAATCCTTTATTTTATAAGGGTTTTGGAGCATATAACCTGGCAGAGACCCCACTACTCTGTCAATCTGACTCACATCTTCCATCTAATTCAAAGCCACCTGGAACCAGCCCGCAAATGAAGGAGTTTCACTTGGAAGAACAAAGAATAGAAGACTCAAGTCAACCTTACTCGTTCAATTACTCTCAAACATTTGTAACCCTGGCACAAATCCTGCGATTATGACTACAGATGATTACACATGACAGCATAAATAAATTTGAATTTACACGCCTCCTATTTGACTAGCCAGTCCCGACATCTATCCACTGTTCAAACAAACAAACTATATTGATGCAACATATCAAACAGATTAGGAAGGAGCACACGAATCAAGAGACCCTGGCAAGGCTTACGTGAACGACTC
>CAWWAX010000159.1:0-2214 GCA_963935005.1 uncultured bacterium | reverse complement strand
TCTAACATTTTTTTGAACCCCTATTATTTAATGATCACCGTGAAAAAAGATATGTGAATTTAAGAAGGATACGCCTGTTCCTCGATCCTAGACCAGTTCCCAAACCGTGGTCTCTCGAATACCAATCCTGACTTAGTTCATCAAAAACAAGATAAATGTCACTGCCTGGTCGATAAATATAGTTAAAGCGGGCACTCGTGCTCCATTGTTTCGACAAAGAGTTATATTGCGTAATCGTTCTGATGGTCATCACTGGAGATAGTGCATAATCCACCTTCAGGGCTCCAACTCGTAAGGTGAAGTCTCCAGATGGAAGATCGACTTTATTTTGCACGTACTGACCTTCTGTAGACAACCGATTCCCTAGACGAATTCCAAGTTTCAAATCTACATCAGTCCGTGTTCCATCAAAGAAAGTCTGAGGTGAATAAGTCGTCGTTGCATAAACTTTCCTGGATGGGTCTGTGTTGTACATGAATCGCCAATCACCGAAGTTGTAATCTCCAACTGGTATAACTACACCTTCTTGCACCGCAAACGGCTTGTCCAATCTTTCAAATTTAGCGTTGTACATCAGTATTGCACTTGCCCCACTTTCAAAGCCCATTCCAAGCATATAGTGAATACGTCTGGTTACAAGCCTATTACTCTGATCTGTGATGTTGGTCAGGTTAACCATCGGCTGCAAGATCCGAATTCCTAATCTGCCCGGACGAGGGGTTGGTTCAAAATGGAATTTAGATGTACGAATACCATTTCTAGGTACAAAGCCCACCTCCGGATTAAAATTCTCTCCCAGATCCAAATAAGAGCCATACACATTCCAGTTTCTATCCAAATAAGCTACATGCAAGCTCGATCCCGTATCTTCACCTGACACCTCGGGCGTTGACGTCTTAGATAAGAATCCCTGTATCGTTAGATTTTCCTGCGGTACCAATGTCATGTCCGCTGCGATAGTTCTATTAAAATGTGTATCCCCAATGGTCTCTTTATTAATTACCATACCTCCAACCTTGGAGCGGCCCATTATATCTCGGCTATAACGAGCAACAAAAAAATTGTCTCCTTTTTTTCCAAAAGCCTCATCGGTCTGGATATCCATAAGAGCGATATTATTCCGACCAACCTTACCCGTGAGACGGGCTCCTCCTAGAATCGGAACTTGATCACCAGTGGTTGTCAGACCGATCCGACGACTGAAAAATAGATCAGCTGTGCGACCAACAACACTTACCGCTCCTATGTTAAACTGCCCAGCGTTCTCTAAGAAAAATTCTCTTTTTTCAGGAAAAAACAGTGGAAATCTCGTAAGATTTATTTTCTCGTCGTCCACCTCTGCCTGAGCAAAATCAGTATTTACGGTAACATCAAGGTTCAGTCCTGCAGTGACACCGTATTTCAAATCTAATCCGAAATCTGCATGGCTAGAATTACTGGTCTCGCTACCTACTTGATTCCTCGAACCTCCGGCCACGAGGAATGGTTTTACCCGAAGGTCCATTCCTCTGCCCAAATCTTCCATTCCGACAATATTACCAGCCAAGCTAACTCTAGTGAGATCATAGGCCTGTGGAATGGGTGCCCAATAAACTTGCTCATTTTTTCTTCTAATATTCCGCTTGAAATTAGCACCCCAGACTTGTTGGCTTAATTCTGGAAATCTCAATGTTACCATTGGAATAGCAATCTCAGCAGTCCATCCTTCTTCAGTGATTCTAGTCTCAGCTTCCCAAACTCCATCCCAATTGCGATTTATATTCGGAGAGGGCCAACCTGGCCGACCACCCTCGCCTTCTTCAAATACTTGTTGTTCGAGTTTTGCTCCTAGGGGACTTACCACAAACATGTACCCTGACCTGGAATCCTTGAAAGTGTCCAGGATCACAGCAAAATAATCCTCATCCAAAATCCGATCGGAATCTCTTCTCATCTCACTCGAGACTACCCCTTCTGGATCAGAGTCAAAAGCACGTACACCTAGGTAGAGAGCATCGTCATCATAGACAACAAATACCTGGGTTTCTTCACTTGCAGGAGATCCTTCTGAAGGCTCTTGTTGCACAAACCCTGAAATACTGGAAGATGACCCCCATATGTTTTCATCTAGCATTCCATCAATTACTGGAGCTTCGGTCACTCTTTGAGCATTAAGCTCAGGAAAGTTCGGATCCTGTTGAATCCCCGAAAGAGAAAGTGTCGACAAATGAATAG
>CAWWAX010000158.1:0-2279 GCA_963935005.1 uncultured bacterium | reverse complement strand
ATACGACACCCAAGGTAACCAAGAGACCATTGGGGTCAATACAGCTACGGCCCCAGAACAAGTTCTGTCTCACTCGATCCAAAAAGCATTCGGCCATCTCCGAGTTTCTCGCCTGGACAAACTGAACTCTTTATAAGTCAATGGATTTTAAATGGTGGTCCACAAAATCAAAGCAAACAATACTATTAGCTGCATACCAATAAAAGGTACCGCCCCCCTATAGATAACAGAAGTTGGCACACTGGGTGGAGTGACACCTCTCAAGTAAAAAAGAGAGAAACCAAACGGAGGTGTCAGGAATGATGTTTGGATATTCACCGCAAGTATGATCGCCAACCATACCAAGTCGATTCCTAGCATTTGTGCTGGAAGGATGATCAAGGGAACTATGATAAAGGCTATCTCAAAAAAATCTATGAAAAATCCCAAGAAAAACACCAGCAGGTTGATGAGTAGAAGGAAGGCAAGCGACCCACCTGGAAGGCTGGACAGAATATTTGCAATCCACAAGTCTCCATCAAAGCCCCTTAGTACCAGGGTGAACACCGTAGAGCCGATCAGCAAAAAGACCACCATGACCGTTAAACGAACAGTGTCTCCCATCGCCTCCTTTAAAATTGTGAGTGAAAGCCTTCGATTAAAAGCTGCTAGAAACAGTGCTCCGATAGCACCCAGGGACCCCGCTTCAGTCGGTGTCGCGATACCAATGAAGATACTACCCAGTACTACTAAAATCAGAAATATTGGCGGTAGCATCGAGCTCAGCACTCGTTTTAGCAAGGCGGCGGCGCTACCTCTGCTAACTTGCCCATCTATCGGAGGCATAGATTCAGGAACCATCAATGCCATAGCTAATATGTATCCAATATAGCATGCAGTAAGAACTACTCCGGGGATCACCGCAGTTCGAAATAACGCCCCTACCGAAACGCCCATCTGATCACCTAACACGATAAGGACAATACTGGGAGGTATGATTTGACCCAATGTTCCCGCTGCAGAAATGACCCCGAGTGAAATATCGTCTCTGTATCCATGTCGTTGCATCACGGGAAAAGAGATTAGACCCATTGCTGTAACAGAAGCGCCAACCACACCCGTTGCGGCCGCAAACAACACGCCTACACCTATCACTCCAATGGCCAATCCTCCTCGAAACTTTCCAAATAGTACGCCGATTGTTTCCAGAAGATCTTCAGCCAGTTTAGACTTCTCTAGTAGAGTACCCATGAAAATAAAATACGGTACGGCTAGCAGTGTGTAGTTGGACATCACACCAAAAGTGCGATCAGGCAAAGCTCTTAATAAAATTAGGTCGAAATCCCCGAACAAAGATCCCAACAGAGCAAAGGCCAAAGCTGTTCCTGCCAAAACAAAAGCGACCGGATACCCTACAAAAATAAATCCCAAGACCGAAAAGAACATCGTGGGACCCCAGAATTCTCCCATTACGAAGTACCCTTAGAACATCGGTTCTGTCTATCGATCTTCAGAAATTGAACCTTTTTTATAATTTGACTGATTCCTTGAAGGAAAAGCAGTACAAACGAAACGAGAATGACGCTTTTAATTGGGTATCGCGGTAGCCCGCCTGGATCGGGAGAGATCTCTTTGATCTGCCAACTGATCCTAACTGGATCCCAGGAAACCCAAAGCATTAAAATCGTAAAAGGTATCAACAGTAGTAGCGAACCGATCAGGTCAATCCAAGCTTGACCTGCCTTTCCCATACGTGAATAGAATACATCCACCCTCACGTGGTAATCATGATTCAATCCATAAGCCGCACCCAAGAGAAAAATGAGACTGAATAGATACCACTGAAGGTCCAGGTACCCGTTAGAACTAAGCGAAACGTTAGTATAGCGTACAGCATAGCGAGCCAAAGCATTGAAAGCGCCTACGAGTACCATGGCGAGTGTAAACCAACGGATCACCGATCCTATTTTGTCGTTTAAGCCATCAACAAATCTAGTGAAACCAACGAAAACACCCATCACAAAATCTCACTGGAAGAGATAGCTTTAGATAAAATTTGACCAACATTCTCTAACATTTCAATCCCATATACGTCTCGTTCGAGAAGTCGAACTGGAATACTGCGTAGGCCTGAGAATTCTCTACTGATCTCCTCCATATAATAGGACTGCTGCTTAAGGCGACCCTTGAGGAAATCACCTGTTAGATCACTGGGAAGTATCCTGTTGATCACTATTCCCAAAATGTCGATCTGAAATCTACTAAGGACATCGAGGGCTTTTTTGCTTTCTAAGATTGGA
>CAWWAX010000157.1:0-2345 GCA_963935005.1 uncultured bacterium | reverse complement strand
AGACTCGTTTCTGGAAGGTTTAAAGGATTTCACGGAAGTAGATCCTTCGAAAGCATGCCGTGTATTCCTTTAACCCCATCTACCAATTGTGTAACCCTAAGGTCAAGCGCCACGGAGCAAAGTATGTAAGCGTCCCCTCGATCCATTCCTTTCTCCCTCACCAAGAACTCAACCATCTCACGCGTAGCAGAGCGAGCGGCTTCGTCGAGGTCCGTGTGCAACCCCATCGACACATAGTGAGTCGGAGTCTCCGCTCTTGGCCAAAGCAAGTTTTGATCTTTGTGTAACCGAACCTCAATGACACCGGACATAGAAGTCTCTATCGCAGTTCCACTGACCTCACCGTCTCCCTGGGCGGCATGTCCATCTCCAATGGATAGCAATCCTCCTGGTACATGCACTGGCAGGTAGAGAGTCGTACCAACCACGAGCTCTTTGTTATCCAGGTTACCTGTATGATGACCTGGCGGATTGCTTGACACCCGACCTCTCAGAACTGGAGGAGCAACACCGATAGACCCAAAGAAAGGCCTCATGGGTATGACCGCATCCGTGCCCCTCATATAGGCCACATTATTCTCAAGATCCAGGTCGAAATAACCCAATCCACCATAGGGGAAATCGTCAGGCAATGTTCCACCATCAGGCAGAAAACCTGACAAACCAAAAGGGATTAAGTAATCAATATCTTTGATAGTCACAGCTAAAACGTCACCCGCTTCTGCTCCTTCCACATAGATCGGTCCCGTCATTGGGTGAGCCCCTGGACCTCGATCTACAACTCCAGCTTCTACTTCCATCATTGAGGCGGGAATAGCTTCAGGATTAGCACCAGCCATAATCAGTCGAGTGACGCCTCGAGCAATCATGGTCTCCACATAGACTTGTTCTCCTGGCTCTATCCTTAATACCGGATCCACGCTGGCATCGTAATAGCCCCAATGGACATTTTCAGCAGTCAGCTCGAGCCGATGATCAATGGAATTCTGAGCCGACAGTGCACTCGAAGGATCGAGTAAGACAACCAGGCACTGCGATATGAATAAAAACTGGAAAATATTTTTCATTTAGCACTAACTCCCAAGAAGTTGAAGACAGAAATATTCAGTCCAAGAAGACTACCTATTGCCGTCGAATTCCAAAATTGCCCTTCCATCCCTAATGGTCAAATCCGTACCATACTTGTCAGAAAGATCCACAAAATCAGCCAAAATAGATTGTGCTTGCTCTCCCACAGCAATTTCTGCCAACCCACGACGAGTCAAAAATGAAACCACATCTAAGTCGGACCGATAGGTTTCTCCTTCATCCAAATCGAGTGGTATAAACTCCATGTTGACGACTCGCCCATTTCGAATCGTCAATTCTGAGAGAAGGCCCTCCCATGGTCGACTTGCTTCATAGGCTCCAATCCCTGGCTGCAGTCCCTGGTAGGCCAAGCCACCGAGCTGACGAATCAGAGGTTTCCCCTTGTAGATCTCAATCCCGTCGAATGCACGCTCTCCGTGGCCCACATACATGGAAGCTCCTGCGTCGATAACTGCTCTAGCAAAACCACTCTGCCATTCATGAAGATCAGGAACCGAGATATGACCCAAGTCATCAAAATCATCACGGTCAATCTGGAAATGTTGGTAATAGATGACGAAGTCGGCATGGTCTGCGGCCTCTCGCACAGCTTGGAGATTCCGATCGATATCCTCCTGTTGTCCCGTCCAGACTCCATTTACCGTTCCCGAGATCAGATCTCTCTCATCACGGCTAGTAGTGGCAGCTATCAAACCGATTGTAAACCCTTCTGCTTCTATATAAGCAGGGGCTGTGGCCGATGCTAGATCTGTTCCGCCTCCCGCATGTATGACCTCGTTGGCGTCTGCCGCCAGTCGTGTTGCGGAAACCCCACAATCCCCTAAGTCCCATGCGTGGTTATTGGAGATCGACATTAAATTGAAACCCAAAGAGGCAAGAAATTCCATAACCTCGGGTTCGACAGCGTGAGGCCCTCCGGCATTGCCAGGACGTTGTCCACGAGGAAACGACGGTTCCCCCAGAACCACCACATAGTCTTCTGGTACACCACAACGATCATGTTCGGATTTGACAGCCATTTCAAAATTCGTAAAAGCAACATCAGCATTGTCCAGAATCGGCCTTAAAGAACCGAATGGATTCTCCCAAGACAGTCTGGGATCAGTCTTGATCAACGCCTGTCCCGCAACGATTAGCGTGATCTCAGATTCGGGTGGATCCAGACTGCATCCTGTCATCACAACCACAAGTACACCGATTAACATTTTATTCATTTTTTCAATCCAGAAGATTCGGTCAGAAATAATGGGCCAAGC
>CAWWAX010000156.1:0-2350 GCA_963935005.1 uncultured bacterium | reverse complement strand
ATGAAAAAATGTTTGAATCTAGAATGTTTTTTACTGATAAGTTGGTGGCTATGGGAGCTAAAATCATTTTGTGTGACCCTCATCGTGCAGTTGTAGCAGGGCCGTCAAAATTACGAGCTGCTAACCTGGAGAGTCCAGATATCAGAGCTGGGATGGCTTTGCTCATAGCTGCTCTTGGGGCCGACGGTGTGAGTCGTATTCAGAACATCGGACAAATTGAAAGAGGATATGAGAGAATAGATGAGCGACTCAGAAAGTTAGGGGCTAAAATAGACCGACTTGATTAGGACAGGTCAGTGTTTTTATGAAAAACTCGATCTAGGTAGGTGATCTGGGACAATAGACGCGTTGCTGGCCACGGCCTCCAGTGAATGAGTTCTGAGCGTAGTAAAAAGGCTTGAAAATTCTGGATTGTTTGGCTAGTTTTAGCTTCTAGATCCGATGAGAAAGTCGGCGGTTTCGTAAGTGGGGGAGTGGTTGACCCCCGCTTTTTTATTCTAGGAACATTGGTTTTTGAGAATTGGAGACGCTCTGGTTTTGGATAAAAAAAGAGTAGAGCTTGGCATTGAAGAGGGACTTTTAGATATCGGATTTGAGCCTGTGGTTATAGAATGGACGGGAAGTCTGAATCGTCCGATAATAAGGCTCCGAATTGATTCCCTGGAGTTGGACCCTTCAAACTCGGGCGTCACGATCGATGATTGCGCGCGAGCCAGCCGGTATTTGGAGAATCGGTTGGAAGAGAAGGAGATGATGCCAGAAACGTATGTTTTGGAAGTTTCATCACCAGGTGTGGAGAGACCTCTCGTAAGACCGAAAGATTGGAAGCGTTTCGTGGGTGAGTCGGTGATGGTGCAGACTTATGCAAGAAATGAAGGAGAGAGGTCTCGATTTGAAGGTCAGTTGCTCGGATTTAAAAGTGAGTTAAATAATTCACAAAGTGCACAGATACTTCTTAAGGATGGTACGGAGCTAGACGTGCAACTCAGTGATGTTAAGAAGGCCACGTTATTATATGAATGGTAATGGGTGTAGACGCGTGAGGATCAAATGAACGATGCTGCTGAAATTGTAGACGCGCTGAAGGCCGTCGTCGCCACAAAAAGCTTGTCTTCCGATGAGGTCAACGATCTTCTGAAGGAAGGTATAAAGGCTGGATTGGGACGTATCTACGGCCCAACTGTTCAAGCCGAGATCAGTATCAATGATCAATCGGGTGGTGTGGACATCTTAGTTCTCAGGCGGGTAGTTGAGGATGTACAAGATTCCTCGATTGAGATTAGTCTCGATGAAGCACGTTGGGATGATGAGGGGTTCGAAATTGGTGATGTGATGGAAATCCCAGTTGAATTCTCTGAATTTGGTAGAAATGCTGTAATGGCCGTAAAGCAAAAGATTGTGCAACTGGTCAGAGAGAATGAACGAGATAGAATTCGCTATGAGTTTGAAGATAAGATCGGACAACTCGTAACTGGTGAAGTTCAGCAGATCGAATCAGGTAAAATAATAATTCTAATTAATGGGGTGCCCGACGCTGACGCATTGATCCCCTGGAAAGAACAGAACCCACGTGAGAGATTTCGCCAGGGGGACCCTATTCGTTCTGTTCTGAGGAAGGTTGAGGAAACACCAAAGGGCCCGCGACTTATTTTGTCTAGAGGATCACCTCTTTTCGTGGGGGCATTGTTCAAGCTGGAAGTCCCTGAGATCCAACAGGGGATAATTGAAATCAAAGAGATAGCTCGTGAGGTTGGCGGAAGAACCAAATTGGCGGTCTACAGTCATGATGAGTCCATTGATCCTGTAGGCTCCTGTGTAGGGCTAAGAGGGTCCCGTGTACAAGCTGTAGTTCAAGAACTGGGCGGTGAGCGTATAGACATTGTTCCGTGGCATGCTGAACCAGAGGTTTTCGCTAGACGTTCGTTAGCTCCTGCTAGAGTTTCTAAGATTATGAGTGATCCTGTACGCAGGGTTATTACAGCCATCGTAAATGAGGATCAGCTATCTCTTGCTATTGGGCGCAATGGCCAGAATGTGAGACTTGCATCCCAACTTATCGGATGGCAAGTCGACCTTTACGGTTCTAGGGAGTGGATAGAACTAGGAGCGGATCTAGGACTATTCGAAAGAGAAGCAGGGGAAGATGACTATGAAAGCTCAGACTTCGCTTTGGAGGAGCTAGACCTCCCGAGAGAAACGTTGGCCACCCTGCAAAATTCAGGGTACTCGACATTTTTACAGATTATCGATTTTTCCAAAGAGGATTTTGTTAAGATCGAAGGAATATCAGAAGCAGAATCTGAAAGACTAATGGAACTGATAGAGGAGTTAACGGTTCTTGACGGAGCTG
>CAWWAX010000155.1:0-2363 GCA_963935005.1 uncultured bacterium | reverse complement strand
GCAGATGTGATTGGCATATCAGTACCAATGCACACAGCTATGTGTTTAGGGATTAAAGCAGGCGAGCGGGTAAAGGCAATAAAACCAGAAAGTTACCTGTGTTACTTCGGCCTTTACGCTTCATTGAATGAACAAAAACTTCTGTCTCATCTCGGCGATTCTGTTATAGGAGGAGAATTTGAAGGGCCTTTGGCTGACTATATCGATGGCTTAGAAACTGGTGAGGTAGGCATCTCTGGCGTTTCCAGGTCTCAAGTTTTAGAAAAACCCAATCTTTCCAGGCAAAATTTTATCACTCCTGTGCGCTCACTGCTACCTCCCCTTGAAGATTACTCAAAGTTAACGGTGTCTGGGCACGGAGAAAAACTTGTTGGGTCAACTCAAACTAGTAGGGGATGTGCTCACCGTTGTAGACATTGCCCAATCCCTTCGGTTTACGAAGGACGATTACGTTTGGTTCAAGAACAGGTAGTCTTGGCAGATATTGATAATTTGGTGGAAATGGGAGCGGAACATATTTCATTTGGCGACCCTGATTTTTTAAATGGTGTTAAATATTCTTTGAAAATTGTCCGCGCTATGAATCAAAAACACAGTGATATCACTTTTGATATCACTGCAAAGGTTGAACATCTCCTGGAGTATCCTGAGGTACTGTGCGAACTGGGAAGCCTAGGTTGTTTATTCGTGATTTCGGCGGTAGAAACTGTGGATGACAGGATCCTCGAGTACTTAGACAAAGGCCACACTCGTGATGATGTGGCAATAGCACTTCAGAATACTAGAAACGCAGGAGTATATTTAAAACCTTCCTTGCTTCCATTCACTCCCTGGACTACGGTGTCTGGTTATTTGGATCTCTTGGATTTTATAGAGGAGCATGACTTGATCTATCACGTAGATCCAGTCCATTACTCTATCAGGTTACTGTTGCCTCCAGGATCAAAACTTTTGGGAATCCCTGAGTTATCTAAACTGGTTGGAGAATTATCTAAAGAAAATTTGGTCTACGAATGGGAGCATCCTGATAATAGGGTTGATGTCTTACAGGAACAGATAGCCTGTATGGTTGAATCTAGTGTTGTCGATGGAGAGGATTGGGCGGTCATTTTCGCCAAAGTGAAAGCACTTACACTAGGAAAAGAAGCAGGCTATGTAGAAGCTTTGGCCGAGGATTTATTTCAACCAGTGGAATTACGTCCGCCAGCTTTTTCAGAATCGTGGTTTTGTTGAGCAGAACCTACTGAGAGTCAGTTAGACTCTGTAGATGGGTCATGAGAAACAGACAAATTCGAGCCAAGGGCTTCCACTCTTTTCCAGATATATTTGGAAGATTACTTACACAGACTATCGACGACTTGCACGTCAGTGTAATGTTGCAGACGAAGCAATGATTATTTCAAGGGAAGGAGCGACTATGAGAGTTATTGTCGGATGGGCCTTGTGTTTGGTTCTGTTGTCAGCTTGTAGTCGAGAGGGTTCTGAGATTTCAGCGTTTGTTGGAGCTGAGATTTGGGATGGGACTGGCTCTGACTTTATATCAAATGGAGTCATTTTGGTTCATGACGGCCGTATTAGTGAAGTCGGGAGCGATGAAGAAATCGTAATACCTTCTGGGGCTGATGTTGAGGATCTTAGTGGTCGGATAATAGTGCCAGGATTGATAAATACTCACGGGCATGTAGGTGGAGTGTTGGGACTTGATTCTGGATATTACAATAGGGAAAACTTGATCCGGCAGCTTCGTCTATATGCGGATTATGGTATCACCACGGTGAATAGCTTAGGTGGAGATGGGGAAGAAGGAAAAATTTTAAGGGATGAGCAAGTATCCATACCTGATTTGGATAGGGCTAGGCTCTATATTGCAGGGGAAGTCATAACAGGTACAACGAGTAGTGAAGTGTTGGAAGTTTTGCAGCGAAATGCTGAACTGGATGTGAATTGGATGAAAATTCGGGTAGATGACAATCTTGGGTCTACGTCGAAAATGCCTGTGAACTTATTCTCTACAATTATCGATAGAAGTCATGAGTTAGGGTTCAAATTGGCTTCACACTTGTTTTATCTTGAAGATGCTAAAGATCTTCTCAGAGCTGGGACAGACTTCATTGCTCATAGCATACGTGATGTTAATGTCGATGAGGAGTTTCTGGATTTGTTGAGTCAAAGCGGTGTTTGCTATTCACCGACATTGACGAGAGAAGTTTCCACTTTTATCTATGAGAATCGGCCCGATTTTTTTGACGATCCCTTTTTTCTAAAACATGCAGACACTGTTGTTGTGAATAAGCTTTCTGAAGTCGTAAGGCAACAGGCTGTTCGTGAAAATACCAGCGCCCAGGGTTATAAAAGAGGCCTTC
>CAWWAX010000154.1:0-2383 GCA_963935005.1 uncultured bacterium | reverse complement strand
GTCTACACTGTCTACACTTGCCAGAAATTTCAACCAATCAACAAGGAGAGGAGCCTATGTCATTTGAGAAACATTTTGATAAATTTCAGTGTTATTACTTGGACCAAGAAGACAACACCGCTTACCTTAGCAAACTAGCGGAATTAGCCTCACGGGCAGAAGTGGTTACAGTGGACTTGGAGACTACAGGACTCAATCCACTTGAAGATCAAATCTCGCTGATCGGGGTCGGTGTTAATGATAAGGAAAGTGGCTGGAACTGCTTTCTTTTCGACCAGTTGGCCCATGATTTCACAAAGACACTCAGGCCTTTACTTGAGTCTAAGAAAACTTACAAACTTGGCCACAATTTCAAGTTCGACTGGTCCTTCCTTTGGTACCAAATGGGAATCGACTGCCAGCCCATTTTGGATACCATGCTCGCTGCTATCGTCTGTGAATATGGCACGATGCAGGAAAAGGGTCGTTGGGGTCTGGCTGCACTTTCTCTTGAGAAACTTGGGTGTCATATGGACAAAGAAGAGGAACTGAGGACGTCCTTTAAAGGGGCTCCGTATACTGAACGTCAACTTCATTATGCTGCAAGCGATCTGGTACAAACCGGGGAGCTTTGGAACAGCTACGCCCCCTCACTCAGTGATCATTTAGAAATCGTAAAACTTGAGTGCGACATCATTCCTTCTGTGGCTTCGACTGAGTGGGCCGGTATGAAAGTAGATATTAAAAAACTCAATGTTTTGGTGGAACAGGCCAACCTCTCTAAAAATGTCTTGGAGGAAAGACTTCCTATAGCTAATTTGGGCCAGGGTGCAGCTTCTCAAAGGCCGAACACAGAGGAAAAGAGGCTGAACCCAAACTCACCTAAGCAGATCAAGGAGTATTTCAGAGGGTTTTTCGGAATCGAGTTGAAGGACACCTCTGAGAAAACACTCAGGGGGATCGAATCAGAAGACGCCAGTGAGCTCTCGGATTTGATTCTCCAGTGCAAGGCCAACAAAAAACTCATCGGCACCTACTTGAAAAAACTTAACCCAGAATCGCTCCCTGAAGATGGAAGACTCAGGAGCAGGTTCTTATCGATGGGAGCGAGAACCGGCAGATTTTCCGTCCAAGGTATCCTGCAGACGATTCCTCGCCAGCAGGAAATTCGGGAGTTGTTCGTGCCCGAGGAGGGGAACTGCTTTGTGATTGCCGACTACTCCCAGATTGAACTGCGTGTCTCAGCCGAACTCTCAGGGGAAAAGGTGATGCGGGAGGCCTTTGGAAAAGACGAGGATCTTCACAGATTGACTGCATCTAAAGCCTTCGGTGTTCAGCTTAGTGAAGTCTCCAAAGAGCAGCGTACGGCTTCGAAAGCAATTAATTTTGGACTGATCTACGGGATGTCTCCCAAAGGTCTTGTCGCCTACATGAAGTCCTTCGGAATTGGGATCAGTTTGGCTGAGGCCCAACGTTTCCACGCTGCTTTCTTCAAACTCTATGGGAACTACAGGCCTTACCACAGCAGGCTCTGGAAGAGGGCGGACAGGGAATTCAGGGAAAATGGTGAGGTCTTGCTGGAAACACTATCTGGCAGAGTCCGCAGGCTCACAGAAGATGATATGAGGTACAAATCAGAACAGGATCTTTCAAAGAAGCGGCCCAGAAAAACCGTCGTCTACAATACTCCGGTGCAGTCGCTAGCTTCCGACGGCCTGAAACAGACCTTAGTGCTGCTCTGGCCACATCTCAAAGCACTGAATGCACGTCCGGTAAACCTCGTTCACGACGAAATCATCATTGAATGCAGGAAGGATGTGGCAGAGGAAATGTTGGGAACCCTTGAGGACTGCATGGTTCGGGGAATGAAGCGCTACTTAAAAAAAGTCCCCGTAGTGGTGGAGGCAAAAATTGCAGACAGCTGGGCGGAAAAGTAATGCTTGCTACAAACAAAACACCACTTCTGGACCAACAGGATTCCTCTAAACAAAATCTATTTGAGTTGATTAAAGTGGTATATGAAGTCATAGAGGACAAACAGGATTCTATTCCGCAAGTTTACACGATTCCGGAGGTTGCAGAGATCCTCAAATGTAAAATTAAAACTGTTGAGGGCCATCTATATAACGCTCGTAATCTTTCCTACTTGAAAGTTGGAAGGGAAGTACGTATAAGGGTGGAAGACTTGAGAAAGTTTTTGGAAAATCGCCTGACACCCTGCGTTAAAGTCAGGAGCTTAAAATGAAACAATCAGGTTTGTTACTTGGATATGAACCAAGATGTTCAGTCTATCTAAGAAAAAGTGGTAAACGAAAAGTTTACTACTTGAGTTACTATTTGCCTAACGGCGAAAGAATCCAACGTTTTTGCCAAGAAAAGAAATCTTTGGCAACCAAGCTCAGGT
>CAWWAX010000153.1:0-2420 GCA_963935005.1 uncultured bacterium | reverse complement strand
GGAAAGTTCGGATCCTGTTGAATCCCCGAAAGAGAAAGTGTCGACAAATGAATAGAAAGGAACACAAAGACCAGAGCAGCCATTCTATAAAACATTCTCGTAACATCACTACAAATAACTAGAAAAACTGAATCGTTTTTGGATGGGAACATCTTCTGGTATAGCCTTAGAAATGTCTTTGTTTAGACGGGAGATTAAACCTAAGTCAATGGAAACAGACCTGAAGATGAATAAATCACAACTTGGTCACAAGTGGTGACCAACAGACACTTCACTCAGATTCAAAATTTTACTACTAAATGTTCTTTTCCCTGCCCCCTAAATCTACAGCGAGATATTTTTTCATTGTCGAAAGAACCATATTGCAATGTGCCAAACCCACGTGTGGATCATAAATGATCAGTTTCGTTCCTTGAGGACCCACCCTGTCTCGGTTACTTCCAGCAAACAGCATGAGTTTCAAAGCAACTTGATTTAATTCGTCGATTTTCAGAGAATCGGAAACTCCACCTGACAATAGATCATTCAGGGAGAAGCTTTGTACGGATCCCTCAGAAAGACAAACCATCAAAAGTGCATTTAGAATGTTATGAGGGAAATTGAAATGGAAGGCCAAAGCAGAGTAACCCTCCAATGTAGGTTGAACGGCAATAAATTCTGTAGCCAGTTCTTCAGCATATGTAGCAAGAAGCTGCCGTAGTAGCTGATGTTTCTCAGAATAAAGAGCAAGGGAGACTGGAGGAGGGATTCGGAAAAAAGCCCAAGGATCAGGAGTTAGTCCATTCAGCAGTGCCTTTATGATTTCCTGTCGGTCTTGATTTTCCACCCCACTCTCTCGAAGGCGGACATACTCCTCCATTAGTGTAGTCAACGAGTGCAATAACCAAGGATAATCCCCCTCGTTATCAGCACGCATCTTTACAACGTCGCGACTATACATAGCACGTGAACCCCATCTTAAATGACCTCCTAAAACCGCAGCACTAATGAGAGAAAACCTTACCTGGCGTCTAGAATCAAGAGCCCAAATCCTTTCAATTAATGCATCGTAAGCTTGGTCAACCGGATGGTACTGGGAAACCGCCAGAACCAAAAGAGTCTCAGCGTTTTCAACAAATTGATGACCACTCCCGGAAGGACCCTGAAGCCACTCAAGCAACCGAGTGATTTTATCAAAATTCTCCTGTGGCTGATCGTCATCCCAGGACCGGATGCAGCAAAGGGCTAGCACGTGAAAGAAATAGATATCTAACAACAGAGATAAGCAGACTTTTTCATCCTGATCCTTCAGGGCCATTCTAGCAAAGTGATCAACCATCAATACTGGAGTGCTGTCATTACTGAAGGTATGATCACTATGATTCCAGGAGTGGAAAACCTCAAAACCTTCGGCTTTAGTCCTATCATCCAAGGTCTTTACCACATTCCCTAATGAAAAGGAGCTGCCAGCTGACTTAAAGGTATGAGATTTCATGCTAGACCTAAGAACATTCAACGCTCTGGAGAATTCCCTAGCTCCAAGCAATTCATCTATAAATTGCTTTCGGAAAGAACCTCTCAGTAATGACTCTAAGGTGACGTGAGCAGAGTGAAGGGTGCCGTCAGTTGTTGATTCGCCAGTTCCTTCCATTCTATGGAAACCTTTCTTCAAAAAATCCCAAGTTCTTAAGACCCAATCAAGTTAACGGTGAGAAATCTATATCTAACACAGTTTCACACCACCTCGCCCTCTTCAATAGGCTTTGGTCACCGAACGATTGGCCTATTAGCTGGATTCCGAATGGCAATCCGTTTGACGAAAGGCCCGATGGCAAACTGAGTGTAGGCAACCCACAAGCACTCCATGGTCCCTGAAACATACCGTTACCTGTAGTCGTAAGGTCAGACGGAGCTGGAGAAGGTGTACTGGGAGTCAGAAGTATATCTACCTCAGTTGCCAAAATTTCCATGTCAGCCTTGAACTCAATCTGTCTTGCAAGCGCAGTGGAATACTGTTCGCTACTCCTCTTTAATCCACTCTCTATAGTAGCACTCAGCAGTGGACTGTAGAGTGATGGATCTTTTTCAAACATACCCCGATGAAATCTGGCTCCTTCTACTTCTGTTATGACCTTCTGATCGTGAATGAAATTATAGAAAGATTTCGGCAATCGAACTTCATCTACACTGGCTCCCGCAACGTCCAGGGTTTCGAGGGTTTCGTTAAAATTGTCTTGAGTCTCTTCGTCTGATTCTTCCAGAAAAAAATCACGTATGAACCCAAACCGAATCGTTGATTTTACCCCTTCGACAGACAAACGATCATCAGTCGCTACAGAGCTCGAGTCTAGATTCTTAACACTCCTATCGTACAAGACTTCCCACAGTAAGGCAGCATCCTCAACGGATCGTGTCATCCATCCCACTGTGTCTGAAGAAGG
>CAWWAX010000152.1:0-2476 GCA_963935005.1 uncultured bacterium | reverse complement strand
CAGATAAAATTCGAACTGTTTGTCCTTTGGCATTTTGGACATGTATCGCGGCAGTGCCATCACCTTCTCCTAGGCTATAGGTAATTATAGCTCCGGACACTGGATTGGTTCCATGGAATTCGGCTTGGCCTCTATATGAAGTGTCTTTTTTGTAGTTGAAAATTGTGGCATCTCTAATGCTGAAGATATTCGCCGCTCGGGTAGAAGTGGACAGCGTCCATTCAGCTAAAGGAGAGGTATCATCGAGTATCCAAACGCTTTGGCCATGTGTGCCTATCACCAGATCTTTTTCTCTTTGGTGTATTGCCATATCGTCCATGGCGGTGGTTGGAAGATTTCCCAATTTTGCCCAATTGGATCCTGCATTTGTGCTGACAAATACAGAGTGTTCGGTGCCCACGAAAAGGGTGTTTGGGTTATCTGGATGTTCTACAAAAGAGTTGATCGAACCAGAAGGTAAATTGCTAATCAATGAAGTCCATGTTTCACCAAAATCCTTAGTAACAAACAGATAAGGGGAGAAGTCTCCATCGCGGTGTGCATCGAATGATACGTAAGCGACTCCAGGACCAAGCTGAGAACTAACGATACGACTCACATAGGTTCCGTTTCTCACTCCCTCTATGTTTTTGCTCAGTTCATTCCATGTTTCTCCGCCATTCCGTGACACTTGGAGGTTTCCATCGTCTGTTCCAGCCCAAAGAACTTGTGAATCCAGTCGGGACTCTGCGATCACAACAATCTCACCATAAGAAGAGGTGCCATCATTTGCGGAGATAGTCATGTCTGCGCCTCTTATTCCCATGAGTTCCATTTCATTCCGGTCCTCGCGGCGGGTCAAGTCTTCTGTGAATGTCCAGGATTCACCATCATTTTGAGAAATAAACAGCCTGTTGCCACCTAAATAGACCCTGGCTGGATCATGTGAAGAAACTAAGCTGGGAGAGACCCAGTCCCACCGGTATCGATTTTCACCTAAACCGGCTCTCGGCCGGATGTCGAGCATATCACCTGTCTCTGGGTCAAAACGGTAGTATCCTCCCCCATTGGAATTTCCGTATACAAAACGATGAGTAGTGGGGCTTACTTGCTGGTACATTCCATCTCCAAATCCGGTTTGTCGCCAGTCGTCATTAGTGATGCCAGTCCAGCCTCTTGTCCTTGAAGGTCCCATCCAAGAGTGGTTGTCTTGCATTCCTACGTAAACGTAATAGGGGTCTCTGTTATCTAGTCCTATCGCATAGATTTGTCCTATCGGGATGTTGTTGAGTTTTCGAAAATTCATACCCTGATCATAGGTCTCCCACAGACCTCCATCTCCAGCTAAGTAGAAGTGTTCTGGGTCTGAAGGGTTGATCCACATGGCATGTTGATCAGCGTGTACACCCACATCATAAGTGGGTCTTTTGGCTATTTCAGAGAAAGTTCGTCCGCCGTCTTCACTCTTGTAAGATGAGGTGGCTAAAACGTAGACTCTATCTGGGCTTGAAGGATCAATAAATATTTTAGAATAATACATTGGTCTGGGGTTAAGAGAGTTAACCCTGATCCAATTTTGACCGCCGTCCTCGGTTCTGTAGGTCCCTTGAGAGTTGTCATCGGCATGTTCAATGAGAGCGTTTAGAATCATTGGATTAGATTTCGATATGGCTAAGCCAATGCGACCCTTATCTCCATCAGGAATCCCATTGCTCAGTTGGGTCCATGTTTCCCCAGCGTCTTCACTCTTATAAATGCCACTTCCCGGACCTCCTCCGTTGAACCCCCAAGTTCGACGGAGCCTTTGGTAGGTTGCAGCATAGAGAATGTGAGGATTGTCAGGATTTATGACGAGGTCGACTGCTCCTGTGTAATCATCAATAAACAAGGTTTTTTCCCAAGTTTGTCCACCGTCCACACTGCGAAAAACACCTCTTTCATCACTGGCTTGCCAAAGATTTCCTAGTGCGGCGACATAGACAACATCAGGATTTGTTGGGTCGACTACTACTTTTCCGATGTGTCGGGTCTCGGTTAGTCCAAGATGTGTCCATGTTTCTCCAGCATCATTAGAACGATAGACGCCATTGCCCCAAGAAGTGCTCTGTCGATTGTTCTGTTCGCCAGTGCCCGCATAGATGATATCGGAGTTCGAAGGGGCTATCGCGACATCTCCAAAAGTACTGACGGCCTGATCAGCAAAAGTGTTCTTCCAGGTATGACCTCGGTTGGTCGTTTTCCACAGGCCTCCAGAGGCTGATGCGATGAAAATCACCGAAGGATTGTCGGGTAATGCTGCAAGGTTGTGAATTCTTCCTCCAGTCACAGCTGGACCGATCAAGCGGGGTTCAAATGTTGCTAGATCAGATTCGCGAATCGCGGCACTCTGAGCATTAGCTAAGCTGGGGATGATTGCAGTTGATAGACAGACGAAAAGGGCGAACAGTTTAGATTTGGAGGTTCGTTTCATTGTTTGATCTAGCCTATTCAGGGGGGT
>CAWWAX010000151.1:0-2482 GCA_963935005.1 uncultured bacterium | reverse complement strand
TATATATTTAAAGGAACTGTTGTGTGCGGTATTATCCACATAGGGTATAAATGGCGTTTTTTCAGCTGTTTGTCCACTCTCCCGGTTGCACTTACCCACATTTCTCAGTAATTTATCCTTTTATAATAAAGGTCATTTAGACAACAATTGAATGCCAGAAATAGAGCAGCTTTTTCTCGATTCCTCTTTGCTAGAGCCGGCAGGGGCAAACTTTCAAGTAAACCTTGAGTTTGCAGTCTTTCGGGTATCTGAACGTTCTCTAGAAATCTTCTCCCTACCTACTGGACTCTCCCCGTTCGAGGGTGATATGGCTCTTCCTTTTAAGAGAGTTGAGAAAGAGGACTTAGAAACAACCGCCAAAGGCTATTTGATTGACGAACTGCAGCTAACCCCAATCACTCACCTAGAACAGGTCACCTCATACTCAACCTCAAAACCAGACTCACCTGTCAGGCAGCTAAATCTATTATTCTTGGGAGTTTTGGGTTTCATGGACGAGAACTCTCTAATCCACTCCAAAAACATGAGGGGATCTTTTTCTTTGGTGTCCGATATCCGTGATGACAACCAGACTCTTTCACCCCACGACCAGCACATGATCCTGTTGGCCCACAAACGACTTTCTACCAAGTTGCAGGACACCACACTAGCTACTCAGTTCTGCCCCAAGAAGTTTACTCTCGGTCAACTCAGAAATATCTACGAATCAGTCTGGAGCACTAAACTAGACCCTGCCAATTTCCGGAGAAAAGTTTTAAAATCTACAAATTTTGTTGAATACGTTTCAATGATGCCTCCGACCCATAAGCATGGACGGCCCGCCCATCTGTATCAGGGGAGCTCGCTCACCCATTTCTACCCTGGACTTTCGATGCCCAAGCAATCGTAGGAACATTCGTACCCAAAACACCTACACAAATGGAGTGTTTAGCAATTATTTAATTACCTCAAACAAACCCCAGGACTACCCATCTAACAAAAAGCACTTATAGTGCAGTACTTGGATTTTTTCCGAAGAAGACTTCGAGTCCAATTGACTCTACAACCCGACGGATGAGGGAAACTTATGCTCTTAAGACGCTTAACTTCAGCTACTTTCCTGACCTGCACGCTTGTGTTTACCAGCTACTCTAGCAATTCAAATATTCAGGCGCAGACTCCCTTTGATCCAGTAGGAAATTACGAGCTTGCTACACGTGTGATGGGCATCCCAGAAGAAGTCACAATCCTTCTACAAGTTTTACAACTAGATGGTGTCTATATCGCCAATGCTACGAGTGAAATCGCTCCAGATATCTCTAGAAGGGTTCCTATTACAATCACAGGCAGGCAACTTGACTATCAGACTACAACACCGAGCGGCATTCTTAGTATCACTATTTCCGTCAATGAAGATGACACAATCCAGGGAACATGGAATTTCGGTCTTTTTCTGCGAGGCAATCTCACTGGGAATAAACTGGCTGAAGAAACGTCTGTTCTAAGAGTCACTCACACGAGGAAATCTAATGGCTATTAAGATCAACCTTAAACTTTCTCTCCTTGCCGTAGCGTTCCTTTCACTGTCATCTCTTGGTCTGACGTCCAAAGATTCCGAGGAATACAGTCGAACCCTAGAAGTAACTCTCCATGAAGGAACAAACATGGCGGCCAGCTTGTCTCCAGATGGCAACAAACTCGCCATTGATTTGGTGGGTCGCATATGGACCTTAGAATCAGAAGGAGGCGAAGCCAAAGCCCTAACCGACCCTGAAGGAGACGCACGACAACCTCATTGGTCACCCGACGGCGAATGGATTGCATTCCAGGCCTATTGGAGTGGTGACTACGACATCTGGATGATACGTCAAGATGGCTCTGACCTCCAACAGATCACTTCGGGACCTTTCGATGATAGAGAACCCAATTGGTCCCCAGACGGAGGTAAAATCGTCTTTTCATCAGATAGAAATGGCAACTACGACATTTGGCAGGTCACCATAAATAGTGGAAAGACAACAGCACTGACCCAAGATCCAGCAAACGAATTCTATCCGGCATACTCACCCCTAGAAGATCACATAGCATACGTCTCGGACGGAGACACTCCAGGAATTTGGATTAGAGAAGCTGGTGGAGATGTCTCACTGTTTAGCAAAAGTAACCCTGGCACCTCTTTTCATTCTCCTGGCTGGATTGAAAACAAGGGTAAGACATCTCTGTCATATAGCTTGCAACAGCACGGTTCTACAGAATTGTACGTGAGATCACTGACTTCACAAGTTGCCCAGTTAATAAGTGGAGAAGGAGAAGATGTGTTTCCATTCCGGACAAGTTCTTTCCAGTCAAAACTAGCTTATACATCAGATGGGAAAATTCAAATACTTAATCTTTCGGATGACGTGCTAACCCAAATCCCCTTCAGTGCCAAGGTAAGTCTGGATCGTCCTGCCTATCGGAAAGCGCTCAGAACTCTCGATGAATCTGGGTTACGACCCGTTCG
>CAWWAX010000150.1:0-2493 GCA_963935005.1 uncultured bacterium | reverse complement strand
CCGTTATTTCTTCACCATGAGTGACCTTCCCCTGCCTTCCTGAATAACGAACTGCAACGTCACTAGAAAGCAGGCCTTGACTATATGACAAGCTTCCTCCGATTCGGTAAGGAGGCAGTCTGGGTACATAATTATCCCCTTCCTCGTCGTGATCACCATGATCATCGAGCAACTTGCCAATCACAGCGTCCGCCATGAACCCAAGAGCAAGATGAGGTGTTCCCAACGACCTGTTCCCATGAATCAAATCGTATTCTGATTCGAATTCAAAACCTTGAAACTTCGCATTTGCCTGAGAATAATGATACTCGGGCAATTTATGATCATCATGGTCATCGTCATGGTCATCGTCATGGTCATCGTCTTTGGCCAAATAAATATAGTTATTGAAATCATTGTTATATAAAGAAGCCGTAGTCCGGAAACGATCCGAACTGTAGTTTAGCGTACCATCAAAACTGTGCGACTTTTCTATTGTAAGGTTGGAGTCCCCTACCTCGAATGACCCTGTGGCAAGGTGTGGGCCGTTAGAAAAGAGCTCCTCCGCATTCGGCAGTTTTGCTGACCTCGAACCCGATAATACGAATGAAAAGCGTTCCAATGGTGACCATTTGAGACCCATCGAATTAGAAAATGCTTCAAAGGTCCTATCATCTAGTGATTTTACTACTGTCTTCACTTCTTGTTGTTCGATTCTTGATCCTACCTGCAGGCCCAACTCATCGGACAGCTCAACGCTTTCATACAAAAATATGGCCTTATTTTTGGTTTCAGTGGCCGGTACAAAGGCCTCTTCTCCTACGACCGTGAAATCCCTGGAATAGGTACTCATACCAATGGATCCGCTGACACGTTCACCCAGGGCGTGGTCACTCTCTATCCGGCCCTCGTAAGATTTATTGGTAAAGGTCGTATGAACCGCATCTTCTTCAATTTCCTCATGTATATAGTCGTTCTGTGCGAAATTTAAAGTTACGTTTTCAAATCCACTACTAAACCCAGAACCCTGAAATCTCAGTCCACCCTCTAGGTTGATTCGAGTTCTGTCCAGGTCTATCCGCACTCCCTCTTCTTCATGCTCTTCCTCGTCGTGATCATCATGATCTTCTTCTTCCTCCTCATGATGTCCGTGACCAGGAACTCCGTAGTTGGACCACTGGTCAAATACGCTGACTCCAAAATATCCTTGCGATCCGACTAGGCTGGCTCCAAGGGTTCCACTCTGACCTTGAAGAGACGAGTTTGCCATCACTCCTAGTTTTTCATGTTCTTCCCTGTGATCAGCATCTTTTGTCGCATACCCAGGGATACTAAAATCCTGTGCGCGTCTTACGACTCCGGACCCAGTTAGCACTAACTTGCCAACTCGGGAGGTCAGTCCCATAGACCCAGTGCGTTCATCCGAGACAGTACCACCTAACCCTTCCAGGAATCCGCTAAGTTGTTTCGACGGCAAATCACGAGCAATCGCCGCATCAAGCACATTCACAACACCGCCAACCGCTGAGCTTCCGTAAAGAAGTGTAGCTGGACCCCTTACAACTTCTATCTGCTCAGCTAGTCTGGGTTCTACCGATACAGCATGGTCGGGGCTAGTGCCCGAAGCGTCTCCAAGCTCTAACCCATTTTGTAGCATTTTGACCCTGTCTCCACCTAGACCTCTTATAATTGGCCGGCTTGAACCCGGGCCGAAGTAAGTAGAGGAGAGCCCAGGTTGTTTTGATAGTGTCTCACCTAGTGAGCTTTCCCCCAATTTTAATAAATCCCTGGATGTCAGCACTGTTGTTGCCTGATAGGCTCTGTCTTGTCTCACCATTCCAGGAACGGTAGTGACTAACAATTCGCCCATGTGGAAGATTGCTTGCAATTCAATCACTACCGAAGTGTTTTCCCCAGAGACTACGTTGACATCCTGAGAGCCATTTCCCCACCGTGGGCTTTCACCCTCGAGAACATACTCGCCTGGTCGAACGCCTTCAAAGTTGAAAGACCCATCCTCACCTACGGCTGCCCGTAAGCCCAGCTCGCGTATCCTCACTTCTGCATCCGTCACTATTGTCCCAGACACTTGAACCACCCCTGTGACCGAGCCTGTTTCCTGTGCACTGGCTAGTCCTGATGAATACGACAGACCACCAGCTATTAATAGAAGTGGAAGATATTTACTCAATTGATTCATCCTCTAGACCTTTTTTGTTCAGTTAACTTGATAAGGTTCAACAGACTTCCAGAGTCTACTGAACGTATTTCAGCAAAGACTTATGTAGTTAACTAACTGGTGGTGCGCGGTCTTGATGGCCTAAAACAGAAGATTCAAACGTCGTCCGCGAGGAATATCTGTCAGGTTCAACGACGCTGACATAGTCGTCGGCGAGCTCCCAGACTGCTCCGGATGTAAGTATTTTTCCAGTAGAATACTGCAGACAGATTGAATGGTCATGAGCGTTGCCACAAAGATTGGGATCATGGCTTGCTTCTAAGAAAGATCCCTTT
>CAWWAX010000149.1:0-2587 GCA_963935005.1 uncultured bacterium | reverse complement strand
CTCAGAGTAAGCTGATCGCCAGACAGGCAAAGGTATATGGAGGATTTAGTGAACGAACATTGCAATAAGCTCCAAAGAAATAGGCATTCGCCAAAGAAGCTTCTGGTGAGCCGATTCTTATGTATATTTTTCGGATTTTATGCTCTTGGTTGTGCGAAAGTAGACCTAACTCTTCCATCTGACAGAGAAGTGGCTGACATCTTCGCTTCTTCCCCCAGTGTCTCCGCAAGTATGAACGGCAATGTCGTAGAAGTGATAGTAGAGCAACCTCTCTACCAAATTCGTAGAGGGGGACATCTATGGGCCAAAGTCGGTCCTTACATCTATCTATTTACGGCAGAAACCGAGTCTATTTTCCAACAATTTCCTGGAGTGGCAGGAGTACGAGTAGTGACTCGAACTAGCCGCAGGAGCACTGAGGTCGCCAGGGCTTTACTCTACAGGGATAGGCTCAATAGCATAACCTGGCAAAGAGCACTGAATATCGCCGGGAAAGCCCGGAGAGACGGATCCGGTCGTCCAACGTTTCTGGAGGAACTGATTAGGTGGGGAGAAGATCATACCGATTATGGATACAGTGAGGAGTTTGTTAGTTGATCCAGGATTAGCGTTCTAAGTCAAACACTGTGGCTATACACAACTACAGCTTTGGAGAAGAATCATGAAATGGAGACTCGGAGAGGTTGATGAAGCCATCTGCTCCCGTTGCGGTCAGACCAACGACTACAGTGACTTAGATCGAATACTTTGGTGCAAAGAATGTGTGGATTCTGTGCTTGACTGGGCAAAAGCACGGAGTTGGGTAGTCGGTGTTTGTATAGGGGTAGCCCTGTGTTTTTGGATTTGGATTGTGGTTGAGCCCTCGAACATGTTGATTGGGGGATGGGCAGGAACAGTTTTAGCGGCAATTTACGTGAGTGCCCGCGTGACACGCGAAGTCCTTTACGGAGCAGTTCGTATGAAGGCAAGCTCCGAATCTCAGGTCGTTTCTTCAGATGAAGAGTCTTACTAGGTTTCTTGTCTGGCTAAATCTTAAAATGGAGTGAGAGGTAATTATATGGCGGGCAAATTCGAGGGCGTAGATTTCTACAATGTGGATTCGTTACTCAGCGAAGAGGAACGAATGATCAGAGATATGGTGCGCGACTGGGTCGAAGACCGATTGATGCCCATTATCGGAAAGGCCTATATAGAAAGAAGCTTTCCGAAGGAAATTATCCCAGAATTAGGAGAACTTGGTCTGCTGGGTGCTAATCTTCCTGAAGAATATGGTTGCGCTGGACTCAACAATGTGGCCTACGGACTAATCAATCAGGAATTAGAACGAGGCGACTCTGGTATTCGATCCTTTGCCTCCGTACAGGGTGCACTAGTTATGTATCCGATTTATGCCTTCGGTAGTGAGGAACAGAAACGAGAATGGCTACCAACCTTAGCGGCAGCAGAAAAAATCGGTTGCTTTGGTCTTACAGAACCAGATTATGGATCTAACCCTGGGGGTATGATCACTACCGCCAAGAAAGTGGACGATGGTTGGATTCTCAATGGAACCAAGATGTGGATCACAAACGGTTCTATGGCAGACGTTGCTGTAGTCTGGGCTCAAATCAATGAAATAGGAGATACTAAAGGTATTAGAGGTTTTCTGGTCCCTACGGATACCAAGGGATTTTCAGCTCGCGATCAAAAAGGGAAACTGTCGCTACTCGCTTCCGATACTAGTGAGCTTTACATGGAAGACGTACATGTACCCGACACCGCTGTGTTACCAGGGACCGCTGGACTCAAGAGTGCTCTAAGTTGCCTGACTCAGGCAAGGTACGGGATAGCATTCGGGACAGTTGGAGCGGCAATGGCCTGCTTCGATGAGGCCAGGAGTTATTCCAAAGAAAGAGTGATGTTCGGAGAGCCGCTCGGAGGCAAACAAATTCAGCAGGTCAGATTAGCCGACATGCTGACCAAGATTACTCAGGGTCAACTGCTCTGCCTCCAGCTAGGTAGACTGAAAGATGAAGGTGAAATGACCCCCCAGCAGGTTTCCCTGGCGAAACGAGCCAATTGCGATATGGCCTGTGATATTGCCCGAGAATCCAGAAGGCTACTGGGAGGAAATGGTATTTTAATTGAGTACCATTCCATGCGTCACATGGCGAACCTGGAGTCGGTATATACCTACGAGGGTACCCATGATGTACATGGTCTGATTCTGGGTCAGGCGATTACGGATATCGCGGCATTCTAAGCATGTATTGCCCCGCTAGCTCAATCGGTAGAGCAACTGACTCTTAATCAGTAGGTTGATGGTTCGAGTCCATCGCGGGGCATTAGTAAAGTGAAGGGGGACAACTACTTACGGGAGTCTCCCTTTTCTTATGTCAGTTATGCTTATAGGCGGGTCAGTCATGGGTCAGTCATTTGGCCCAGTTTCTCTAGATATAGGATTTCCTGCCAATGCCCCCCCCTTCAACGAAAAGAGCGGGGCCTAGTATAGGTAGGTCCAGATAGATCGAATCAGTGGTCTGGGGTAGGGGCGGGCTAAATACCTAGAGCTTTGTTCACTGAAACCGGCGGGTGGCTTTGCGTGTGT
>CAWWAX010000148.1:0-2597 GCA_963935005.1 uncultured bacterium | reverse complement strand
CCTTCATGTCACTGACAAATCTGCAAATTCGGAAGGCAAAACCCAAGGAAAAACAGTACAAGCTGTCCGACGGTAGGGGCATGTATTTAATAGTCGCCCCCCGAGGAGGGAGGTATTGGCGGCTCGACTACAGGTTTAACGGAAAACGTCAGACACTCTCGCTAGGAACCTTCCCCAGCACATCTCTCAAGGAAGCGAGGCGCAAGTGTGCAAATACAAAGTCCCTGATCGAAGACGGCATAGATCCCAGCCATCAACGGAAAATCAAGCTTGCCGGTGACAAGGACTCATTTGAAGCGGTCGCAAAGGAATGGTACGGCAAATATCGAAGCCAATGGACCGACAATCACGCGACGACAACACTGCGACGCATCGAAGCTAATCTGTTCCCATGGCTAGGTAGTAGACCGATCGCAGTCATCGAACCACGAGAAATCCTACAAACACTCCGACGCATAGAAAAAAGAGGATCGTTGGAAACCGCCCACCGAGTCCAACAGATCGCATCCAGAATATTTCGGTATGCCGTCGCAACCGGCCAATGTACCCGAGATCCAACGACAGACCTGAAGGGTGCCTTACCTCC
Organism: uncultured bacterium; assembly: GCA_963935005.1. GTDB lineage: Bacteria > Gemmatimonadota > Gemmatimonadetes > Longimicrobiales > Gaopeijiaceae. Next base: position 2,011 of record CAWWAX010000148.1, on the reverse strand, counting down.
GACACGTTCAACTCATTTCCCGACTATCACCGATCCGCCAGAGATCGGCGCCCTACTTCGGACAATTGACGGTTATCAGGGTTCCCCTATTACTCAATTCGCTTTGCAAATGGCACCGCTTGTATTTGTTCGGCCAGGAGAACTAAGGCACTGCGAGTGGGCAGAGATTCGTACTGATGAAGCCACATGGCGGATACCGTCTACCAAAATGAAGATGAGACGTGACCATATCGTCCCACTTAGCCGCCAAGCATTGAGCATATTTGAAGAACTCCAGCCTTTGACGGGATCGGGAATATACGCCTTTCCCAGCGCACGGTCCGCTACCCGTCCGATGAGTGAAAACACGATAAATGGAGCCTTAAGACGGCTGGGCTATACCACTGATGAGTTTACTGGTCATGGGTTCCGATCTATGGCTTCAACAATTCTCAATGAAAACAGCTGGAACCGAGATGCGATAGAGCGACAGCTTGCCCATGTAGATAACAATTCAATTCGTGCTACCTATAACTATGCAGAGCACCTGGAGGAACGCCGGCGTATGATGCAGTGGTGGGCTGATTATTTGGATACACTGAGATCGAAGTGCGATTAACTAGTAAGTACCGATGAGGTAAGAACTTATGACTCCCCCGTCCTCTCCTGTTTCAACTCTTCAGAAGTGCTTCGAGTACTGGGACCTTGCGGACTCTCTAAAAATCGACATGATCGTAGCTCTATGGTGTGGCATGAACCCAAGTGAGGCTACGGAATTCAAAAGAGAGGGACTGAGTGCCCATTGTATGGATGCGAAGCGTGCAGCGATTGAAGACGCGCTTTATTCAGGTCGACTGGACTATATCGACGAAGGCATCCCAACTGGTGATGGAACATTGTGGATGGGTGGTGATGTCACCGAGCTAGTACAAAAGAACCTGCTGAGAATAAAGAGAGATAGCCTCCGTCGCTGGTTTGAAGACATGCCAATCGACGATAGACCGGAAGTTTTCTTTGCAGAAGAGCGTACACAAAAGGAAATGCCAGATGGCAGTGAAGTTGCTGAAATGAACTCTAATCTGGGCATTGCGATTATGGCCCAGATGCTGGCGGAATCAGCCGGAAAATATAAACACGGGGAGCGGCCCAACGCTGCTCAGATCACCGAGGGCATCAATGAAAGAGCCACGGAACATTTTGGCGGTGATAAACACGGATTGAAGGCATTTCACAAGAAAATCACCAAGGCGCTCCGCTTGCTTGAAGAACAAAAAGGACAATTCTGATTTTCCTTTTATCTTTCTGAATTTCCCCCCAACCCAGATGTTGGGTTATCTAATGCGTAACCATGTTCAACCAAGTCCAGGAGGACTTAAACATGGCCAACGCAGTATCTCTACCCGAAACCGGTTTTTTACGACTATCGCAAATTCTCGGTAGTCCAAGTACTAATACTCCCCCAATCATCCCCATCTCTAAATCCACCTGGTGGGCAGGGGTTAAGTCTGGGCGCTTCCCACAGCCGGTAAAGCTCGGACCCATGACCACAGCGTGGCGAGTGGAAGATATTCGCAGTCTCATCTCCAACGTAGATGCCCAAAAGGAGAGCGCGGATGTTCAATCACAGCCTTAAACATGCGGATAAATCGTTTTCGCTCAACGATATCAAACAGCAGTTTACGGTCAGTATTTCTCAACTGGGAATTAAACCTCCACAACAATTGATTGCCGACGGCAAGATACATCGCTTTTCGACCAACGATCACCCCTCGGATGACGCGGGTTGGTATGTCCTTTATCCAGATGGCTTCCCGGCTGGCGCTTTTGGTGATTGGCGCACAGGTATCCAGGGAAATTGGCGTGCCGAACTTGGCCGCTCCCTGTCAGAGACTGAACGGCAACACCTTGTCGAACGAGAAAAAACCATCCAACAGGCAAGAGAGATCGACCAGGACACACGCTGGAAACAGGCAAGGGATCGGGCCGAGGAGATTTGGGCAAAGGCCGAAACCGCACCACTAGATCATCCCTA
>CAWWAX010000147.1:0-2629 GCA_963935005.1 uncultured bacterium | reverse complement strand
TTTGTGGTCAGATCCGGAAGAGTATTGGGCCAAGCTAGATATTTTAGCCCAAAGCTGCCTGGGCCATCTTATGGTATCCTGTCGGGATGATCCTCCGGTAAGACGTAGATCAAACAATGTCATTTCCTGACTAATCATGACTTGTTCCAATTCTTTTCCGAGATCTAAGGGGGTTGTATATCGATCGTTACCGCCAAAGCGTTGGCGCAGATCTTCTAAATCTTTCCTTACCCACTCTATCCTATTGATAAGAGTTGAGATGGAATTACTCATATCTCGAAGCTGGAGTTGGAAATCCAATTGGGCATTCATCTCAGCTGAAGTGGCTTCAGATTCTGGGTCTTGTAGGATTTCGAGTTGTGTTTCTTGGATGTGTTCTCCAGCTTCAAGTCGGACTGTGTAAGTACCAGGTACGGCCAGAGGTCTGACTAGTCCCCCATCCGGTGGAGGCCTGTAACCGGTATCACCTACCTGGATGTGACTATGTTCGAGCACGGTTGTTCGGAGCCTCGGTGCCTCAGAGGGTTCATAACGAAGGTCCCAGTAAATCCTGTTCAAGCCTTCTATGGGAGAGGTGACGTTTAATGTCCTTATGTGTCCACCATCGACTCCTCTAATGGTTAGAGTGATATTTCCTTTGAATGGATTTTTAAGGTAAAAATTAATCGATGCTCCTGGTTCGGGATTGTCACCAGCAGCCGGATCATCAGGCTGGCTATTGTAATTTTCTCTAGGGGTATAGCGATAGGTGGGACGAGGTGTGAAAAGATGGAACGAATTGCCTAGGGTTTCTTCGGTGAGTTGTTGTAAATGAGTGACATCATCCAAGATCCAGAAACCTCTTCCATAGGTGCCGATCACCAGGTCATTGAAGTGTGGTTGCACGGTCAGCCAGTGTACTGGAGCATGTGGCAAGTTCCCCTGAAGTTGATGCCAGTTGACTCCATCGTTGAATGTTACAAACAGTGAGTTCTCCGTGCCGAGATAAAGAAGCCCAGTCTTAGTGGGATCTTCCCTGACAACGTGAACATAACTGAAGATACTCTTAGGTAAGTCTCCAACTATCGATTTCCATGTTTCTCCAAAGTCATCTGTCTTGTAAACATAAGGTTCAGAAATTCCGAGTTGATGGAAATCTACAGTGATGTATGCCGATCCTGGTCGGAACCGAGAAGGTTCGATATTACTGATAGTTCCAAACTCAGGAAGAGATGGAATATTTTGGGTAACATTTTTCCAGGTTACTCCTTCGTCCGTGCTGACATGAACCAAACCATCGTGTGATCCAGTCCAGATAATCCCTTTGGAAATCGGTGATTCAGCAATGGCGAAAAGGACCGAGTTATATGTGGGGCTTGCATCCTCTGTTGTCAGCCCGCCGGTTACAACTTGCTTGTTAGTGTCATTGGTTGTTAGGTCGGGGCTAATGACTTCCCAGGTTTGTCCTCCATTAGTTGTTTGGTGAACAAATTGGCTTCCTACATATACTTTTTCATTATTGTGTGGGGAAATATGGATTGGAAAGGTCCATTGGAATCGATAGGGGAGTTCTCGGGCGGCCCACCCTTCGGGATTGTCTGGCCAGACGCTAACAGTTCGGCTGATGCCAGTGACTAGATCGTGACGCTCGAGAATGCCTTCGTAACAACCAGACCAGACTGTTGAGTTAGTAACAGTATCAGGCACGGCGAACCCAGACTCACATCCACCGACTGATCCCCACGATCCGACGGGTATTTTTCCGCCTCTTAGGGTGTTTGATGGGCCTCCAGTAGAGGGACCGTCTTGGCGATTGCCGTAGAGGTTGTAGGGCACTTTTGTGTCCGTGGCAACGTGATACATTTGTGCTATAGGCAACAAAGGTCGGTACCAGTTATCCCCCCGATTCGTAGAAATCATTACACCCTGATCGTTCCCTATAATCATCCTATCTGGCATTACGGGGTCTATCCACATGTCGTGGTTATCTCCTCCTGCAATATCTGCGTAAGAAATTCCTCCGTCGAGAGATTTTGTATAACGTGTGGACATGAAATGGACTTCATTTGCATTGTCAGGAGCTACTGCCAGTCTGCTGTAGTACAGTGGTCTTTGTGCCAGTGCATGGTCTCCATTAATCATCGACCACGATTCGCCTCCATCGTCAGACCGCCAAAGGGTTCCTTCATGGTCCTCTAGTGGCTCGTAATCCCTGTTGGAGTTTGTCTCGATGAGCGCGTAAATTCTGTCTGGATCATCCTGTGACATACCGAGGCCGATTCTACCTATTGTCCCCTCAGGCAAACCATTCCCCTCCATTTCCTTCCAGGTGTCTCCTCCGTCACGGCTGGTCCACAGGCCGCTTTCGGGCCCTCCACTTTCTCTACCCCAAGGCCAGATTTGCATTTGCCATGTTGCTGCAAAAAGAATCCTTGGATTTGCAGGGTGCATGACGATATCGATACCACCGGAATTTGGTCCTGAAAAAAGAACTCTTTCCCAAGTGATACCACCATCTGTTGTCCGAAAAATACCTCGTTCTTCTTGGGGGCCATACAAATGTCCAGCTGCTGCCGCAAATACAACTTCAGGGTCGTCGGGGTGGATGACTATCCTTCCTATCCTTCCAGTCTTTTCGAGTCCCATGTGT
>CAWWAX010000146.1:0-2785 GCA_963935005.1 uncultured bacterium | reverse complement strand
CTAAGGTTGTTGGGCGCGGAGTACGTAGGGGATGAGACTGGAACTGGAGGACTGAGAGATATCTGCAGAGAAGCTGAGACGATCTTAATCGTCGGTGATAGGTTGCAGGACCAAGAAGCGAATTTTGGAGAAAATGCGGATCTTGTGATCTATCTCGGAACTCATTATTCCGAAGCACTTCAAAACGCCGATTACACTCTTCCTATCAAAATGTTCACTGAGATGAATGGAACCTTTACGAACTGCGATAAAAGAGTTCAGAAATTTTCTAAAAGCCTGGATGGACCAGCGAATAGTAGGCCTGCTTGGTCTGTGTTGAATGACCTCACCTCAGCCGTTACTGGAACTAAGGTTGGACAGAGTGTTGAAGATGCATTTGATCAACTTTCAGAAATATCAGAAGCCTTCACTGGATTGACATATCTCCAGTTAGGATCCAACGGCTCCCAGGTGACCAAGGGTTGATATGGAAAGCTTGCAAATTCTTAGCGTCGATGATGGACTAGTTTTCTATCTGATTACCTTAACTAAAATTACGGTAATGTTCGGGCTAGTCATGCTGACCGTCGCCTATACAACGTTGGCAGAAAGGAGGGTCTCTGCTTTCATTCAAGACAGACTGGGTCCCAACCGAGTCGGTCCCATGGGATTACTTCAACCAATAGCTGATGGCCTCAAAAATCTGTTAAAAGAAGAGACTCTTCCTGCAACGGCTTCCAGATTCTATTTCCTCCTGGGACCAATGCTAGCTATGATCCCAGCATTGGTGACTTTTGCTGTTATTCCCTTCGCTGCGCCTCTGCCGACGAGTTGGGGGGTAGTCCCCATGATAATAGCGGATGTTCCCGTCGGAGTTTTGTATATATTGGCTTTAAGTTCACTTGGTGTTTATGGAGTGGTAATTGCAGGCTGGGCTTCCAATAACAAGTATGCTTTTTTAGGAGCCCTAAGGGCGTCAGCGCAGATGATTAGCTATGAAGTTGGCCTGGGGCTGAGTCTGATTGCTGTGTTGATGTTATCTGGAAATGTGACATTAACTGAGATCGTGTGGAAACAACAGCAACTAGGTATGTGGTTTTCCTTGCCTTTGTCACTGGGATTCATCTTGTTTTTAGTGTGTGCATTTGCAGAGACTAACCGTCTTCCTTTCGATATGCCCGAAGCTGAATCCGAATTGATTACTGGATTTCATACAGAATATTCCGCAATGAAATTCTCTATGTTTTTCATTGCGGAATACGCACATATGCTCACCGCTTCAGCCTTGATGGCTACTTTGTTTTTTGGAGGCTGGGACCTACCTGGTTCCTGGGATGACATGTTCGTTCATGGCGGGGCCTGGATAACCGGATTCACTGAGAGTGGTACTCCGATCCCAGCCACTTTATCCGTTTGGAAAACCTTGGCAACCTTCCTTGGGTTTGCTGCCAAGACTGGTTTCTTCCTTCTTTTATATATCTGGATAAGGTGGACTCTGCCCAGATTCAGATACGATCAGGTGATGGAGCTAGGATGGAAAATCATACTACCCATAGCATTAGGTTACGCTATGATAGTTGCGGCTACAATTCTGAGTTTATCACAACTTGGAATCGAATATGGATTTGTTTTTGGCTTAGTACTAACCGTTATCAGCGGTATCTGTACTCTGGCATTTGTTTTTCTGGTGGACAGAGGTGGAACAATAAATGGAGCGGCGTCAGGGAAAAGGATCGGAGGCTAAGTAATTGTCTATTTTGTTTTATGATATAACGCTCAAGAATCAAGAGGAACTGTCTGCGGACGGATCATTATGGCAATAACAACTACTGTAGTCACTCGACCCGAAGTTAAGGAAACTTCCTACTTAAGGGCTGCTTTGAAGGGGATGAAAATCACCCTGAAACATATGTTGAGGCCGAAAAAAATAACCCAACAGTATCCGGAAGAGGAAACTCGACTACATCCTAGATGGCGAGGAACACACCGCATGGAGGTGCATGAAGATGGGCGGCCGAAATGTGTGGCTTGCGGGTTGTGCCCCACTGTGTGCCCGGCCAATTGTATCCGCTTGGTAGGAGGCGAAGATGATCAAGGAAACAGATATCCAGTAGTCTACGAAATCGATGAATTCCGTTGTATTTTTTGTGGAATGTGTCAAGAAGTTTGCCCAGTTGAAGCGATACATGTAGGCCAGGATTTTGAGAATGCGGAGTACACCAGAGAACGTTTCGTTTACGATTTGGATCGGTTGATGCATCAAGACCATCCAACAACCCTGTTATGGGACCCCTCTGATCCAAAAAGCGAGTAGAAAAGATAGCTGATGATTTTATCAAATCCGAGAAAAAGTCGAATGGAGGTTGGGTTTTGAGTTCCGTAATGTTCTTCCTTTTTTCTTCGATTGCAGTTGGGGGGGCGCTTGGGGTAGTCTTGGGACCAAGTCCAATAGCCAGTCTACTGTTTATGATTGCTAGCCTTGCTAGCACAGCAGGAATTTATGTACTACTAGAAGCCCATTTTCTAGCTGCGATTCAAATCATTGTTTACGCAGGGGCTATTATGGTTCTTTTCCTTTTCGTCATCATGTTGTTGAATCTTGGCCACGACTACAAGAAGGATATAAGAGGTGGCCTGGCTGTTTTGCTGGGGTTTGCTGTGACGGGAAGCATAGGAGGCTTGCTAGCCAATCAACTCGGAATCAATGATAGCGTCTTGATGAACTTTTCAGATGTTGGCGTAGACGTCGACGTGGCGATTGCGGAAAAAGGTATAATCGGGGTTATTGCAGAACCACTTTTCACAG
>CAWWAX010000145.1:0-2804 GCA_963935005.1 uncultured bacterium | reverse complement strand
ACTGTTACCAAAGGTGTGAGTGGACCCAGCCTTAGTAATGGCATTCCTCACATGGCTGTTTTTGGTGTTGATGGTAATCTAGTGTATCACGGGCATCCAAGTAACCCAGAAACTGAAAAAGCAATTAAGACAGCGTTAAAGGATGTTAAGGATGGGGGCTTGTCTGATTTAGCGGAGTCGGGCACGGATCCTTTTGCGAGGCCTAAATATCTGGTCAATGAGAGGACTTGGACTAATGCTGATGGTCGAAAATTGGTGGCAGCTTTGATTTCTCTAGATGGGGAAGAGGGTAAGTTTCGTTTCACAAATGGTAGGGAATTTGATTATGATATCTCGAAGCTTTCTACTGATGATCAGGAGTTAATTCAGAGTAAATCAGGATCAGAAACTGAAGAGGAAGAGGAAGAGGAAGAGGAAGAGGAAGAGGAAGAGAAAAATAAGTTCGACTTTTAGTCCTTTTCTATCTTAGTGGCTGATTGTCTGGGGTAATATTCTAAACTCAGAGATTAATTAATTAGTTAAAAAGTTTGTCGCGCATTGCTTCAAATGAAGCAATGTCTCGAATGCCAGATCAAGAGAAGAGGGAACAACCCATATCAAAATTATGGGATCCGAAGTTTCCTTTTAGGCCAGATAAGTTTCCCTTCTTTTATGGTTGGGTGATTGTTTTGGCTGGCACAATAGCTGTTATTTTTAGTATTCCTGGTCAGACGATGGGATTTTCAGTATTCACTGATATCCTGATTGAGGAGCTTGGTCTTAATCGAGTTCAGCTAAGTACAGCTTATTGTGTGGGTACTGTCGTCAGTGGCTTGAGCCTTCCTTACTTTGGCAGACTGTATGATCGAATAGGTGCTAGGCGTATGATTGTATATTCTGCAATAGCGACTGGTATTGTTTTACTCTATTTGAGTCAGGTTAGAAATATATTAGATTTCTTGAGTGCTTTAATGACTTTACCGCGGGCCGTCCTTGCATTTGTGATCATTACTTTGGGATTTTTTATGATACGCGCCTCTGCTCAAGGCGTTCTCACAATGACAGGAAGGAATGCTATCGGTAAGTGGTTTGATCATAATAGGGGAAAGGCCTTTGCTCTTAGTGGTGTATTCACTGCGTTCTCTTTTTCCTTTGCTCCGCGTGGACTTAAGTGGATGAGTGATAAATTTGGTTGGTCTGGAGCATGGCTGGTCCTAGGCCTGGTGACGATTGTCATAATGGCAGGTCTTGGATGGTTGTTGTTGCGTGATAATCCTGAAGAATGTGGCTTGAGGATGGACGGTAATAGTGGAGAGGAAAAGAGAAGTAAAATTCACGAAGATGCTGTTGCTCATAGGGATTTTGAACTTTACGAATCACTAAGGACATGGTCCTTTTGGGCTTTTAATTTATCTTTTAGCTTTATTTCTCTTTATACTACGGCAGTCACTTTTCATATAATCTCAATTGGGAAAAGCTTAGGAAGAAATGAAATCGAAGTGATTGGATACTTTGTTCCGATGGCAGTCGTTAGTGTGTTATCTAATTTGTTTATGGGTTGGATCAGTTCTAGGACCAAGCTTAAATATCTTCTTGCAGTTGTAAATGCCGCCGGATTTGTTTCAGTTTTAGGAGTCATTCACTTAGATACTAATTTGGGTGTTGTTTCATATATTATAGGTAATGGAATTGCTGGTGGTGGATTTGCTTGTCTTACTGGTATTGTATGGCCTCGGTTTTACGGTCGTCGTTGGCTTGGATCTGTGAGTGGTGTAAGTATGTCCAGTATGGTTATTGCTAGTGGCATTGGCCCACTGATTTTTGGAGCTTCGTTTGCACTCTTTGATGCTTATATGCCTATACTTTGGGTTTGCTCTTTGTTGCCTGCTCTTTTACTAATCAGCTCATCCTGGGCTGATAATCCTCAAAGATATTCTGGCCGTACCTGACCTGTATTTTCAGTTCTATTTATTCTCTTTCAGTACTGACGAATGAGAGTTATCATCTTTATGAATATAAAATGAAGAATAGAACAATACGGTTAGAAATTTTAGTGACGGTTTTTGCTTTTGGTTTTCTTTTCAATGCGTGTGGTAAGGAGTTAAGGGTTTGGACGTCGTCGGATGGAAGAATTTTGGAGGCTGAGTTTGTTGCAGCGACAGATAGAAATGTGACCCTAAAGCGTAAAACCGACGGTAGGCGCTTTACTCTTCCACTTGATAAGATTTCTGAAGAGGACAGGAAATGGGTTGAAGAAAAATTAGAGGATATTTCGGGCCCAGGCAAGAAAGAGCCTAGTGGAATTTTTGTGGATCGATTGAATGATTCTTGGGAAAAGATGGAATATGAGAGTTTAAAATTTAGATTCTGGGGAGGGAAGAAATTAAAAACAAATAAAAGATATCCTTTCGTGGTTTTCCTTCATGGAAAAGGTTCAGGTGGCACCGATAATGAGAAACACTTATTTAGTGTCCCCGGGAAATTCACGTCAAAAGATTTCTACAAAGATAACCCCTCATTCATCATTGCTCCTCAATGTCCAAATGATGGACAGGGTTGGAGAGGTGAATATATAGATGATGTGATTGGTCTAGTTAATGCTGCAATCGAACATCTCCCGGTAGATAAGAATCGAATTTATATTACAGGTGTTTCTATGGGAGGCTTTGGAACATGGGAAGCACTATCCAATTCACCTGATTTGTTTGCTGCTGCTGTTCCTGTGTGCGGGGGAGCAAGTCCTCGAATTGCTAAGAAAATTAAAGACGTCCCAATTTGGACTCATCATGGTGTCGCAGATAATGTTGTGAGTGTTGATTATACTC
>CAWWAX010000144.1:0-2857 GCA_963935005.1 uncultured bacterium | reverse complement strand
AAATAGCAGCTGAGCTTTCAGAGGAACCTGGTGCAGAAGGACGACAAGGCTTGCTTAAACCGGGACGAAAAGGGTCGTGGGTTTCAGAATTCTGGGATACAGCAGTGGCTTTGGAACTTAATAGTATCAGTTCCGTTACTGAGACTCAGTACGGATTTCATATTTTACGTTTGGAAGGAAGAACAGAGATCCCCTTCGAAGAAATCAGACCCTCCGTTGTCTTACAAGTGGCGGAGCTCATTGGATTTAGGAAAGAGATTCCATCAAAGCTTACCCTGGAAGAAGCGATTTCATCAGGAATAACTATTCCTGATGAAATCTCTAATAGGCTGACTCGAAACTGGCGGGAACAAACTCTCAGATGGGCAACCTTTTTAGGATTCAAAAATGGCCTCAGCAATGAAGAAATAAAACACCTGGCACAAATCGCCCTTGGTTCAACCGGTCAAAACGCCACAATCGCTCGCAATCAATTGAATGATGCGGGAGATTTATTGCGGACTGCCTATCCTATGTCCGATCAACTGAACCCATGAATTCAAAGCCCTGAGTCACAAAGACAACACCATGACAAACCCAGACTTTTCTGAGATTAACTAAAGGTGAACGCTTCTTTTAAATCCAAACTAGTGTTCTTGAGTTTTTTCGCTGGTTACTTCCTGGCACTATGGTTCCTGTGGGACACTCCAGTGATCTACCCCATAAAAATCTTCGTCGTTTTCCTGCATGAGATAAGTCATGGAATGATGGCCCTGGTGACAGGAGGTCGAATAGATCAAATCATTCTTGACCCCAACCAGGGCGGATCTTGTTATTGTCCCGGGGGAGAGCCATTTATGACTCTAACGGCTGGTTATCTAGGAAGCCTAACCTGGGGAATATTCCTAGCAGTTGCGGGGAAACATAAAAAGATCGATGCCAGGCTCCTGACTCTGTTGCTGAGCATTACCATCATAGCCCTCACTATAGCTTATATCCACAATCCTTTTGGTATCCTTTTTGGTATCCTTTTTGGATTAACCCTACTCTTTGTAGCAGCCGAATTTTCCAAATCCCAAAATCAAACAGTTCAATTGATCCTAGGATTGACCAGCTGCCTCTACGCTATCTTAGATATCAAGAGCGACATACTCGATCACCCTGGACTGAGCTCTGATGCGGCTCTGTTGACTAACCTGACGGGTGTACCTGTGGTTTTCTGGGGGGGGTTATGGATCACACTCGCTCTTTTTAGCTCCTTACTATTGATTTACTGGCTCTACAGAAATCCCTGAAGGCCACTAAAACATCTGCCACTTGCTCTAATTGAACATAGGAATATTTTACCCTTGTATATCTGGAATGATTACACGATCGACACTTATACGTAATGTCTTACAGTAGGGGCCCTAAGTTCAACTTAAAATGAAGGAGGTGATCAATTGACTAATTCACTAATTCTGCCTTGTTTGGCAACGGGCAAGCGATCGCCGCTTCGATCTCCCAGATCGTAATCGGCCTAACTTAGTTTGTGCCATTGGCGGGTATCGCGCCAAATACTAGCAGAAACTAAGGCACCACTGAATCAAATTTGATTCAGTGGTGCCTTTTCTTTAAAAACTTGTTCGGTTGAACAATCCCAATTTTCCTCATAAAGTCTAAAAATAATCTGGTTGATTCCCACTTTTCCATTTTATGTTGCAACCAACACTAGGTTTTTGCCCTCCACAAAACTTCTCCCCCTGAAGCGCCAATTTGATCGCTCTTCTTAAATCGATCCCAGTAATAACCACGTTATTCCCGGGACGGCTATCATCAAATTGGCCTCTATAAAAAAGTTCTCGTTTATCATCAAACAGAAAAAAGTCTGGGGTACACGTAGCTCTATATTCTTTAGCTACAGATTGATCCTCGTCTATGAGATATGGAAAAGTGTAACCTGCTTTATTCACTTCCTCCGCCATCCGTTCCGGATTATCAGCAGGATATTCAGTGAAATCGTTCGAGTTAATAGCTACCGCTACAAGGCCCATTTCTTGGTACTCTTGAACTAAGCCAACCAAATCCAGCTGTAAACTTTTAACAAATGGACAATGGTTACAAAGAAACATTACCAACAGAGCAGGAGCCCCCTCAAAATCTCGCAGTGAGACTACATTACCCTGAGTATCTTGAAGAGAAAACTGAGGAGCACTCATCCCTAACGGAGCCATAGCTGACCGTGTCTCTACCATATGCCTACTCTCTCCGACAAATCGAACGCAAGTTTCTTCCCAGTCTCTTATTTCCCTTTGATTCCCATCTGCTCTGGTAACGTGAGGACTTTCAAAACCTTGAACTTTCGCGGTCCCATAGGAAGCCCTACTGTCACTTCTTCATCTTCTCGAGCTCCCATAAGTCCACGTCCCATTGCGGATGACATAGAAACCTCACCACCGCCAAGTTCTATCATATCACCTGCTACGATAGTCACCTGAGTTTCTTTCTTCATCTCTAAATCACGAATATCAATTTTGGATCCAAACCCTATTCGGTCCGTAGGCATAGCACTAACGTCAATTTTAGACAGTTCGCTCATCCTGCCTGTTAGGTGTCCCAACCTCGCCTGGACGAACTGCTGACGTTCCAAAGAAGCTTTATACTCAGCATTTTCTCGCAAGTCTCCCAACTCTACAGCTTTCTCAATCCGTTCAGGGAGAATCACATGCAGTTCGTGGAGAAGTTCTTCTATCTCACCTTCAAGTTTTTCTCGAATCTCATCTAACATTTTTTTGAACCCCTATTATCCAATGATCACCTTGAAAAAAGATATGTGAATTTAAGAAGGATACGCCGGTTCCTCGATCCTAGACCAGTTCCCAAACCGTGGTCTCTCGAA
>CAWWAX010000143.1:0-3012 GCA_963935005.1 uncultured bacterium | reverse complement strand
GTACCCGACTAAGTGCTTTCCTAGTCAGTTAATTATCTTGGTACAATTTCCAAAGGCCGTATGTCAGTAAGGGAATAAGGAAAACAACTAGGAAGATCCAGGTCATTGTTCCGTAGCCTTTGGCGATGAGGTCCCGAAGTCCGAATTGAGCCATCAATGTTGCTACAACAAGAAGAACGGTTGCGATTAAAGGCCTAGCGTATATAGGGAATTCTTTGCCCATCTCCTTAAAAGTTTCTGCGAATCTTTCGTTTACCCCGTGGATCATTCCAGTGCCAGTCTCGATCAGGGTTCCGAAAAGGACTAGCTGGAATAGAATCTGGAAATTCCTCGATCCTAGCGCTTCAAGCATCAGGTTAACGGGGACTGTTTCCTCAGCCACTTCAGGGTAATGCCCAGCCATGATTAACATGAGAAGGAGACCAGGAATAATTGCTATAGGACCCGTGAGAACTCCCGCAAGAACGGTTTCTCGACGTGTCTTTAGGTGTCTCACAGAGAATAATAGGACGGGAATTACTGCAACGTTATAGGCTGCGTATTTGATACCACCTAGCACCCACCCTGGTTGCACAGGAGTATTACTGAGGGCGGAGGAGATTTGCGGTCCAAAAGTGGCTAGTGACCAGAAAAAGAAAATTAGATAAGTGCCGTAAAGGATAAACGACCAGCTGGAAAGAACTTTTTCAATCAACATGCTTCCAGCAAAAACCAGGAATCCTATAGCAGCCATGATGCCGAGAACTCCAACCCAGTAGGAAACTTGAAAGAGTTCTAGAAAGATTGATCCAGAAGCTGATGCGATGATTGATAACACCAGAATCAGGAATGCGAGATACGTGATCTCGAAAAGAACCCATCCTCGACCCATTAGTTTCCGACAGAAAGTCCGGTAATCGTAGACCTTGTAGGTCCGTGCAAATTCGAAAGCAACAGCTGCAACCAGCGACCAGAAGACCATCGAGACCAACATCATCGAGAGAATCCCACCCGTAGGTCCAAACGGTAAGAAAAACTCCGCTAACTCTCTTCCCGTTCCATAGCCACCCGCGATCACCACTGACTGAAAAATGAATCCGGGCATTAGGTACCGTCTGAAAATATCAGAAATGGGTTGGCTCCTCGCTCAGAGTGGAAATGATGATCAGCTAGACTCCAGCCTGCTATTATCGGGATCGGTTGTCAAGAAAAATGCCGGTCGGTACTTAGTTCGCCCCAGCACATCTTCATTTGCTCCATCCAGCGCTCTACTTACATTGGTAGACTGAATTATTGCTACTAAACAGTGTCATTCTCACTTCGGGATGAGGTTCGTCATGAAACAACTAGTCACTCTATGTTCCGCGCTACTGTGTCTTTCTGCCTGTGATTCGGATTCAACATTGGTAGATGGAGGCGAGCTTTCAAACGATGTGTTGGCTGCTGCTGCGTCGATTACTGAATCAGATTATCTCGAAAAAATCGGCAAGATCGCTCATGACAGTATGGGAGGACGAAACACTCCGAGCGTCGGCTTAAATAAAACGGCAGACTGGATTGCACAGGAGTTCGCCACATTTGGGCTGGCCCCCGGTGGAGACAACGGTTCTTTCCTACAGCATTACCCGATTGAAACTTTACGTCCAGATCGAGAAATGTCTTCGGCAGAGATCGGAGGCCAAAGTCTAGACTTTGGAGAAGACATCGTTGTAGCAAACGGAGTTGGACAGGCTGATATCCAGGGTGAGGTCGTAGTTCTGGCCGGATTAGGAGACCTTTCGGAAGATGTAGCATCCAGTATCGATGGGAAAATAGTTCTTAGTATCTCCATGAAAGAAGGATATAGAACTCACAGAAGAGCCATATCTGATCTAAGACGAGCTGGCGCACTAGCGGTGCTTGTAGCTACAGAAAAAAATGATCAGGAGTGGACTGCCGCTGCTGTAGCCCTAGGGGAACGCAACACAATGCGGATCGGATCTAGCGAAGCTAGTAACAATCTGGCTTTCGAGATCAGAGACGAGGCGGTGGCCGGAATACTGGCCGAAAATGGATTGGAACTAAATTCACTCAGGAATACAAAAAACCTAGAAATCGTGGATGCAAGGGAAATACAAGCATCCTTGTCGCCTCGTTCAGAGATGATCTCGCAAGACTCGGCGCCTAATGTGGTCGGTATTCTAGAGGGTAGCGACCCAGATCTAAAAGACGAGTACATAGCCTACAGTGCTCATATGGATCATGTGGGCATCGGCAACCCTAATTCTGAAGGGGATAGCATCTATAACGGGGCCGACGATGACGCATCTGGAACCATCGGTATCGTAGAAATCGCTCAGGCTTTTGCCGGTATGAAAGTGAAACCTAAGAGATCAAGCATCTTTTTGTTGGTCAGCGGTGAGGAGAAAGGGCTATGGGGCAGTGCCTTTTTTGCCGACAATCCTCCTGTTCCAGTCGATCAAATTGTCGCGAATCTTAATGCCGACATGATTGGTAGAAATTGGTCGGACACTGTGGTTGTTATAGGGAAAGAACATTCGGATTTAGGTGCGACACTGAATCAAGTCAGTAATGTCCATCCAGAACTCGGCTTAGCGCCTATCGACGACATCTGGCCAGAAGAACGATTTTATTTCCGATCAGACCACTACAATTTTGCTCAAAAGGGTGTTCCCGTACTCTTCTTCTTCAGTGGTGTGCACGAAGACTATCATCAACCGAGTGACGAGGTGGATTTAATCGATACGGAAAAAGCTACAAGAATTAGCAAAATGATTTTTTATCTTGGAAATGAAGTGGCAAACAACCCGAATCGCCCAGAATGGAATTCTGACAGCTATCAAGAGATCGTCGTCGAGGGAGGCGGTCGATGATCAATAGGCCACTATCTCTTGAAGGCTGCTGAACTAGGATCAACAATATGGTAGTTCAAATTGGTTTCAGTCCGCTCCCAAAACGGGCAAAAGTTTCAGAAACAGAGATGAAGCGCAGGGCTACTGAATTCCTGGAAGAACTTAAGAGTCGTCGAACAGT
>CAWWAX010000142.1:0-3014 GCA_963935005.1 uncultured bacterium | reverse complement strand
CCCGCAGTGATTCCCTCTTGCCGCTCTGTATTATTTCTCATAACGAGAGTGTGGACACCAAAACTTGGAGCCTCTTCTTGAATGCCTCCGGAGTCAGTCATTACTAGCTGAACCTTTTGTAGTGTTAACAATAAATCTTCATAGGATAAGGGATCCAGGAGGTGGATACGAGGATTACCTTTTAAAGCTCCAGTCTCCTCGGATACATTTGGATTGGGATGCACTGGATATATTACTTCTAATTCTCTGTCCAGAGTGGTCAGCCTCTGTACCGCTTGGAAAATATCCTGCAAGGGCTTTCCAAATGATTCTCTGCGATGAGCGGTAAGGAGCAATAACTTGGAATCTTTCTTGGCAAAAAGAGAAGCTAGTTTTGGATTTTGGACTTTTCCACAAAGAGGAGCGATTGCGTGGATGGCATCCACCACAGTGTTTCCTGTAATGAAAATGTCCTCCTCAGCGATTCCTTCATTGCTTAAATTCTTAGCTGAAAATGGTGTCGGTGCGAAATAGAAATCGGCTAAAGTATCGATCATCTTACGATACCCTTCTTCGGGGAAAGGCTCTTTATTGTTCGCCGATCTTAAACCGGCCTCAACATGTCCTAAGGGTATGCCCTCCAAAAAAGCCACCAAGGACCCCGTAAAAGCCGTAGTAGTGTCTCCCTGGACAAGCAAGCAATCAGGTTTCAGAGACTGAACTACCCGCCTGAGCTCCTTTAAACATTTTGTGGTTAAGTCATAAAGATCTTGGTCTGCGCTCATAAGATTCAAGCTGATGTCTGGATCGAAAGTCATTCCCTGTATTGTCTGGGACACCAATGAATCATGCTGGCCAGTAAACACCAATTGAGGTTGAATAACTTCTTTTTCTCTCAAGGCGTTGAGCACCGGAGACATTTTTATAACTTCAGGCCTAGTCCCGACCACAACCAAGACACACGCTCGATGGTTTGAGTTAGTTTTCACGACTGGTGGCGTTTGATTTGTTGGATTTCTTCTCTAACCTGGGCGATCATTTCAGCTATCAATCCAAATCCAAGCATTAAGAATCCGACTGTTTCTAGGAGTATCACTAGATATAGTAGAGGGCGGAATCCCGTACCCAGTGCAAATCTAAAATAAAAAGCTAGGGCACCCACAAGAATACCTAAAATTATCATCAGCATACCAGTGAAACCGAAGAGAATCAGGGGTTTTCTTGAGAACAGCAGTAAAAACCAAACAGACATCATGTCTATGATTGCTGGTACAATACGTAATGGGCTAGAATATTTTGAAACGCCAGCTTTTCTAGGGAACAGTCGAATCGGTATCTCACTGACGGAATACCCTCTATGATATGCCAACACAACAAAAAACCGATGCCAATCATGTCTCAGGTGCATTCCTGCTAGAATTTCACTCTTAAAGGCCTTCATGGAATTTAGATCACTCACGGGCACCCTGAATATCTTCTTGCTAAGCCAATTGTATATAGTGGAAACGAAGGACTTTTGATAATTTCCGATCTTTATGCCCGTTACTATATCTGAACCTTTTTGTAGTTCTTGGAGAAAACGAGGTATCTCTTCAGGACTGTGTTGTAAGTCAGCATCAAAGATGATCATGTTCTCCCGGGTACTGGCCTGGAATGCTGATATTATGGCTTCCGTTTTGCCTAGATTTTTTCTGTGATGTAGAACTCTAACTAAGGGCCAGTCGGCAGTAAGAGTTTGGGCAATTTGTCGAGTGTCATCAGTAGATCCATCATCTACCAGTATGATTTCTCCACTTAGACGGTGCCTGTTGAAGGTAGATTTCAACTCATCGACCAAATCCCTAATGACGGGAGATTCGTTGTAAGCTGGAATCACAAGAGTGAAATTCTTCCTATTATCTTCGGATAAATCTGGATTGAGAGGAGATTCAGTCGTTTGTTTGTTCATTAGACTCTTTTCCTTACACGTGCTTGAGGGATCCCTGCCTGATCCCGATACTTGGCGACTGTCCTTCTCGCGATACTCACACCTGCCCTTCCTAGAATATCTTTGATTTTTTGATCACTAAAGGGAGCTTTAGAATTCTCGCCGTCTATTATTTTCTTGATTTTGCTTTGCACCCCTTTAGCGGAAATTGATGTGCCTCCAGCAACTTTAAGTCCGCTTGAGAAGAAGTATTTCAGGGAAAAAACACCTCTCGGAGTTTGAACATATTTCTGATTGACGACCCTTGATACAGTCGACTCATGTACTTCAATGTAATCAGCTACTTCTCGCAGAGTCAGTGGTTTCAAGGACTCGACTCCTTGTTCGAAAAAATCGCGCTGTTTTTCTATCAGAAATCGCATGACGTTAATCATAGTTTGCCTTCTTTGTTCGATCGCTTGAACCATCCAATGGGCTGAGTTCATCTTCCGGGTAATAAATTCCTTATTTTCTCCGTCTAGTCGATCTCCTTGTTGCAGCAGACTCTTATAGGACTGTGCTATCTTCAGGCGTGGCAGATGTGTGTCGTTTGAAAACACCAGCCATTCACCCTCTATTTCTTCTACAATGAGGTCTGGAACAATATAACTATCAGGCTCTACTGAATATTTGAGTCCAGGCTTAGGGTCCAATGTTGCAATTTCATCAGCTACTTCTTGAACTTCCTGTACAGAGATGCCTCGATCTCTGGCGATTTCGTCCCACTTGTGATCCAGAAGGAGAGTAAAATAGGATTCCACCAAACAATAGGAGAGTTCATCTGATTTGCCCTGTTGTTCTAGTTGAATCAAAATTGATTCTCTAACGTCCCTAGCTCCCACTCCTGAAGGATCCAGACTTTGGACAATTTCGAGAGATTTCTCTAGTTCTGCTATGCTGTAGGGCGCGAACAAGGCGTCGATTTCGTCCATTGATTCGCCTCGCTCCACTTCCGTATCTAAGCTCTGGATCTCCTGCTGTGCCGTATCACGAATTTCATTTAACCATGAGTTGAGATCCTTTAAGATTGCCATCAGATCGCATGTCAGCATGCCATCGTCACTGAGGT
>CAWWAX010000141.1:0-3017 GCA_963935005.1 uncultured bacterium | reverse complement strand
CTAAGTGCGATGGCCAATGAATTGCTCGACCAAAAAGAGTTGATCGTTCAGGCAAACTCCATTGATCTGGAAGCAGCACAAAAAAATGGAATCTCCGGAGCCATGCTTAACAGGTTAGAGCTAGGCGAAAATGGAGTCGAAAAAATTGCCAGAGCAGTCAGTGAAATCTCCGAACAGCCTGATCCATTGGGGATTGCTGAGGAACAAGAGTTGCGACCGAATGGACTCAAGGTGGAACGTATGAGAATACCTCTCGGAGTGATAGCGATGATTTTTGAAAGTCGTCCCAATGTCACTTCCGATGCCGCTGCTCTTTGTTTGAGAGCTGGAAACGCGGTCATTCTTCGAGGGGGATCTGAAGCCTTCCATTCCAATCAAGCAATCGCAGACGCTTTAAGGAGCGGATTGTCTACAACCCTTATCCCTAGAGACGCGATACAACTAATAACAACCCCAGATCGCAGTGCAGTAGACGCCCTATTACAGCAAGAGGAATGGATAGACCTGGTGATACCCAGGGGAGGAGAAAGCTTAATCCGTGCGGTAACCGAAAAAAGCAGGATCCCGGTCATTCAACATTATAAAGGTGTATGCCATATATTTGTTGACAAGAGTGCTCTAAAAGAAAATGTCCCTGGAATCGTAAGTAACGCTAAAGTCCAACGACCGGGGGTCTGCAATGCCCTTGAGACTCTGCTAGTACATTCTGACATAGCTGAGACCGTTCTACCCAAGATCGGAACTCGACTGAGAGATGAAGGCGTAACCATTCGTGGCTGCAGCGAAACCATAAAGATATTGGAAGGGTTTGATATCACACTAGCTACTGAAGAAGACTGGCATGCAGAATACCTGGATCTCACCCTCGCCGTCCGTGTGGTGCCTAACCTGGAGTCAGCTATAGACCACATAGCTGACTATGGTTCTTCACACACTGAAGCGATTATTACCGAAGATAAGACCAGTGCAACGAACTTCATTTCCGCCGTTCAATCTTCCACAGTTTTGGTCAATGCCAGCACTCGATTCGCTGACGGAGGAGAATTAGGCCTAGGCGCAGAAATAGGTATTTCTACTTCAAAACTGCATGCCTTCGGACCGATGGGAGCTAAGGACCTCACTACTCGTAAATTTGTCGTCCACGGAAAAAATCACATTCGTGTCTGAGTAGGTATTCAATCCCGCAAGAACCCTGAAAGGCCGATCGTGAATCCCAAATCAGATGCATTTTGAGTGATTCCTATCGCAAAGGCTGCATCCAACTGCCAACTTGGATTAAGCAGATAGGTACTACCCGCCTGGATGAAACCCAAACTACCACCGTTTTGGACAGACTGAACCTGTTCAAAAGCGACCTCGGTGAAAGCTCTCAAATCTGGAATAAGTATCCCTTTACTAATTACGAAACCAAAGATTCCAGAGTAGAATGAATCATCCCGTTCATTCCTGTCGAGCATGACTCCCGGCATGACTCCCACGCCCCAATCTTTATCAGTGGAGGTTGGATCTTCCCAAGGCATACGGACATTCCATTCCGCTGAGATACGTAACGAAGGCCTGATTCCAGAACCTTTGAATTCTTGTGATCCCGTCGGAAAATCAGCATGTACCAATGCCGCCATCGCAGGCTGTCCAATATCTTCGTCACCCGCTGAAAACGCCCACTTAATACCGATAGACATATCTGAGACACCGCCCACTGAACCAGAACGGCTCTGCAATCCATTTGTTGTTCTTCTAGTGTACCAATCCGACTCCAACCTTGCTTCGACATCAGGAAATATTCCTAACCGAAACAGAAACGGAGTACTCATATTTTCTATATTTCCTGGCTTAAGGCTTGTTCGGTCCGTAGCAAAAGAGCCTTCTACTTGCAGCATACCTGGATTGACAACAGAACTCGACTCTACGAAGTCTGGACGATCAGTAACCAGGGACTCTTGAGCAACTGAGATCACAGGAAAAAGTGAAAAAGCAGTGAGAATGGAGAGTAAGATATACTTCATGGTAATTTTGTTGACGTCAGTCTTTTCCAAGCGAGATATCGTAGTGAATTAGGCTAGGCTTATTTATACTTTAGTCTCGCCTATAAACTATGGTCGGTCAAGTCCCTCATCCCAAGAGATAGACAACATAACAAAAGGCTCGAAACTCTCTCCAGCGAGGTGTTTGACCTCCTCCGAAAAAAATCTCGAGCCTTCTATATAAACCTTGAATCTGTCGGTTGTACTGCGACAAAAGATCCTAAGTCGGGTAGCTTATCCCCCCATCACTCTGTTCTTGATGTTCATAATAACAATCATCACTGCTGCTGCAGCGGTAACCGTTGCCAAGCCTTCATTCATTCCAGTGACATAAACACCGAGGAAAGGGACTGCATCAAGAGCGTCACCCATGTAATTCAGAACGAGGGCTGTGAGAAATAGACGAGTCTGATCGTTCGGACCAGCGATAAAACCTCCTACCATGCCGAGGACGACTAAAACCAGTCCCATTTGCGGGAAGGAAACGCCAAGGGCACCCAACAAAGAGACAGCAACCGCTGCGCCAACGACGTTCCTATTACTCAATAACGAACCCATAAAATACCTCCAAGCTAAAGAAACTTAGGATGTACCAACACAATAAATAGGGGGTGTTTTATATAAATGCGCAACATATAGTAGGGTGTTGCACCTACAGTATTGACTCAAACGTCAATGTTTTAAACAGGTTTCCTACGATCAGATCAATTCATTCCCGGAGGTGCGATTCGTCTTTTTGTTGCCTGTTCAAAAGCAAATGCCAGCTCAATGAGACGGGGTTCTGAGCAGGCCGAACCCGTAAAACTGACTCCGAATGGCCGTGGCTTAGGCTCAAAACCTTCCGGAAAATCAGGACCGGAACTATCCATGACAAAAGCAAAGGGAACAATCACAGTGGGATATCCAGGTTTCGCTGCAATACCAGCTCCACTCGAGGATGGAAAAAGAAGTGCGTCCAGTTGATTTCCTTCCATAGCCTGGTCAATTCCTCTA
>CAWWAX010000140.1:0-3024 GCA_963935005.1 uncultured bacterium | reverse complement strand
CCCAGCCCCTCTTTCACCAACTCCAGAGAGGTGCCACTAACGACAGAAATGAATGTGCGTGGCCTTGATTCCGCTACTTCTTTTATTTCCGAAAACAACATGGGCGTCTGCTGTGGTTGCACTGCGACGATGACTATATCTGAGCTTTCTACTGCAGCAACGTTATCCTCCGTGATCCTTACACCCATCAACTCCAAGTTTTTAAGTTTACTGCAATCCCTGCGAGTCACTGTTATATTCTTAGGCTCTATGTCACCGCACTCCACCCATCCCCGTACCAAAGCTTGACCTAAATTACCTCCACCTAACACACAAATTCGCCCAAAGCCGTGAGTATCTCTTTTTAGTCCCACCTTGTCATCCCCTTCTTTTAGGTATTCTAAAAATCATCCAGACCTTAGTTCAGATCATTCTGCTTCAAAAATCAGTTCTGTAGTTATTTCAATGCAATCTGAAATCGACTTGTAAACGGGGCACTTGTCTCTATGAATAGAGTGAACTCTTACTGCGATTTCTTCAGAATCCACGCTTCCTTTTAGACGATAATTAACATGAATACGCCTTAGGACCAAGACACCGTCCTCTTTTTCCACTTCTCCTTCAACGGTCGTTTCCAGACGACTCGCATCGGCTAGAATCCCACGCGCCTCCAGCGCGCCTCCAAGAGTACCCGCTAGTCAACCACCTGTTGCCGCTACAATATAGTCCAAGGTAGTGGCCACCTCATCTGTACCTGTAACTCCGTAGTGCTGGGCTATAGAACCGTGAACTCCAAAATCCACTGGGTCAGCAGTAGCCGGAATATACGCTTTTCGAAAAGGCCCCTTGATTCTTTCTATCCTACTCTCTGATTTATAGACGACATCCCCCATTCTCACTCCTTTGAAAAATTGCTTTAGTAATCAGTCCAATTATGCTTCAATTCTCAAATTCTATTAGTAGATTAACACTCTGATCTTAGTAACCATATTTATTTTTCAACGAGGAAGATCCAAAACAGAAGTCACTTCTGTACTCACCTGGCTCAACAGATCTCTAAAATCAGTATTTTCATCTAGTCGAAATTCACGACTCCACAAATTGGAACCATCAGCCACTGCCAGGAGATCTACCACCAAACTCAGGCTGTCTCTCGTTCCAAACTCACGCCCGGTCACTACGAGGTCAGCTAACAGTTCATTCCCTATAGCAACAGGTCCAAGCCCACGGTTGGTATACCTCTCAGTACTTGCAGGCCCCAAAACTCCTAGAATCTTAGGGTCTGCCCTTCCGAAATAAGCAGCTAAGCCTTCTGCAAATCCCGCATATCGATCTGTGGAATCCTCAACCAATTCGGATTCAAATGGCAAGACTGCCAAAACAGTCCTTACCTCTGACAGTCCTTTCCTTCCCTGAGAAATCATGAATAGCAATGAGAAAAGGAAAACGACTGAAACTGTAGCAACAAGTCTCATAAAGGTGCGTTGCACACCCTGTCCTAAATTAGCTCTTTCCATTAAGACATAATTTCCACGATAACCCACCGTTATAAATACGCCCTGATAACCTCATACTGTCCTCGATACAATTTACTAAATGTGAATTACGGATAATTATTTAGAATCAGATAATTTCGGAACCGCCTCTCCCAGTTCTTTAGCCACATCTTCCGCTTTCCTCATTATTGAAAGATCCAAATCATGGCTGGGCCTGTCTACTGGTTCGAGCTTAGCAATCAGCTCTCTTATCTCTCTCGAGGAAAGGCCAAATTCTTGAAGTGCCTCCATATCAAGTGTCGGTTCTTTATCTCTGATCCCAATACCATGCTCTCCACTATCCAAGAGTTGGTTCAGAACCAGAATATCGCTTCTACTCAAAGCCTGGCCACATACATTATAGTCAATCCATGCCTCGTAACTCAGTGGAGCAACTCTTTTAAGGACACCGGCCATCACCCTTGCAAAAGCTTGAATCTCCCACTGAGCATGGGCGTCATCTCTTAGCGTCAAAAAATGGAACAGATTATGCAAATCGATTTTCCAATACCATTGAGTATAGGTAGATAAAGGCAGGTCAATGCGTGCTAGCTCCCTAGCCACGTCTTCTTCTACCATCCAGCGATAACCTTTAGAAACCTCACTACGCATTCGCTCCCAATGCCTTACTGCCTTGTTATACAGTTCTGAAGAAGCAGAGTCGTCTTGTCGACCTTGAGCATTGTCTTGGTTCTGTAGTGAGAAATGATCAGAGTCTGGTTTATAAAAAAGTAAAGGCATCAAAGAATACCTTCCGCTATATTCATTCACGGAAGCAGTCCGATGTCTAATCCACTGTCGAGCCACAAACATTGGCATCGCGCAGTGAAATTTCAGCTCTACCATCTCACTGGGCGTGGTGTGATAGTGACGACGAAGATATCTTATCAATCCTCTAGTCTGACTAGTTTTTCTAGTTCCATAGCCATAGCTAACTCTCGCTGCTCTCTCCACGTCTTCGTCAGTCCCCATATAATCCACCAACGATACGAATCCATGGTCCAAGACTGGAAAATATCCTCCGACAATTTCTTCCGCTGCCGGGTTGGTTGGGCGTTTTGTTAACATTGCCACCCTAACCTATCCTATTACCCGCTATCCAAACTGACTCGATGTTTCTCATGTTTCTCACGTTTTCGAGAGGGTTTTCTGTCAGCACAATAAAGTCGGCCCATCTATTGGGCTGTAATGTACCTATCTCCTGCTCTAGACCCAAACACTTGGCCGCTTCACCAGTCGCCGACCTAAGAATCTGTTCTGGACTCATCCCGGCTCTTTGCATCAGAACTAATTCCATGTGTTCGAAGAATCCCTGGAACCGCCCCGCTGGTCCAGTGTCAGTTCCAAATCCTATCGGCAATCCAGCATCCACAATGCTTTTCAGGTTCTCCATAGCAATCGGAAGGCCTCTTTTATAACCCTGAGCGCTGGTATTTTCACGAACGGCCTGTTGCCGTACGACTTCAGAAAGCTTATTCACAACAACAGTGTCTGCATGTTTTAGAAAAAA
>CAWWAX010000139.1:0-3053 GCA_963935005.1 uncultured bacterium | reverse complement strand
GATCTGACCTTTTTCCCCCGGAAAACGATGGACACTTCCCATAACCAAATCACAAACGGACAGCATCTCATTCGTAGCATCCAGGGTTCCATCCCAATCTTCCACTTTGGTTTCCAGGCCGACGAAAGGTACGCAAGGACCAGATGGAAGACTTTTTACTTCATCTACATACTCAAAAAACCAATCTTCCGATGACTTACGTCCATGCTCAGAATATAGAATAGCTTCCAGTCCAACTGAAACCGATTGCTGATACATTTCCCTCACAGTATTAGCTCCGTCCGTCCAGCTAGTATGGAGATGGAAATCAAAGGAGACACTCGGACCGATTTCTTCAGAATAACATGAATCCTGAAGATAGACTCGATGCTGATTATTCATAGAATCTTCAGATGACTGGGTATTTCATGACCCACGACCCATTTTCTTTTTCCCACACATTCGATTTTTCCCGATAAAAATCCATCACGGCCCAAAAATATTCTTCCTTGACATCCATATATTGCAGAAACCACTTAAAGTGACGACGGGGAAACTCTCCATCATATCGATTGACTAGTGCGACCCCTTCTTCACGGGTAATGTGGTGTCTCCTTATATCCGTTTGAGCATCTCTAGAACATCTGCACATACCAAATTTCATATAGGCCAGATACCAGTGGAAACCATCCGCTTTGTCATCCAAGCTTACGTGTTTAGTATACGTCCCTTCCGAATGACCCTCTGGGTTCGTCTGAAGCCCTGTATTCTTGACCGCATAATAGAAATTTTCTTGTGGGGTCCATCTGTGATAGTAGGAGTACCAGTGCATTTCTAAATCTCTCTCACTGATTTCTTCAGGCGGTGGAGGACGGTACAAGTTCATAGCAGGAGAAACCGACTCCTCTTTAGAAAGGATGCCTCGCTCAAGACCTACTCGAATAAGGTCGGTTACACCTGAGCCCTTGTAATACTCATACTCCCACTCTTCAGGAGTCTCCATTGGGCGATTCATATATTTCTCTGAACCTCCGTATTCAAGCTCTCCATTCTCTCCGTAAAAAATCAGTTTTATATCAAATTTATTGGCGATATGAAAAGCCCAAGCCTTCTGACCGTAGGCGAAAGGCTCCCAAGCGTCACCTTTCAGCTCAAAAGATAGTCGGGTCATCTTTCTGTGAATCAAACCGTCGGGTTGTCCAAGAATGTTAGTGAAACCACTGTTTACAAATGCTTCAAGGTTCTTCCATCCAATATCCGTATACTCAAAAGGTGACCACGTGACGCACAACGGATGCATACCATATCGAACTTTCAATTGATGGGCTACATACGCGCTATCCTTACCCCCACTTCCTGGGACGATACAGTCAAACTCTCCATCTGAACGTCGGAATCTGTCGCACAGATCTGCAAGCTCTTTAGCTCTTGTATCCCAATCAACGACCTGGTCTTTCTTCAAAGCCCACTGACAGGCGGAACAAATGCCTTCCTCATTGAAACGTGTCCGAGGACGCTGATTGGATACGACACAGTTCTTGCAATACACTACATCCTTAGGCAATTCATCAAACTGTTTGTCTAATGACAACTCGAACATTATATATTCCCCTAACTCACCGTATTTAGTGATTGATAAAAGATTTCAGAATTCCTAAGCCGACCTTCCCACTTCGTTCTGGATGAAACTGACAGCCCACAAGATTATCCTTCATCAGAACCGAACAAAAAGTGTCTCTACCATAATTGGTCTCGGCGAGCACACAGCTCGCATCCTCTGGGATCACATAGTATGAATGCAAAAAATAAACGTAAGCAGTATCCTCAGTATCCAAAGATTCCAAGACTGAATTCTTCCAATTGACATCTAAACTTTCGGGCTTGCTGATACTGTTCCAGCCAATCTGAGGGATTTTATAGGGCTCCCCCGTTTGTGCTGGTTCAGTGAACCGGACGACCTTTCCTTCTATGAGATCCAAACCAGGCCAATCTCCATTTTCTTCAGAGGCACTCAGCATCAACTGCATACCCAAACAAATACCCATCATAGGACGTCCCGAATCAGCAAACTCTCGCACAACTTCATCTATCCCATTCTCTTTCAATGCCGTTATCCCGGCCTCGTACGATCCAACCCCCGGAAGTAACAATCTTTCAGAGTTAACTATCTCTTCAGGGTTATTAGAAATCCTTACGTCCGAACCCAAAGACTGGAATGCCTTCTGAATATTAAAGAGGTTTCCTACCCCATAATCGACTATAGTCAACATGTTAGTTCATTTGTCTCCAAAATAGTTATTTTCTTATGTGGTCCGAGTTTCAACACCATTATTATTGAGGAATCCCTTTATTCCAGACATCGAACAAGGCTCTACCATCAATCCATCCTCACCCCCATACCCTTCATTCAAGAATTCGATATTCCCTGAATCAATCTGTGCGCCCATTCGAAGATCTGCAGAGCTATAGGACATAGTGGGCTGGTTAACAGGTCGACAGTAGTGGTAATGAAAGATGGACGCGGCGGCGACTGCATCAGCCTTACCTTCAATCACTACCTCTTTGAAATGCTCTGGCTTGCCTGCACCACCACAGGCTATGACTGGGACCGAAACTGAACTAGATACAGCCTCAACAATCTCAACGTCAAACCCATTTCCCATACCTTCATTATTGATTGAAGTAAGAAGAATCTCACCAACCCCTAACTCTTCTGCCCTTTTTGCCCACTCAACAGTCTCAAAATTGGAAACCTCACGTCCATAGTCAGTCCATACTTCGCATCTTCCATTTTGCTGCCGGTAACTTTCAATGGATAGAACAATACACTGTGACCCAAAGATCCGAGCTGCTTCACTGAGAAAATTCGGATCAGATACAGCTGCCGTATTTATTGCGACTTTATCGGCTCCAGCCCTCAACAAGTCGTTTATATCTTCAATACTTCTGATGCCACCAGCCACAGTGAGAGGAATAGCCATAGTTTCAGAAGTCTTTTGAACAATCTCTTTGAGACTGTTTCTCTTGTAGAGACTAGCCACTACATCCTGATAAATAAGCTCATCAGCACCTTC
>CAWWAX010000138.1:0-3057 GCA_963935005.1 uncultured bacterium | reverse complement strand
CTAGCCTAGCTCGTTCCAATGTAGGGAAAGCATAAATACTCTGTGAAGACAGGTTCCCTATGTCCGCTTGGGGTATCATTATTAGATCGTCCACAATTTGTTGAGGGAGGCCTTGGTCTGAAGGTTTGCCTAATTGATTGGGCCAAAGTACATAACGTACGTTGAGCATCCTCAATATATTGTGGCTCGTCAACAGATTCATTGGGAGGCCACTCCCCTTCATTCCGATCAAGTCGCGATGTCTGGCCAGGTCGTTTGGATGATGACCAGCAACTAACTCTAACCCAAACATTCCAGGTCTTACGTCCTGCCCATTGAGTCCATTCAGAGAAAAGACTCTAAACGGAGTCTCTTGTGCCTGGCGTTCCATCAAAGTTTCTATTTGCTTGTCAGCACTACGAAAACTCTCAAAATCTATTGTTTTTATAAAAGATTTATCGATCCTGCCGAAATCTATGACAAGAGTGATTGCTATTAATACAGTTGCTACTCGAGCTGAATACAGGTGCCCCTTCAATCCAAGCAGGGTCAGACAGACAGCCGTCAAACATACCAAGGAGTTCAAGAAACCCCTGGTAATGAACTGTTGGCTATTGCTCAGAATTTGTCTTGAATTGTCACTGATGTCCGGATAAAGCAAGTTGACCCAAAGGTTTGCCAGCACTCCCGACTTAGACAAGAACAATCCAATGACCATAAAGGAAATTAAGGCGAACATAAAACGCCATATTCTTTTCCATTTAGAATCTTTCTGTTCTGGAGTACCTAGTGTCCAAACCTCTTCCAATCCAACTGCCATAAGCGTAACCGCAGAAAATCCAACCAAAAAAATAGCCAGCGAAGGCGCTCGAAATAAGTTTATTCCCGGGATAATGGTATAAATCAATCCCCAAAGAGGAGTGTGTTCTCCCAGGGAAAATAATAGTGCAAACATAGCCATGCTTGCCATGACATTTCTCAAGTATTTTTTTCGGGTGCAGAATAGACCGATACCCGCAAGAAACAGTACGGCTATCCCTAAGTATTCGTGGTTTCCCTTAAATCCGTTTCGTCCCCAATAGGTATTTTGTGCCCATGGTTCGTTAGCATTACTAACGCCGACAAATTCTGGAATCACCAGGCCAACTAGTTCTTCTGGGTGTAAGGACCAAGAGCTTGAGTAAGATCGGGATTCCTCAGGAGTGGCTGCGATCGTAGTAGTAGTTCTGCGAGAGTGGTCGATTACGTAGGACGTTGCTGGAAAGAATTGTACAGCGGAGAGCGTGAGCCCAAGTATAGCCGCTAATCCGAAGTAGGTTGCCAACCTGATTCGACCAGCAAATTGAGTATTGTCAGCAGGAATTGCCTTTGGGGATTTATTAACAATAATCCGGGTTAACGTATAAAATCCAGCACCTGCAAAGAGAAAGTATGCCATCTGAAAATGTGTCGTCAGAATGATCGATCCTATCACTAGTGATAGAAAGCTAAAAGATCTTGGAGAAGGTCGACTAACAAACGATTCAGCCATCCAAAACAGAAGAGGAGTTAGGGCGATAACAAAAATTTTTCCATCTTGACCACCATGTACGAGTGTCACCATGATAGGTGACAAGCTATAAGCTATACTGGAGATGAAGGCTGATTTTTTCGTTAAATGGAGACTTCTAATCCATTTGTACATAAAGAACCCAGCCAAAATTATATGGAAAATCAACTTCCATCCCAAAGCTCTGTGTGTTTGGAGGAACAAAAGCAGTAACGTGCTCGGAGGATACAGAGAGTCACCCCCTGCTAATGATTCCAAGAACGGTGTGCCGTTCAGAATAAATGGATTCCAAAGGGGAAAAACGCCATTCCGAATCAAGTTGGCATAAAATTCACGTGCCATATAGCCGAGGCTTAGGGTGTCGGATCCATACAGCATGTCATTCGATCCAATGAAATCTCTAAATAGAAAGCCCACCACACAAAGAAGGACAGGCAAAATCATCCAATCGGATAGATCCGAGAGAGATGCGAAGAAAGAAGTGGGCTGTTGTTTTCTATTATTTTCCAAGTCTCTGTCCTAGCGAGATTTTACGAGCTTCGTTTGACGAGGGATTGGTAGACATCCAGATGGCGGTCCACCAGGTGTGTATTGCTCCAGTTTTTCACTACACGTTGTCTGGCATTAGTCCCAAGGCTGTTAAAGTCTTTTCGGTCCAGAAGTGCTAGAACCGTTTCAGCTAGAGATCTTGAGTCTCTAGGTCTAAAAAGTCCCCCCACATCTTCCCCAATTAATTCTGGCAAACCACCAACTCGGGAGGCTACTACTGGAATCCCGCAAGCCATTGCTTCTAAGGCTGCCACTGAAGTGGCTTCCATGAGTGACGGCAAGACCGCCAAGTGTGCCGAGTTGAAAAGGGTTGGCATATCTATATGATTTCTGGGACCGAGAAAATCAATTTTCGATCCCATTCCCAGCATTAAAGAAAGTCGTTCTAATTTCGCCCTCTCAGGTCCGTCTCCTACGATAATAGCTTTCGCATTTACAGCTTGAGTTATTAGAGGCATTGCTCGGATAAAAAATTCTACACCATTTTTTTCATACAACCTTCTAGGAACAATCAGAGTTATAGGTTTGTCGCTGTTGGTTCTTTCAATTGTAGAAGTGAAGATTTCGGTGTCGACTCCATTTGGAATAGCCTCAACTGTCAACTGTGGTGCGATCGCTTGCGCTACCCCCGCTATTTCTGTGCTGGCAGCGAAATTGTGGTCTGCAGACTGAAGGAAGTTTCGAAACACTACTCGCCAGGCTGGCTGGCTGGCCATTTTCAAAAAGTGAGATGTGTGCCAGCTAGCAACCATTGGAATTTCATTTATCGTTTTAGCTATGTAACTGGGAAGAATAGATTGAAAGGATTGTCCGTGAATGACATCTGCATTCACGGCTACTTGGGCAAGTCTTGGAATTGATGCTAAGGCGTGGGCTGTCCATCCTAGTCGATTTTTTTGTGGCAACCAAGTACGATAGACCTTAATTCCATCTACGACTTCTTCTTCTGGCAGTCCTTCCTGTGAAAATGAAGTCACTAT
>CAWWAX010000137.1:0-3071 GCA_963935005.1 uncultured bacterium | reverse complement strand
CATCTTACACTTTCTCACTTTCGGTTAAGTCATCCCTTTGGAATCTCTTTGTATGATCGAATAGCACTGGTAGAATTTATATGTCGCAATCTTCCTTCCACCATAACAAGCATAGCACCAAGCGGCGAAAATCCTATCACAGAACCTTCTTGACCACTCGCTAAAGATACTTTCATACCAATCAATGTTGATCTTTTTTCTAGTTTTTCAATCAATTCCACGGGCAAAACAACAGGCAAGGGCTCCAGCAAGCCCCTACAATGTGAAAGGATTGAACCTGCAAGCTCCCCAAGACTCAACACTTGTCCGGAAGTCATGCCTATGGAAGTGGCTCTTCCTGTCAAAACATCTGGAAAGTCACCCTTCTCCTGTCTGACATTCAAGCCAATTCCTACCACTACTGACTCCCTACCACATGTTTCACATAAAATGCCTCCAACTTTCTTCCCATTAATCTCTATATCATTCGGCCATTTGATTCCAGGTTTCAACGTATCAGAAACTGAATCGATCGCATCAATTACGGCGATACCAGCAAGGGTGGAAACCAAATTGGGTGAATCATGTATAGAGTGACGTAAGATAAAAGACATCCATAGCCCCATACCTTTCGGTGAATACCAATAGTTACCATCACGACCTCTGCCTTCTGTCTGAGCTTGGGCAATAACGGTAGTTAAAGATGAGCCACCTTCTCTAAGGAGATCTCTAGCACGTGAGTTAGTGGATGTGAGAGTATCATGTATCTCTAGTAGAGGCACCTTCCAATCGGACTGCCAGTCTGCCACAGATCTGCCTTCCCAAGTGGGTTGCATTCCTTGATCAACTCGACAATAGAAAATAAGAAGCCAGCATAATACTCAAACCCCAGCAATACATTGCAAACCTATGTATAATTTTTTTCTGAAGTACCACAAGGAAATATTTTATTGCCAAAACTCCAGTGACACTCGCAGTAGTCATACCCATAAATAAATAAATCTTATTCAGATCGAATTCTTGATACGGCAATCCTGCGACTTGGAGAAAACTGGCTCCGAGTATAATCGGAATCGAAGCCAGAAATGAAAACTTCAATGCTTCTTCGTCCTCGACCCCCAACCAAAGAGCTGTAGCAACAGTAATCCCAGACCGTGAAATTCCAGGGACTAACGCACAAGCTTGAGCCAATCCTATCACTATCGCAGTGAATACAGTAATAGTCCCATCAATCTTTCCAGCTGGCCTGAAATTGATGCTCGATAGTATCAAACCCGTTACTGAGAAGCCTACAACTGGAACCCATGGATTCAAGAACAGAGCTTCCAATACCTGGTTGCTCCATAAACCGATTAAAGCGGCGGGAATAGAAGCCACTCCTAACATTGAAAGATATCCCAAAGCACGACGATCTCTCTGAACGAGCCCCAGACAAAGATCTTTTAAAGGCTTTCGATAGACCATCAGTACCGAAAATAGCGTAGCTAAGTGTAAGGCGACTTCAAATTGTA
Source organism: uncultured bacterium (assembly GCA_963935005.1). GTDB lineage: Bacteria > Gemmatimonadota > Gemmatimonadetes > Longimicrobiales > Gaopeijiaceae. The sequence continues at coordinate 1,581 of CAWWAX010000137.1, read as the reverse complement.
CCCCAGGAAGTTCAATGTCCAGAAGGTTTCTGGCTACTGCCAAATGTCCAGAGCTGGAAATTGGCAGGAATTCCGTGATCCCCTGAAGGGCTCCTAAGAATATACTCTCCCAAACAGTCACTTAGAACCTATAATTTCACGGTAAAAGTCTTCGTATCGAGGCACTACTTCGGTAGCAGAAAATTGCTCTTCCACAACACTGAGACCCATCTCGCTGAAGGATTTCCAAAGAACGGGGTCTGATAAAAGATGGATACTTTGATCTGTCATTGTTTTGGTGTCTCCAGTTTTACAAAGAAAACCAGTCTTGCCATCGACAATTACTTCCTTCAGGCCTCCAACATTAGATGCTACCACCGGAGTTCCGGCAGCCATCGCCTCCAGAGCTGCCAAACCAAACGACTCTGAAGAACTAGGCAGCAAAAATAGATCAGCACTAGATAGTAATTCATCAACATACGAGTGTTTTCCCAAAAAGCTGACTTTCTCCGAAAGTCCCAGTCCATTGACCTGATCCATCGCTGCCGATCGCTCGGGACCATCACCAACCATCACTAGTCTCGCGGGTATTTTTTGCACTATACCCGCAAAAGTGTCAATTACATCCGAAACTCGCTTAACTGGACGAAAATTCGAAACATGCATCACTATTTTTTCACCCTTATCAGCCAGGTTATAACGATAACGACCACGCTCGGACAACCTTCCATTAGTAGAATCCACAAAATTCGGTATGACTCTGATACGTTCTTGAGGAACGTCAAAATCACGTATGGTTTCATTTCGCAGGTAATCTGAGACAGCGGTTACCCCATTTGATTTCTGGATAGAAAATTGAGTAATTGGCTGGAAAGATGGATGGACGCCAACTAAGGTTATGTCAGTTCCATGTAAGGTGGTCACCACTGGAGGCCCTTCGTCACCAAGCATCTCCTGGGCAATCCAAGCCGAAGTGGCATGAGGTATAGCATAGTGTACGTGAATCAAATCCAAATCGTGAGTACGGACTACGTCGTAAATGGTGACCGCCAAAGCCAGAGCATATGGGGGATGTTCGAAAAGCGGATAATGCTCCATTTCTACTTCGTGAAAAAAAATACGTTCGTTAAACCTTCCCAAGCGGAATGGTTGTGCATACGAAATAAAATGGACCTCATGGCCCTTTGAGGCCAACTGACTACCTAGCGCTGTAGCCACTGCTCCAGAACCTCCATAAGTAGGGTAGCAAGTAATGCCAATCTTCATAGTGAAAGACCTCCACGGACCCTATCACATCCCATGTGTCTTAGTCCATTCTGTGAGAACTTTTGAGCATTGAACCTCTAAACTTTCTGTTCCATCTATGCGTAAAGTACCAGATTCATGTTGATTTTTGAACCAAGTAAATTGTCTGCGGGCGTATTTTCTGGTGCGCTTCTTCGTAGTTTCAAGAGCTTGATCCAAGCTGCACATACCTTCCAGGTAACTAGCTATCTCTCGATATCCTGTACCTGTCATTCCTGGATCTTTCGCCTCGAACCCAGCATTAAGCAATCCTTGTACTTCGCCAATCAGGCCCTTTTCTATCATTTGATTTACTCG
>CAWWAX010000136.1:0-3144 GCA_963935005.1 uncultured bacterium | reverse complement strand
AAAGGAAGAGTATGGGGGATTTACTCTGGGAGAATCCGCAAAATATTTGGGTGGACTTATCGAATGGACCCCTACTAAACGACTTTTGTTGGCTGGATCTATTACAGAGGTAAATACCAATTCAGATAGGACTATCAATAATACTCTGAGGGGAAACTCCAATCATGAACTATCTGAAATGACCCGAGAACTCACTGGTTTCGGCATATTTCGGGCCAATAATCATTGGAGCTTCAGTGCAACTGGCGTGAAAAAAACTATGATGGAAAAACGCACTTTACGCCAAGATCGCACAAACAATGTTGATTATCTTCTAAACATTAAGATGGGCAAGCTCGCTGTCTCATACTCGAACCCGAATGGATTCATAACTAAGACCAGCCTATTACACAGCGTTTCAGAAGTCCCTAAAGGAATTGGAGAAATGAACGTCACCAATTACTTAGCTGGCAAATTTTACAGATTTCTTTTGAATTTGGGATGGGAGTTTGATAACAGTACTGTTTCAATTGGCGGTGCTTACGATTATCAAAGTGGCCAAAATCCAAGTTGGATCTGGGGGACCGCGAGTGGACGATTCTCAATGTATTGGTGAGTACCAACTTGATTAAAGTTCGGTAACACTCCGCGAAAACCAGATAGCGGGATGATTCATCTCCCTAGGAATTAAAACGCGAGTCTCGAAGTGCATCTTTGAAGAATTCAATCGTTTTAGCTAGCCCCTCCTCTAATGATGTCCTAGGGGTCCATCCCAAAAGATTCTCTGCCAATGAAATGTCAGGGTTTCGCACCTTAGGATCGTCTTCGGGCAACTCCACAAACTGCAGTATGGACTTAGAACCGGTCAACTCAATAATCAACCTAGCCAACGCAACTACATGGACCTCACTTGGATTGCCAATGTTTATTGGACCGGTCAACTCGGACTGAAATAGTCTAAAAATGCCATCCACTTCGTCATCTACATAGCAGAAAGAACGAGTTTGGGTACCATCTCCATAAACTGTCAACGGCTCTTCACGAAGAGCTTGGACAATAAAATTCGAAACGGCCCTACCATCTCTGATACGCATTCTAGGCCCATAGGTATTAAAAATCCTAGCAATTCGGACTCCTACACCATGAGTTCGATTGTAGGCCATAGTGAGTGCCTCCGCATAACGTTTGGCTTCATCGTAAACGCTGCGAGGCCCTACTGGATTCACATTCCCCCAATAGTTCTCAGATTGAGGATTCACTTTGGGATCCCCATATACTTCAGACGTAGAAGCCAGTAGAAATCGACAGGCTTTATCTTCCGCGATATTCAACATGTTTTGTGTACCTATACTACCAACTTCCAAAGTCCCGATGGGGTGCTTTAAATAATCCACTGGGCTGGCCGGTGAAGCTAGGTGCAACACTCCATCCAGACTTTCATCAAGATAGAGAGGACTAACCACGTCATGGAAGACAAAAGAAAAATCCTTATCCAATTCTAGGCTTGCTATATTATCCCTAGAACCTGTCAGATAATTATCTACACCGATCACTTGGTAGTTTTCGTTGAGAAAATATCTGGCAAGGTTAGATCCAAGGAATCCTGCAGCACCTGTGATCAACACTCTAGACAAATTTTACTCCTCTGTCTGGGGTGACACCAACGAATAATATTCAAAACCCTGGCTAACTAGCCGAGTTGAATTATATAAATTGCGACCATCAATAATTACAGCTTCTCTCATGTTGGATTTGACAGTTTGAAAATCTGGGTGGCGATAGCAATCCCACTCGGTGTGCACCACAAGAGCTGACGCATCATTTAGCACCTCATATTGATCCTCACAAAGACTGATACGCGTTCCAAATCTCCGGTTCGCCTCCTTCATCGCCCTTGGATCGTGTGCTGCTACTGAAGCCCCGTGTTCCAACAACGCTTCTATCGTGGCCACACTGGGTGCCTCGCGCATGTCGTCTGTATCTGGCTTGAAGGAAAGACCCCAGATTGCAATCTTCTTGCCTGTCAAATCGTTACCGAACCTACCGATCACTTCTTGGAAAAGTATCGTCTTTTGGTCTTCGTTTAGCTCTTGAACTGCTAATAAGATTGACGGGTTTAAATCAAGATCACTCATCATCTTAATAAGTGCTTTCATATCTTTTGAGAAACAGGATCCACCGTACCCCACTCCAGGATTTAAATAATCCTGCCCTATTCTATGATCGCTTCCAATACCCTTTCGGACCATTTGGATATTGGCATTTTTTATCTTACAAAAGGCTGCGATGCTGTTGATGAAGCTTATGCGAGTGGCCAGCATAGCGTTGGCCGCATACTTCGTCATTTCTGCCGAAGCCAAATCCATAACCAAGATCGCCTCAGTATTCTTCATGAAAGATCGATACAAGTCTTTCAAACAAGACTCGGCATACTTGCTGTCCACACCTAGGATCACCCTATCAGGGCTCATAAAATCTGATACGGCAGAACCTTCCCTCAAGAATTCTGGATTTGAACATACATGCACTTTAAATTCACTAAGGCTTTCTATTGTCTCGCGAATTTTCTCCGAAGTACCTACTGGGACAGTACTTTTGGTGACTACTACCTTCTCTCTTTTCATCTCTTTACCGATGATCCGAGATACGTCCAGGATATTGCTCACATCGGCCGAGCCATCTTTGTTTTGAGGGGTTCCTACGGCAATGAAGATTACGTCCGCAGTTCGGATCATCTCTCCCAGGTCTGAGGTGAAACCAAGACGTCCAAGATCCATATTTTTCCTAACCAAATCGCCAAGGCCAGGCTCATAGATAGGCATCACACCAGATTTGAGCTGGGAAACCTTTGTATGGTCAACATCAGCACAAAGCACACTCATACCGACTTCGGCAAAGCAAGCACCAGTAACCAGACCGACATAGCCGGTACCAATAACGCCGATTTTCATGATCAGTCTGTACGTACGGAAGAACGAAGACTAACCAATGCTGGCAAACCTAAATCTTTCTGATCCACCACTGATCACTCAAGGAGTGATTCCATTTATTGCTACTAACACAGTAGCCATCGATAGAACCCTGGTCAGCCATTGATCGACATTGAAACCTCCAGCTGTATCAATTTTTTCTGGTACTGTGATTGTAGTTCCTGGAGAAACTTCT
>CAWWAX010000135.1:0-3191 GCA_963935005.1 uncultured bacterium | reverse complement strand
GAAATTTTCCACAATTTGATCTTTTTCCCTTCTAGTCCAACTGCAGGAACCCCAAAAAAGAAAGGGACACCTGAGTACGTCACTCTGAAGAGAACCCAAATCAGCATCAATGGCAGGATCACAACAAGCAATACTAAACTAGAAAAAATAAGATCGAAAAGCCGTTTCCAAAGGTCATAGGCTAGTTCCATATTATTCTTCGCCTGACTTTTCTAAAATCAAATTACAAGCCTCCACAATACTTTCAACAACAAAATCTGGTTTCTCCTCAAAAAGATGCTCGTCATGACCCGCATGTCCAGTTCGGACTAGAATGTTGCTGTTTACACCCCCAGACTGTCCTGCAGCAATGTCACAAAGCCTATCTCCAATCAACCATGAATTAGACATATCTAGATTATGGTCTGCTAGCGCCTGTAATATCAATCCTGGAGCAGGTTTTCGACACTCACAGTCCTTTTTGAGTCGCTCGACTTCTCCTTGGAATCCTTTCTTAGGGTGGTGAGGGCAGACATAAATAGCATCGACGAAAGCTCCACTTAATCCCAGTACCCATTCTAACTGAGCATGGATTTTCGATAATCCCTCAAATGTCATGAATCCCTTAGCAAGAACTGGTTGATTTGTAACCACAATAACCAAAAATCCGTTCTGGTTTAGCTTGCGAATCGAAGTAGACGCTCCAGGTATAAGGGTTAACTGGTCAACTCTACTTAAATCTCCAACCTCTTGATTTATCACACCGTCTCTATCGAGAAAACACACTTTACGCTTAATGCTGCGTTTCATTCTTCCGATCTTACCAGTTTGAAAATCCCTTGTTACAGCAGCAAGTCTTTCGCGAGTACCCATATCCTTAACATATTCTGTGGTAAGGTACGCTCGAATTTTTCCACCAGACTTGACTACTTTAGGGAAAATATCTCGTCCGAAATCACTTGGTTCATTTTCGGGGACCATCTCCAAAATGGACGGATCCAAGACATAGACCGCAGCGTTAACAAGGTTTCGCCGACCAGCAGACTCTGCATGAGGCTTTGAAAAAAATTGTTTAACGAAAGCCTCGTCATCTATTTCAACTAAATCACTATCCAAAGGATGGTCATTTGGATGGACTACCAGGGTAGCTAAACTTTCTCGGGATTTATGAAACTCTACGAGATGGGTCAAATCAATATCTACCATCAGATCGGAGTAAATGACTAGAAAAGGATCTTTATGACATTTGGCAAATGCCTTGACAGCCCCAGCTGTTCCAAGAGGAGGATCCTCTTTAACTATCTCTAGATCAACTCCAAACTCTGCTCCATCTCCAAAATATTCTTCTATTCTCTCTGCCTTATAGCTAGCCAACACTGTGACTTGATAGAATTGATGAGATTTTAGTAGCCTGATCTGATGTTCCAACACGGGTATGCCACCCACTTCGACCATGGGCTTAGGTATATCACGCTTCCCTAGCCTAGTGCCTTTCCCTCCGGCAAGGAGAACCGCCCTCATAAACGACCTTCAATCCTCATCGTTTTTCCTAATTGAGGTTCACCAGATTACTAATGCTCAGACTCATGAAATATATTTGTCAAAATATGATGCAAAACCACATGGCCAGATTCCACCCAACCATAGTCCCAGGAGGGTAAAATTATCGGATGGTCTAACAAGTCTCTACACACTCCTCCATCTTTCCCTAGGAATCCCACTGTAGTCATCCCTATATCTCTAGCTTTCGAAACTGCTCTAACTAGATTAGGAGAGGAGCCACTAACGGAAATGACTAAAAGGCTATCGCCTTCTTCAGCCAGTGCTTCTAGTTGCTTTTCAAATACAACGTCAAAAGATTCATCGTTACTCCAAGCGGTTATCAAACCAATGTTATCGGAAAGAGATATTACTTTTGGCCGCACTCCAGCAGGAGAGATACCCGCTTTCTGAAGATCCAGAGCCAAATGATTTGCCGTAGAAGCACTTCCACCATTTCCAGCCACAAACATGGTACCGTTGGCGTTTCTCACCCTGATAAGAGCTTCAGCAGCGCTTGCCATTGATCTTACGTCTATGTCACGAATCAGAGTTGCTACACCCTCCAACCAAGAACTTATTCTGTCGTCATAATCCATCAAAACTACTCCTAGGAACAGTCGAAACTATTTTTCTATATTTTCGGGCCCATTGAAGTTTTCATGGGGCCGAAACACTGGGTCCATCAATATACCCAGAGGTCAATCTCTCAAGAAGAACTCAGCCATTCTGAAATCCAAGTCGGTGTCAATATCCAAGGCTCGTTCTTTCGGTACAAAAACCGTTCGTACGACACCTTCGAACACTCCGTCCTTAGCCATTACAAACTCTGGGTTTACCACATATGCCACCGTAGTCACATCAAACACCACAGGTGAATCCTGACGCCTTATTATTGATCTTTCAGGACGAATAGCTAAGTGAGCCTGTCCTTTGTCATTGATTTTGACCTGATTAAAATAAGGGCTACGATGGGCATCAGTCACAGTAATCACTATATCTGCTTGTCCTTGTTCGTACTCATCCAAACAAGCTTCCAAGTCCTCATTGGACCGCAAAGGAGCGGTGGGTGGCACCACCATTAAAAGATCTGGGCCACTCCCTTCCACTTCCTTCATATACCTGACTGCGTGCCTCCAGACCCCCCATTCAGGACTATCATCCCTGGCCAAATCAGGTGGTCTCATAAAGGGGACTTCTGCACCTGCTACCTTTGCGACTTCTGCAATATCACCACTATCCGTAGAGACAATCACTCGATCAATTCGCTCGATCTCATGAGCCTGCTGGATTGCTCGCGTAATTAAAGGCACTCCATCTAAGACCTTTAGATTCTTGCCTGGCAAGCCTTTAGACCCTCCTCTAGCACAGATCAGGGCTATTCTAGTTATGGGAATTTCTCATTTTACTTGCTTTCTTCGAAGATTAACTTCGTAATTAATTATCAACTTTCTTTTTTTTGGTAAATATAAAATTGTATTCATATGAATACGATTTTATACTTGGTAACAAATAGTGTAAAAACGAGTCAATTCGTCCAACCAAGGCATACAGCTTCCCATTTCCCGGAAAAACAACATGAGCAATTTTCTCGAAAAACATAAATTTACAAGGAATTGATTCAATCACGAACTGACCCTCATAATTTGTGAGATCAGCTTCGTCGATAGGTT
>CAWWAX010000134.1:0-3234 GCA_963935005.1 uncultured bacterium | reverse complement strand
ATCGCTTGACGATTCGATCTTCAAGAGAATGATAGGTGATCACTACAAAAGACGCCCCGCTTTCCAGGTCCATCCGGATTCTCTCAAGACCTCGACTAAGGCAACCTAGTTCATCATTGATAGATATCCTGAGTGCCTGGAAAATCCTTGCTTTTTCTTTATTTTTCGGAATTCGTCTAAACGTTTTATAGAGGATTGCTACCAAATCATCACTGGTTAGAAAAGGATTGTTCCGTCTCCGTGACACAATTCCATGCGCAAGCTTCCTAGCTTTCGGTTCCTCACCATAATCTCGAAATATTTTCTCCAGTTTCTCCTCTGAAGCTTCATTTAAAACTTGAGCCGCCGTAGGAAGTTTCGAATTGGCGCAATCCATCCGCATATCCAAATTGACATTTTTACGAAAAGTGAATCCCCGGGCATCATCATCCAACTGTCGAGAGCTGACTCCCAGGTCCAAGAAAGCTCCAGAGAGAAGTCCTTGTAACGAAAAATGATCTAGAGCCTGATCAAAACGAGCATGAACAAAACTTGTTCTATCACGGTATGACTTTAAAACCCTTTTTGCGATTGATAGAGCCTGTGAATCCTGATCCACAGCTATTACCCTACAGGTTTCACAAGTGTCTAGAAGTAGCTTGGAATGTCCACCACCACCCACCGTCCCATCCAAATAAACCCCATCACCCTTTGGTTCGATCCAATTGATGGCCTCAACCAACAATACAGGTTTGTGAAACTCACCTACATTCAAAATGTCTCCAGAAATAGAATTACTATCGGAGGCAAAAGAAGTTTCCATGAGCTAACCAAAAATTTGGTTGGAAAATTTGTCGAAATCGCCATGCTTACTTTCAATCGTCTCAGAAAATCCACTAGGATGCCAAAGTTCAATGCGGTCGATATTACCAACCATAAGGACACTACCCTTCAGGCCTGCTGCTTTCTGTAACCACGCAGGTATCAAGATGCGGCCCTGTTTATCGGGAATTACTTCTACCGCGTTAGAAACAATCCTCAGGACATCTTCCCATGACTCTGGTTGGTTGCGACGGAAGGTTAGTAATCGTTCTTCAGTCGCAGTCCATATATCTCTAGGAAACAAACTGAGAGAAGGTTTCCTCCATTGAATAAGGACAAAACGGTCATTTTTAGACTCCCTGCGAAAAGCTGAGGGTAGGCTAACTCGACCTCTTTCGTCGAACTGATATTCATATCTGCCGAGAAAACTCGTCACACTATGGTACCTTGTGGGTAATTATGGGATAAAATGGAGCATAATGGGCAAGATAGGCAACAGGTTTTGCCTAAGTCAAGCTTATCCCTATAATCTTACTTCGGTATTTATTCGGTAGGTAAGGGAACTTCTCGGGCTAATCTAGACATTCTTGATTTAAAATTATGATCACTCAACCAACTCTTACGCAGGGGGGATACAGAGGAGTTAGGACTCGTAGTGAAACCCATCAACATCAACAAAAGGTCGAATTAATCAGGTCAATCAGAGAATCCACTGGAACACAAGGACAGAGAGGTGTCAGGCACTATCGCCTGACACCTCTCAAACTTTGTACTTTGTCGTGATTTAAATATTGAGCACCTGGCCCTCTACAAAGAGTCAGTTCAACTAATATCTTCCTTAACCACCACGCTTTATAATTGCCTCTTGGATTTCGATATAAGTCGTACTAGCATCGGAGAATTGGGCATAGTTGATAGAAGGAGTTCGATCGGCGTAGCCCTTAGACTGTTGGAACAATGACAGAGCTTGCCTGAACATTGGTAAGGACCTTTCTGCACTGGTCACAGTTTCTTCCAGTTGAACCGCGAGACCGAGGTTATATAAACTAAAGCCATGCCAAAAATCGTACTGTTCTCGAGTCTCCATAGTGATTTGAAAATCTTTAGCTAAGCTTATTAGGTCTATAAAACGACTATAATTTTTTTCGTCAGGTTGTATATAGTTCGAATAAGCACGACCAAAAATCATATTTCCAGCTTGATCAGGATCGGACCCTTGACTCACTGATTTTTGAAGGATGGGGATTGCTTGATCTATATCGTTTACCTGTAACAACCAATTGGCCATACGCAAGAAAAGGTTGGGGTAATCAGGGTCGATTGCTTCAATCTCAGACAGAGCTGTAATGGCCTCTGCAACCTGTCCCAAATCGTTCAAAGCCTGAGCATAGATATTCCACATTGAAGTTTCTTGAGGATGAGATTCAAGTGCTCGCCTTGAAAATTCTGCCGACTGTGAGGCTTCCCCTAGCTGCAAATAGGCCGCAGACGTATTCCTTAATTGCGAAACCAAAGTTTCTGCACCTTTAACTTCAAAAACTTTTTCATAGGCAGCGATGGCCCGGCGGTAGACCGATGCCACTTCTTCAGTTACACCATCACCACCATCAAGAGCCGCTTGAGCACGCAGGTTTTCAGCTCCAGCAAAAGCAAAATTTCCCAACTGTTCGTGGAAGTCAATATTTGCGGGATCTGCATCCACTCCATCTTGAATGATTTCCATACCTCCAAGCGGATCACCCGCCTGTGCGGCATCATATGCCACTTGCATCCGTACTGCTGCATTGGTCGGATCTAACTGAAGGAAATTACGATAGTAACCGCGAGCCAGTTGTGGATCGTTGAGATTGATCGCTAGGAATCCACCCAAGAGTAAAGCATCCGTGTGATAAGGGTCTCTCTCTATAAGCCTCTTGACTTCTTCAAGGGCACCTTCCAGATCTTCCATTTGTCTCAAAATACTAGCCCTAGTATAACGACTTGAGTTGCTAGTCGGGTTTAGCTCTAAAGCTCTGTCACAGTTCTCCATGGCCGACTCCCATTGTTGACTGGCAGCGTAATCACCACAAAAAACAGCTACTCTTTGTTGTTCTACAAAGAGAGTAAAACGTTCGACAATCTGGGTCGCGGCATCCTCTTCTTGTTTGTCGGCCGACATCACAGGATCAACAACATATTCTTCACCAGTGTCTACACTGACGAATTTAATGTTTTGAACCTCATATGCCTCTTTGGAACCAGAATACTGGGCACACAGAACGACCTGGTGACCAGCCTGTGCAGCAAGTTGACGGGCCGTTATGCAATTAACGTCTTCTTTCTTTATTTTGAACTCTTTAATTTGATTATTGATATCCCTTTCACTGACCGCAGCGTGAGTATTAAGCTCGTCAATCTGATCACGCAGCCTATCAGCTAGTTTGTCCCCGAAAC
>CAWWAX010000133.1:0-3308 GCA_963935005.1 uncultured bacterium | reverse complement strand
TTTTGATATTGGCAGTTTGGAAATCCTGGCTCCCACGGATCCTTCCAAAGTGATTGCTGTTGGACTGAACTATCGCAGCCATTTGGATATGGCTGCGAGAGATCTGGGAACCTCGGATGAAGTCGCGCAATATCCTGGTCTTTTTGCTAAGTACCCCACTTCCATTGTGGCGAACGGTGCAGATATCGTAAGGCCAGTGGATTCTGAGAATCTTCATTTCGAAGGAGAGTTGGTTTTAGTCATCGGAAAGACAGCTTCAAACGTTTCAGTACAGGAAGCAGAAGATTATATTTTTGGGATCACTGTCGGCAACGACATCAGTGAGCGTGACTGGCAAGCAGCCGATTTACAATGGCTCAGGGCAAAGGCCTCCGACACTTTTGGTCCTGTCGGTCCTTCCATAGTAAATGGACTAGACTATGGGGATTTGCTCGTTCAAACCCGAGTGAACGGAGAGGTCAGACAGTCGGCAAGCAGCGCCGATCTAATTTTCGACATTCCAACAATTGTTAGCTATGTGAGTCGATATGTGACTCTGTTCCCAGGCGATTTAATCTTTACTGGTACACCAGGTACAACCCAGGCGATGGAGCCTGGGGATATAGTTGAAGTCGAAATAGAAGGGGTTGGCATATTGAGGAATCAGGTAATTCAGGGTGAGTCTCATTAGATATTTAATGGAGTCACACAGTATTACAGCTTCCCTCCTAGGAACCCTACTAGTCATATGTGGCTGTGGGGGGACTGTCGATCAGCAAAAAACGCTGGAGATGACTACCTGGTCAGTGGCAGCCATCGATCCATTGAGTGGTGATGTTGGAGTGGCTTCTGCTTCCTGCGTACCTTCTTTTGCCGATGCTCTAGCGGCTCTTGTTCCTGGTAAAGGAGCGGGTGCTACACAGGCTTCTTTCGATATCAATAACCGAAATGTTGTTTACAACGCTATCCAGGAGGGTCTCACTGCGGAGGAAGTGATCGCAAGAGTCACTGATCCTTCTGTCGATCAAGAGACCGACCGTCGTCAGTATGGAGTGGTAACTTTAAATGATGGAGTGGTCCACACGGCAGGTTTTACAGCTCCTTCTCGTGAGGGTATTACAGAAGGAACTGAAGGTGCCGAGCGCTGGGCGGGAATCATGGCAGATGTTGAGATGGGGGTTACTGTACAAGGAAATACACTAGTGAACGAAGCGGTGGTTGCAGATGGTTTAGAGGCGTTTCAATGGGAAGACCCTACTGGTTTCAATGAACTCTCTGATCGACTGATGCGGGCACTGGAAGCGGGATCGGTGGCTGGTGGGGACGTTCGGTGTAACAATGAAACAACTCGACAGACTGCTGCCATGGCTTTCATTGTGGTAGCCCGTGGTGGGGATGAACCTTACGCAACCGAAGCAATAGGGATGAGTGACCAGGGAACTTCGGCTGCTCCATGGCTGGCCATCTCCGTGAGAGTCGAACGGGGAGGTGACAATCCGCTCTTGGAATTGCGCTTAAGATACGATCAGTGGCGACGAGAGTCAGGCAACGAAAGCTCACAAGAATGAAAACCCAGGGATAGAACTGCTATTCCTGGGTTTCAGGCACCAATCTTGCTCCTCCTCCGTCTACTAATATAGCCCACTTAGCAATTTTATTTTCATTTGTCGAAAACAGAAAGATCTCTAAATCGGCTTGCGGTCAAACCCTCTGGTGGTCTGCCCTCCAGTTTTGGACTAGCTGCTTAATTGCTTTCTGATCCGAGATATCTTCAGTCAACACTTTTCTGGCTAGATTTGGGAGTTCTTCGTCGGAAGCGAACCGCAAGGCGATCAGTTGACTCGTAGTAAATTCGGGAATGCGACCCACCATGTCGTCATGAAACAATTGTTTCATTCTTAGTCGCTCTTCAAGTCGGATCAATCGATCTTGAACCCCTATCGCTTGACGCCGAGCTCCGAGCGTAGCCATAAGGACACCAAGAGTGAAAATAACAGCTACCAGTTCCTGGAGGTCGACGCCAAAATCAGAAAACAATTGGAAGGAGAAATAAAATAGGCCTATTGCTATCATGAAAAATGGAACAAGAAATGTCATGGTGGGGATCTTGGCGTGACTATCAGCATTTTGCACAGAGTTTTCCACGGTGTCCTCTTGGTGTAGGTTGACAGAATTATCCCTAAATTTATGGGCTTTGAATCTCCGATGCTATACGTTGGACTTCATCTAGTACACGGAGGAGGTTCTCCCCCCAAAGATTCGCGATTTCTTCTTCAGTGTATCCACGTCGCACAAGCTCCAGAGTGACTGCGAAGGTTTCAGATGCGTCGTTCCAACCCTCCACTCCACCTCCGCCATCAAAGTCTGAACTTATACCGACGTGGTCTATCCCAATGAAGTCGACCAAGTAATCGATATGATTTACAAAATCAGCGACGTCCACGGGAGGAGCTTCTGAATTGACTTCAGAAGCTATCCTCGGCTCCACCAATTCTGTGACGGCTTCCATCGTACTTGCATAGGCTGTTCTCTCATCTGGGTTCATCGAACGAATCGCTCCTCGTCCTAACAACTCTATGCCTAGCCCTGAAGCCACTTCCTGCTGTAATGCAGTGAGAGCTTCTCGATTTCTAGCGTTCTTCTCGGAGTCAACGTAACTGCTAAAGGCAACAGTCTGAACAACTCCACCGTTTGCTTGTACAGCTTTTAGTTGCTCGTCATCTAGATTGCGGCTTACGTCGTTCAAGCTACGTGCAGAAGAATGAGAAGCCATTACGGGTGCCGTGGACAACTCGATCATTTGCATGATAGCCTCTTTAGACGGATGGGAAATATCAATCATAATTCCCCAGCGGTTCATTTCAGAAATGGCTTCTTTACCCAAATCGCTAAGCCCATTGTGTAGCCAGACATCGTCTCTCTCACCTGTGTTAGAATCGGAAAATTGGCTATGTCCGTTATGAGCTAGAGACATATAACGTCCCCCCATTTCCTGGAATTTTCTGACGTTGGAGAGATCTAATCCTAGTGGATAGGCGTTTTCGATTCCAATCATTGCAACTTTTTTCCCAGAAGCAACTATTCTTCTAACGTCCGCTGAGTTGTAAGCGATCTCGATCTCTTCTGGGGCAATTTCTTCAGTTAAATGATGAATGGCTTCGAACTTGGCTATGGCTGCGTCATAAGCGTTAGCATAACCCTCTTGTGTCAAGGGTCCTTGGCCGACGTACACAATCATCCAAGATACATCCAGGCCGCCGCTTTCCATCTTGGGGAGATTGACTTGTGTATTTAAGTCCATGGTGTAATTGCGTTCTGTAACAAAGTTA
>CAWWAX010000132.1:0-3373 GCA_963935005.1 uncultured bacterium | reverse complement strand
TGCTTCACAGAAAATATTTCTTGGACGATATTAAGGAGAGAGTCCGCAGGTTCCTGGTTAATAATCTAGGCAGTAGTTGAGTTATACTCACCTAGAGAACAGTCTCATATTTTTGTTAGGTTGAACATTAAATTGATCCAACCGATTAACAGGAGTGTCCCGCCGATAGGAGTTAACATTCCTAGCCAGCGCTGGTCTGTCGCGATTAGAACATAAAGGCTTCCAGAAAAAACTGTCGTGCCAACCAAGAACAACCAGCCAGAAGTAGGAGCGATAACGGAGGGCCATCTCCCAAGAGCATACGCGACAAAAAAAAGGGCGAAAGCGTGATACATTTGATATTTGGCGGCAGTTTCGAGCGTGACTAATGAAGCCGAAGAAAGGCGGGATTGCAAGAAGTGAGCTCCGAAAGCACCTATCGCAACTGCTGTCAAAGCAAAAAAACAACCTGTCAAAGCAAAGAAACGTTCCATGATGATATTCCAAGTTTGATTGACTTGTACTGTCTTGATTGAAGTGATCCCGATTCGGAAACTACGGTAACGGTTTAGAAACCTATCATCTATACATGAGATTTGTCAGTACTGGTGGCGTTACTGTTCTGGGCCCTGTAAGCTCTCCCAATGTAATTCAGCGAGGTGGATGATTTGACGACGAATAGAAAATTTCCAAAAAATGCCAAACATGTGGCATTGGCGGTTGGGGTGGCTCACCTACTGAACGATGCTTACGCTTCTTTCCTACACCCATTGCTACCCAGATTGATGGATAAGTTCGGTTTGTCAATTACACTGGCTGCTGCGTTGGCTATGATATTTTCCCTGTCTTCATCGATCATGCAACCATTGGCGGGATACCTTGCTGATCGTTTTGGTCGAAAAATGTTCGTGATAGCGGGCCCCTTAATCTCAGGGGTATTCCTTTCGTTGATCGGAATAGCACCGAGCCTTTCGATGTTGTTGATGATTCTCATTCTGGGAGGGATAGGTAGCGCGGTGTTCCATCCACCAGGAGCTGCCATGTCGGCCAGGACTGGCGAGGGAAGGGGTAGTGGATTAAGAATGTCTTTTTTTTCTTGCTGTGGTAGCCTCGGTTATGCTATCGGGCCACTATTTATTGTCTTTTTGGTCGGCGTCGTAGGTTTAGACAACATGTGGGTGGCCGTCTTTCCTGCAATCCTTGTTTCCATAATGCTTGCCTGGGTTTTACCCAGAGATGGCGGCCCTGCATCTAGGACGGACCCACCGAGCCTTGTGGGGGTGCTTTCTGGGTTAAGAGGTCCCCTGGGGGTGGTGTTTCTGATAAGCGCCTTGGGTGCTTTCGTACAGCGTGTATTTGTAACTTTATCACCCATAATTTCGTTTGAGGCAGGCGCTTCAGAAACAATCGGAGCGGTGACTCTAAGTATATATTTAGGGGCGCAAGCGGTTGGTAGCCTCTTCAGTGGCTGGCTGACGGACCGGGTCGATAGGGCACATTTATTGGGGTGGCTGACTGGGTTATCAGTGCCAACTCATATGCTAGCTCTATGGCTACCCCCCGGATCACTGGGAGCTTTCTTTTTTGCGGCATGCTCTGGATTTCTTAATATGGCCCTTTTGCCTCCTGTGGTTGTAATGGCTCAGGAAATAGTACCAGAAAGCGCCGCAATGGGTTCAGCGATTGTCATGGGTCTAGCATGGGCTGCTGGATCGGTGGGTTTGTTGGGAACTGGAATCATGGGAGATATGTGGGGGCCTCGATTGGCAGGATTGGTGTCGGTCCCTATCTTATTCATCGGTACTTTTCTATGCTTCCATCCGAAACTGGTATCCTATCGGAGAGCCTTGTAGTGAACAAACGACCTGGTTATAAAACGTGCCCCTGAGATTGATACCGCGAAGAGACAGGCAACTGAACAAGTTGATCAAGACAGCAGAAGTTGCTGTATTTAAAAAGAAGTCTGTTATATACCAGCAGGGTCAGGAGTCTACACATATTTATATACCACGCTCGGGCCATGTTCGCCTGACTGTTCGTCATCGACGTTCAGATTCCCGGAAGACTCTGGCAATCATTGGCCCAAACGAGCTTTTCGGAACTGAGGCGATCGACGTAGGGAATGAGCGACTCTATACGGCCGTGGCAGGATCTGACTGCGAGATATACATGTTGAGATCAGATAAAATAATGATGGCTCTCAGGAAATCTCCAGCGACGTTGAAATCACTTTTGGCAAGTCAGGCTGAAGATCTTGCGGTTGTAAGGGCTATCGTTGGACAATCTTGGGCTCCATCCAGAACTAGGGTCGCACATGTTTTACTTGAACTTGGATGTCGCCTTGGACACGATAACGGCCGTCGTATTCATTTAGGTCACTGGTTTACACACCAAGTAATAGCCGACTTGGCTGGTGTCCACAGGTCAACCGTTACGACAGCAATCAACGATTGGATATACCAGGGAATATTGCAACAATCCTTGAAAAATTTGGTAATCAATAAGCCAGGTGCCTTAAGGAAAGCAGGACTAAGCAATATTGGAAATGTGTTCAGGCGAAGAATAGTTTCGAGTCCACTTAAACGTTAACCGTTGACGTTATTTTTTTGTCAATATAGCTTTTTATATCTTAAGCAAGGTTCGTACTTATGAGTAAAAATACTAGGCGTCCCCTAGATCAGCCGATTGAAGAAACCGTGGATCCTTTGACGGCAGAGGACAAGTTCCTGGTTTCAACTGTGAATTTGTCTGCATGGATCCGTAGGAATAGAGATTTAACCGTAATTGGATTGCTAGCTGGTGTCCTCGGTATTGCTGCCTTGTACTACTATGTTGATAACACAAGGAGAATGGTCGAGCAGGCCACTACTCGCCTGGAGGCCATACATTCGTCGGTAGCCATTATGGCCCTGGAAGATGCGAAATCTCAACTTTCCACTTTCATAGACAGATTTAGTGGCACCAATCAAGCAGATGAAGCAGTGGTGTTACTTGGGAGACTTCACTTGGAAGCTGGCGATTTTTTAGTCGCCATAAGCGTTCTTCAGGCAGCCGATCTATCCATGAATACTCCTAGTGGGGTTCAGGCTAATTCATTGCTAGCTCGAGCTTTTGAGGCACAAGGCCGCTGGTCTGATGCAGAGACACAGCATTTAAAAGTCGCCTCTGGGTCAGAACTGGAATTTGAAATCAGAGGGTCTCTCGAGTCAGCTGCAAGGGCCCGGGTAAGACAGAGGGATTTCACTGGCGCAATGGCTCTTTATGAACAGATACTAGAGGGATTGGAAGAAGCGGATCCACGAGAAGGGTTTTATGCAGCTAGGCTTTCCGAGATATCAGGATCAGTGAATTAGCAAATTGTCTGTATAATATATATTATCGGAAGTAACTGATC
>CAWWAX010000131.1:0-3396 GCA_963935005.1 uncultured bacterium | reverse complement strand
CCGGTCAGTACGGTCTCGACCAACACGAATTAGGTGATTTTCATGAGCGCCGCTTCAAGATTCTTGCGAATTCTAGTGCAGATTTGGTAGCGTTTGAGACGATTCCATCAATAGATGAGGCAAGAGTTCTTTTAAACCTCTTGGCTAAATATCCAGAGGTGTGGGGATGGATGAGTTTTAGTTGCAGAGACGGAGGCCATCTAAGTGACGGTACGCCAATTGAAGCCGCAATCGAGCTCTGTAAAAATGCCAGCCATCTGATTGGAATTGGTATCAATTGTACAGCTCCAAGGTTCGTTAATGACCTGATCACTCAAATCAGAATGAAAACGGACAAGTTGATCCTAGTGTATCCAAACTCTGGAGAATCTTGGGATGCTAATGAAAAGAAATGGACGGGATCGAATGCTCCGGAAAGTTGGGTTGAGATGGCGAAAATCTGGCATGACACCGGTGCTCAGGCTATTGGAGGATGCTGCAAAATAGGTCCTGAAATCATCCAGTCGGTCCGCAACCGACTGATCGCTTGACCGAGAAATAGCTTGTGACTAAAAGAAGAGTATTCCAGAAGACCCGCTTTGGTAAGACTTTAAGACTACGATCCTGTCGGAGTTAGCCAGCCGTAACTGTCTTCGGTTTGTCCAGTGACTATATCCATAAAGCGTTTTTGGATATCTCGAGTTACCGGTCCGACAGATCCATCCCCTACGGGTATGCGGTCAACACTTCGTATCGGAGTAATCTCACTCGCTGTTCCGCAGAAGAATAGCTCTTGGGCGGTGTAAAGATTCTCACGAGCTACAGGCTGCTGCTTGACTGTTAATCCCAGTTCAGCACCTAAGGTGAACACAGCATCGCGGGTGATTCCAGGAAGTAGAGTCCCATCTAGCTGTGGTGTCACTAGCGCTCCGCGGTCTACAAGGAAAATATTCTGTCCTCCGCCTTCACTTAATCTCCCCTCTGGCCCCAAGACTACACCCTCTGCGTAACCATTAGCCTGGGCCTCCATCTTAACCAGGATCGAGTTGGTATAGTGTCCACCAGCCTTAGCTGTGGAAGGGAAAGTATTCGGTGCTGGCCGATTCCACGACGACACCCCTACGTCCACTCCCTCTTCGAGTGCTCCTTCACCTAAATAGGTCGCCCACGGCCAGGTGGGTATTGCAGTTTCAATAGGACTATTCGAGGGATTCAGTCCTGCTGCACCATAACCTCTATAAACCATCGGCCGAATGTAACAGTCTTTCAGATTGTTCTTTTCCACTACGGCGCAACAGGCTTCTGAGATAGCTTCTAAAGAATAGTCCGGTTCCATTCGGTAGATTTTACAAGAATTTATCAGTCTCTGGATATGAGCGTCCAGGCGAAAAATACATGGCCCCTTAGGAGTGTCATAGCACCGTATCCCCTCGAATTGGGAGACACCAAATTGAACGGCCAAGCTCAGGAGATGGACAGTGGCGTCCTCCCACTTAACGAATTCGCCGTCCCTCCAAACCCACTCAGAAGCTTCTAGTTTTCCCGCCATTTCTCTCCTCTCCACTCACAAATTTTGAAAAAGATATTAAATCAATCCCTTCACTACTCCTCCATCTACCGGAATGGATACTCCAGTAATATAACTTGCTCTCTCGGATGCAAGGAACCCTACTAGCGCAGCAAACTCACGGGGAGTCCCGATCCGTTGCATTGGAATTGTTTGAGCCATACTGCTAAATACTTCGTCTACCGTACTTCCTGACTGTTCCGAACGGCTTTTTGCCAAGCTCTCCAGTCGATCGGTCATAGTGAATCCCGGCATCACATTATTCACCGTGACACCTTTTCCAGCTACTTCGTTAGCCAACGTCTTTGCGAATCCAGTCACCGCTGCTCTGATACTATTTGAGAGAATCAGACCGTCCACAGGCTCTTTGACAGCTACCGAAGTAATGTTGACAATCCGACCCCAGCCTGACTCCAGCATGGAGGGTAGTACCCCCCTGGTAAGGTTCAACACACTGTACAGGTTTTGATGAACTGCCGTGGCCCATGCATCCGAAGAATGACTCTCGAAAGGTCCCGGAGGAGGCCCGCCAGTGTTTGTGACCAAAATATCAATATTTCCCACTTCCTTATGTGCCCTATCCAAGAGATTTTCGACCGCACTAGAATCGGTTAGATCTGTCGGTACGGCCAGGACCTTTACTCCAGTATTCGCAGTAATCTCTCGGCTAGTTTTGTCTAAAGCCTCTGCCGATCGGGCACACATGACCAAATTGGCTCCTTCAGCCGCCAGCTCTTCTGCTACCGCCCTTCCGAGGCCTTTACTAGAAGCGGCCACAAGGGCGTTCTTGCCTTTGATTCCCAAATCCATTTCTTATTTCTCCCGTAAGTAAGCGTCCGAACCTGAAAGCCAATCCGCTCTAGGTGGCACGAAGATATCTAAGTCTAAAGTGTCTTCAATAGCTTCAGCTTCGTGTGGTACGTTCGATGGCAGATGCAACACTTCTCCAACACGAACAATGATTTCTTCAGATTTGTCTTCTCCTATCAAGAACTTAAGAGCTCCTTCCAGGATATAAGTAAATTGTTCGTTTTCGTGGGAATGTAATGGAACCACAGCCCCCTTCTTGAGGTATACATGAGCTAGCATCCCTTTTTCTCCAGTGATCAGACGTCGGCTCAACAGAGGATTAAGCTCCTCTATAGGGATGCTTTCCCAAGGAATGTGACGCACAGAAGAATTACTCATAACGAACCTTTGGTGTTTAAGTGGCAAAATCAATCCAGTCAATTAAGAAACTAATTGTAGTTCTCTAGAGCAAGACCAGTGGTTTCTTTGGGTGGGAAGTTCTTCTGTATTTGGTTAAATTTATTGCAAGTTGAGTCCATGAAGATACGAGGAAAAACAATCGGAATGAGTAAAAAAAGCGATGCGGAGTGGAAGGATTCTTTAACTCCCGAACAGTTCGAAGTCTTAAGGAAAAAAGGAACAGAACGGCCTTTCACGGGTCAATATTACCAGACTAATTCATCGGGATGCTATCTATGTGCGGGTTGTGGCCAAAAACTTTTTACTTCGGTTGAGAAATTCGATTCAGGCTGTGGCTGGCCGAGCTTTTACGATGTGACAGATCCGGAGGCTATTAGAACTGAAACCGACACGAGTTTATTTATGAAAAGAGTCGAAGTTTTATGCAGTTCATGTGAAGGCCATCTCGGACATGTATTCGAGGATGGTCCTGCCCCTACGGGGCTTCGTTATTGTATCAATTCTGTGGCTTTGACTCTGGAATCTAACCAGGAAGACTCAGAGTAAGCTGATCGCCAGACAGGCAAAGGTATATGGAGGATTTAGTGAACAAACATTGCAACGAACTCCAAAGAAATAGGCATTCGCCAAAGAAGCTTCTG
>CAWWAX010000130.1:0-3495 GCA_963935005.1 uncultured bacterium | reverse complement strand
TTTCACTCGGATAACCAAACAACCAAACAGCATAATCTATTTCATGAGCGAGATCCCTCAGGACTCCTCCCTCTGCTTCCCTTGCAGAATAAGATTCTCTGTAGTCAGTTCCAGGACGCCAATCAGGTAAGAATGAGCTACATTCAATCCTCACATGATAAACCTGTCCCAATGTTGCAAGCGCCTCTTTAACAAAATTAGCAGCCAGCGAAAACCTCCAACAAAATGCGACAGAAATTGATCGAGTATCGACATCGCCGTTTTGATTGAAACCCTCAAGGTCACTAAGTGAGGGTGCAAGTGGCTTCTCAATCAACACTTTTCCAAACCGGGCCAATAACTGTGCGTCTTTCAGGTGCTCGCCAGTATTTGTCGCGACGATAGAATGGAGTGTATTGTACTGCTCAAGTTCTTCAAGACTCTCTATTGTCTGAAACCCCTGGTCACGCAATTCAGAAGCCCTGGCAGGTCTCTTCGGATAAGCCACCACTGGAACTCGTAGCTCATCGCGAAGCAAGTATAGATAACGAGACCCCATAGAGCCCGATCCCCGCACCAGAAACCGAGTATTCACAAAAACACCCTATTGAAAGGAAACCTCAAGGAAAAACAATCAACTTTAAGCATATGTTTCAACGTGTTTGCAAGACTTAAGATTGGTAGTAGTGATCACAGTAAATTCCATATAATCCGCAGATTCATATATCTTATTATAATGAATTCGACACTTTCCAACAAAGTAAAAGGTCGAATGTCGAACAAGGAAAGGAGTAGAAACAGCTATTAATACGAACCGAGTGCAAGCTCTACTCTCAGCAGTAACAGCCAATCTTTTCCTTCGTGCTATAACAATCCTATCGAAATTTGCTTTGCTCATATGGTTAGGGCGCTATATGTCACTCTCAGACCTTGGGACCTATGGGATCCTGGTAACTTCTATAGCACTGTCGGTTCAATTCCTCGGGATGGAATTTTATATTTTTAACACCAGGGAAATCCTAGGGTCCGATCAAGCAAAAAGAACCATACTAGTTCGAGACCAACTAGCGTTTCATGGCTTGGCACACCTCCTGTTTCTGCCTGTATTTTCTATTCTATTTTTCATTAATATCCTACCTTGGTCACTCATAGTCTGGTTTTATATACTAGTCATAGTGGAACATCTATCACTGGAGATCAGTAGGTTCCTAACAGTTATTGGACGACCAGTCCTAGCAAGTTTCCTAGAGTTTATCCGTACTGGGTCTTGGGTGGCTATCGCGATCGCGATCGGCTTACAAATCCCAGAGTACCGATCTATCCAAACCATTGTGGTATTTTGGATTTTAGGCGGACTTCTTTCTCTGCTTATTGGAGGGAAACCGTTACTGCAATGGGATTGGTCTGCCACCCTGAAAACCCGTCCCAATTTAGATTGGATACGCAAAGGGATATCGGTAGCCATGCCTTTTTTCGTGTCCATGGTAGCTTTGAGCACTATATATTTTTCCGACCGATTTATCATTCAGCACTTCAGTGGCATAGAACAAGTCGGACTATACACATTCCATCAAAGTGTCGCAGGGTTGCTGTCTACAGGGGTTATGGGGATAATAGTCATCATCTCCCCGAAACTCGTGAGAGCTTTTCTCATCCGAGACATGCCTCAATACACCCAGGAGCTCAAAACATTAGCGTTTTCAGTAATCTCAGGAAGCATACTGATAAGTCTGTTTCTTATCCTAGTGTTCCCCTACGTAGTTGACTTCATGAAAAATCCGCAATTCTTGGAAACGCGTTCTACTTTCCTTGTTCTATTGCTTGGCCATATTGCACAGAACCTGAGCTTTATTCCACACTATGTTTTATATGCTAGAAATTTCGATAGAGATTTGCTGTGGGCAACTTTGTCCGGTGCAGTAGTGAACATTGGTCTCAATCTCCTCTGGATACCTAAATTCGGAATCCTTGGAGCTGCCTGGGCAACAACCGCAGCATTTACTGTCTTACTGGGGGGGAAATTCGGTTTAGTCAAAATCCGATCCAAGCAACCAAACTGGACACCACCTGCTTCCGAAACAGATATGGAGAGATCCCACCTCACATGACGCCTAGTAAATCCAATGAGATAGCCCAGACAAGCCCATGGATTCTTTGGGCAATGCTCTGCATTTTCCTGAACTTAGAAATCGGTGGTGGATTTTACGGTTCAACTCTGTGCCTCGCCTGGATATTCGGACTCTGGACCATCAACGATCTAAGAAATAGAGGGGCCAAAACTGGGTTGGCGTTGCTGGTGATTATATTAGTGACAGCACTGGGAGCCGCTGGACTAATGTGGAACAGCTCCAAAGAACTAAGGGTTTACGAAGAGCTAGGTAAAGTCCTACTACTTATTCTTGGCACACTATCTCTCAAGGAACTACCCAGGCGCGTATACCAATCCTTGGTATTTTGGATCCCAATCGGTTTAGCTGGAATTGCAGCGCTCACCTTTCTATCCGGCAATGGAAATGAGTACGATCTACTAAGATTTAGCATCCCTAGCATGGGTTCTTCAAACAGTACAGCTTACGGTCTTGCTATTGGTCTGCTCATGGCTCACTTCTCCTGGGAAAACACTCAGGGTCAGCTGAAAAAAATCATAATAATCACAGTAGGGTCTGTATTACTAGTAGCGCTAATAGCCACTGTTTCAAGAGGAGGTCTTCTTCAATATTTACTAGGATTCCTGGCATTTACCAATAGGAAGAAGCTACTCCTATTTGGAATTTTCTGTACAATCTTAGGCGTCTTTTTGTGGGTGCCCAATATTTTGGAATTACTGACCACTTTCAACCGCCTTGTCGACTTCCAGGAACTACAAGGAAATGCACGTATTGGCATCTGGACAAATCTAGTGGAAGAACTCTTAGCAAGCCCCTGGCATCTAATGGTAGGCTTTGGACCTGGAAGCATCTGGGTCCGACAAGTGAATATGGTCACACACATGCAAAACTCTGCTCACTCATTGTACGTTGAAGTTTTCTATTCTTTTGGAGTGATTGGAAGTTCAATTTTTCTTTGGTGGCTTTGGAGAACTTCGCAAAGGATCCTCCAATCACCCGCGAGCGATTCTTGGAGAAGATTAAGATTCGGGCTACTAATAACCATTGTGGCTGGAGGCCTACTGGACTCTTACCTATTCACCGCCCAGCTTCTCTGGCTAAGCTGCCTCACTCTTGCGATACTTGAAAACCAAAGAATACACGACCCGGAGACAATAGAATTCTAATGTCAATTTTACATGTTTTCATATACGTATGTCCCGCTCAAGAGGATATTTTTGCAGGAGTTCGCAACGGGATTGAGGGAGACAGTCTTAACCAGCATATCAGCAAAAATCTGCATTTAGAAGACAAAGAATACGACTATATCACACGGGTTGAATTTTCAATTCGTAGATACGCTCGTTTCTTATTTTATGGTCCTATTTTCAAAAAAATAGAAGGCTTGATCATTGAGATTTTACAAACT
>CAWWAX010000129.1:0-3500 GCA_963935005.1 uncultured bacterium | reverse complement strand
GATTGATCGTTACTGACTCTGAAGATTTAGCGAACAAATGTCGGTACTATCGAAATCAATGTTTTCCGTTAGGTGGCCCACGCCATTTTATTCATGAGGATGTGGGATACAATTATCGTATGACCAATATTCAAGCAGCTCTGGCATGGGCCCAACTAGGTAAAATCGACAAACTGATTGCCGGACGCCGCAGGGTGAATACTATGTATCGTCATTCTTTAGCAGGAGTGCCAGGAATTCATTTTCAAGACGAACTGTCTTGGGCGAAGAATGTCTACTGGATGACTGCTATTACCATAGATCCAGAACAGGCTGGGTTCAGCAGAAATGATCTCGAGGAACATCTAATAAGTAAACAAATACAGACTAGACGCCTGTTCGTAGGAATGAATCGCCAGCCAGTGCTAAAGACCCGAGGCTACAGGATTACGTCAGAATTCCCGGTATCGGATTTTCTTTCCGATAACGGCCTTTATTTGCCATCCTCTTCACACTTGGAAGAACAGAAAATAGAAATTATATCAGCTGCTATAAAAGAGCTCGCTCCATCGTAAAACTTAAAAATAACTTGGAGATTTAATGCTTATAGCCCGAGCACCTTTCAGAATTTCTTTTGCTGGGGGAGGAACGGATCTCCCAGCCTATTTTTCTGACTATGGAGGAATGGTAGTAAGCTCGACTATTAGTAAATATTTCTATGTGATGCTTAAGCCTAGCATGGATGACGCCCTGGAAATAACTTCCGCTGATTTCGGAATGTCTGAAAGGAAAAAAAGTGGGGAGCCTTTCAATATTCAAGGTGATCTTGGGTATCTTAAGCTGATACTTCAGGAGTTCGGGCTAAAGCAGGGGATTTCTGTTTTTACTGCTTCTGAAGTTCTACCAGGAACTGGCTTGGGAAGTTCCAGTACCGTGGCAGTAGCTCTCATTAAGGCACTTTCCACGCTCTGCGAACGCAATGTCACAAAGTCTCATACTGCAGATATGGCTTCTGGAATCGAAATTGGAAAATTGAAGCGTCCGATCGGCCTGCAGGATCAGTATGCTTCATCATATGGCGGATTGAATGTCATGCGGTTTAGCGATGAGGGGGTAGAGGTGAACCCAGTGGGATTGCCGCTTGAACTTCAGGAAAAATTTGAAAGAAGTGTGATGTTGTTTTTCACTGGAGAGTCCCGTGATGCAGCGACTATTCTCAAAGAACAGTCACAGTCTTCCGCAGAAAAAAAGCCAGTGGTTATAGACAGCCTCCATGGTATCAAACAAAGTTCCGAAGATCTCTTAGAGGTATTCAGGCTGGGAGATATAAGGGCTGTTGGTGAGATCATTCACAATTCTTGGGAGATGAAGAAGAGGCTTGCTGAAGGTGTTTCAAACCCTGCGATTGATGAGGCTTACGATCTTGCACTTAAGATGGGAGCGGACGGAGGTAAAATTGCTGGTGCTGGAGGTGGTGGATATTTACTCCTGATCTGTGATCCGAGCCATCAGGATAAGGTGACAGAAAGTTTGTCTGCTCTGAATTTCAAAAGAATGACTTTTCATTTTGACCACGGTGGAGCTCAAGTTCTGGTAAATTCGATGCCTCCAATTTCCGGATTGATTTTCCCTGAGATTTCATTATGACTGTTAGGCGGAAAAGCCAACTAGTAGTTGCGGCGGGTGACATGCTGGCGATTGTATTAGCGTCGGCAATAGCAAGTCAGATTAGACTTGGAGCGTGGTATGGGCCGAATATGGAAAACTATCAGCTGATGACTATAGTATTCTGTGCCGTCACATTCATTTCTGCTTGGGGTCATGGGACCTATAGGGAAACTTCTTGGATCTCAAGCAAGATACTGTTGGCAGGTTCATATGGAATGTTCTTGACTATTGTATTGAGCTATTTGTTGGGGGGATCTCCAATTGTTTCGCGTTTATGGTTGTTGACGACCTGGTTGGTTGGCTGCCTATTCCTAATCACTTTTAGATTCTTTTCCAAAAAGACCCTCCAATTGATACGTATCTATCAAAACAGGGTTTTTAGGGTTTTAATTGTCGGGGCGAATCCCGGAGGGATCTCACTGGCAAAAGACTTAGAACATGGAGACAAGGGATCGACTGTAATAGGATTTTTAGATGACTATTTGCGTCCCGGGTCAGAGATGTTGTCTGGAATAAGAGTGTTGGGTCATCCGCAAGATTTGAAGGAAATAGCTGAGAGGGAAAATGTGGATGAAGTAATACTGATCGGTGGGGCTTTATCTTGGGAATCTGAAAGGGTGATGGCTGAAGCTGGTGTGCTTAGAGATAATCGATGGGAAACCAGGATAGCACCTAGTTTTAGTGAATTGTTGTCGAGCTCTTCCGAGATTGGCTATAGGGGACATTTGCCTTTATTTACTGTAACCCCAATCTGCTTGAGGGGGTTTAACATTTGGTGGAAAACAACCATTGAATTTTCTCTTGCCGCGTCAATCGGTTTGGTTCTCAGTCCGTTATGGATAGGTATTTTTCTCACAAGCAAGGTTACTGGTGTGGAGTTCCTCCACAAGGAACTAGTACAGGGAGTAGGAGGAAGGAATTTTTCATTTTTGAGCTTTTGCCCCGATCTGATTTCGCCTGATTCGGTTCTACGAAGACTTCCTGGGTTGTTGAACGTTTTGAAAGGCCAAATGAGTTTGGTGGGACCGATTCCGATACCTGTGACCGATGCTGTGGGGGCCCGCCAATTGAGGCCAGAGATTGTCACGATGCGCCCAGGATTGACAGGACTCTGGCGTTTTCATGAGGACAATCTTGTCTTGAGAGAAAGAGTGAAAATGGACCTTGCATATGTTCGAAATTACTCTGTTTTCCTGGATATTAAGATAATGATTCAGACAGTGTTCCTGGTGTGGCGTCGATGGGCCACTGCTGATGAAAGCCTTTCAAGGTGGATGTCGTCTGAAGAAGATTAATACTTTCCCCCTGGAAATCTGCTCGACCCAACCTGTGGGTTTGATTGAAATGGTGATCTTAACTTAGTTCGTATCCTAACGATTCCTCTTGGAGAAAGGCCACGATTTCCGCAGTGTTTCTTGAAATTCCAGGTATTCTGGAAGGTGTTTAATGTTCTGAAGTTTCATAAATTCGATCGAGAGGATATAACCTAGTGCTATCCCAAGTCCTAGTAATAATCCCAAGAAACCTTGACGGATTAAGGACCATAGAGATTCGGCAGAACCTTCGGGATAATCAATGATAGAAATCAGGGGCGTATTTCGGACTTCCTCAAGGCGGGCCTGTTCATAAGATTGGGATAAGGTCAGGTATACTTGTTGTCTGACTTCCACTCGTCTTTGCGAACGGGCTGCTTCTGCCATTAAAGCAGGGGAATCCTCCATCCTTCTATTACGATTATAAAATGCTGCCAGCGAATCTTCTGCTACTTCAAGATCTGCTTGAGCTTTATCCAGTCTATTTTCGATGAAGACACGTTCAAGGTTGGCTCTATTCTCACGTTTCTCAACATTGAA
>CAWWAX010000128.1:0-3516 GCA_963935005.1 uncultured bacterium | reverse complement strand
CCACACGCGCCCTGTCGGGCGCGCCCAAACGGACAACTCCCAAACCGCCAATTCTCAAATCAGGTTCCCGTAATTGCCAACTAAACCGAGCCAATAGATTGTTAGAAAGAGAATCCCTTTCAACCAAATGATTGTCCAGCCACTGTGCAGTAAATTCTGGAGATACATCAGGCACTGAATAGGTCGCACAACCCACCACTGAAATGGCTAACAGACAAAGCCAAGTTGAAGTTGATTTCCGTGCACAGTTTTCGGAGGGAGCGTTATCCAAACAATTCATAAGTTTTCATTATTTCCCTAAATCAGAATCCGTCAATACTTCCTCAACCAAATATTCCTGATTAGTTTGCCACTCTATGTATAATAACACTATCTATTTGACCAGCGATGTTCACCTGGGAGCTATTAGCCAAGAAACACAATCTAGTTTCATTCAATGGTTAGAATGGGCAGCCTCACAAGGTGACCAGATAATAATAAACGGTGATCTCTTTGATTTCTGGTTCGAATTCCGTCACGGAATCCCTTCTGGTTACACAAGCGTACTCTCCACTTTAAAATCTATTGTACAAAATGGAGTTCCTATAACATTGATTGGTGGCAATCATGACTGGTGGGGAGGGAAATACCTTCGTGAGGAGATAGGAATTGCCTTCGAACAAGGTCCGCTACTCTTAGAATTAGCTGGATACCGAACTTTCATTGCTCATGGTGATGGCCTCGGCCAGGGTGATCTCATCTATAAAACTCTTAAGTATTTCCTCCATTCCAGGCCTTTGAGTAATCTTTTCTCAATACTAGATCCGAAACTAGGCACCTCAATAGCAGAAAGCGTTTCCAGAACAAAGCAAAAAATCCTAAAACCTTCCTTTCGAGAGCACAATCGCTCAAACAGGTTGAAATTATGGGCATCGAAACAGTTGGCTAAGGAACCCAGTTGGGATTTGATCTTCCTTGGGCATACCCACGTCCCTCTAATCGAAAGAATGGGAGCAGATCGCTATTATATCAATACTGGAGATTGGCTGCACCACAACAGCTTCGCAATTTTGCAGACTGGGAAAACCCCTTGTCTCCATTCCTGGAAAAACGGCCAGAAAGTTCCTTTAATCTAGCGAAAAAAGTTCAAAGGCAAACTGAAGCTAACTCCTACTCCCAGCTCTGGGCTTGTCTCGATTCTGGTCTCCAAGGGTTCTGGAAAATCTTCCAAATGAGCCGTCACAAAAGCATCGGCAGCACCAAACATTAAGAAAAACATACCCGCTGCGATCCAATCCTCTCGCTGTTGTGATCGGTCTTCTACCAGCATCGCTGCGGACTTGACCTTCGAGTCCCCCTGAACAGCTTCATCTAAGTCAGATCCGGACAGCCCTTGTGTAGATTGCAACTCTGTCCGCACTGCTACTTCAGCGCTTTTCAAACGTGTCTTGGCCGAATCCAGAGTCTTGAAGCTTTTCAATATCATCCAAAGACTGGCTCCTTCCATGCCAAAATAGAAGGCTCCTCGTCCTGGAGCCCCAGCAGCCGACTGACCCCAACCAGGGATCAAAAGAGAACGGATAAAGGCACCTTTCGCTGATACCTTATTCTTGGACAAATCGTCTGACTTGTCTGTCACTTCACTTGTAGGATCCCCTTCCACTGCAGAGGCTTGACCAACAAGAACTCCGGGGAATACCATGGACCCGATAAGTAGTAACAGAATAAAATGGCGGGAACGTGTGGGAATCGAACCCACCAACCGAGGGTTTAGCCCGGCAAGCTGGTTTTGAAGACCAGTGGGGCCACCAGACCGCCATCCGCTCCCAAATCCGTTCTCAGGTGGTTTACTCACCTGGTACGGCTATAGCATCAATCTCAATAGCGACCCCTGCGGGGAGGCCAACCTCCACCGTTGCTCTGGCCGGCCTATGCTGTCCAAAAGAATCTGCATAAGCTTTATTCATCTCCCCGAATGAAGCAAGATCTGCCAAATAAACCGTGGTCTTCACTACGTTCCCCAATGAACTTCCAGCAGCCTCTAAAACTGCAGAGACATTCCGAAGCACTTGAGCTGTTTGAGCTTTAATATCTCCATCCACCATATTTCCTGTGAGAGGATCAATTGGAATCTGCCCGGAAACAAAAATAAGATTCCCCAGAAGAATCCCTTGCGAGTATGGCCCTGCAGCTCCTGGAGCCTTGTCAGTACTGATTGATTTAAGAATTGTCATCTCACTACTACTCCTATTTTGACCGCTTGTTCACATCCTAGATTATCATTCAAAAAATTGATTTTCTTCTTCGATTTTAAAAACTTCTCGCCCTCTTGCCTCCATAGCCCATTTTCCCAATTCACTGCCGTTTTGTACCGTCAAATGATCCTGCAGGTTAGCTGAAACGCAAACATGGGCAGGCAATACTCTCACCATCTCTCCTACCTTAGGCCTCCATTGGCTCTCCGACAGATCAAGTATCCCGTGTTCTTCGGTGAGAGCTTTCACTGTAACTTCAGGATGATCTAAAAGTACTGCAAAAACACCATCTGATCCCCTACTCTCTTTTGATAATGCCTTGGACCCCGCATCGATAACCGCTTGCCCTGGCACTGAAATGCTCACAATCGTCGTGACGACCGAATAAGCCATATCATCCGGGGTGGCCACACCTATATGCAGATCCTCTAGATCATAAAATATGCAGGTTCCAGAGCGAATTTCTGTCAAACCAGAAATTTCGTGGCTGTTCCAAACAGTAGGAGTGGAGCCACCACTAACTATCTCTGGGTATAGGTTAGAAGCATCGAGGCCTTCAATCATCTGATTTAATTGCTGTTGAAGTATCCTTAAACGGTCTGTTTGACTGTCTTTTCGTTCTCTAATATGTCCAGGATAAAACATTATACCTTTGTACTGAACGTCCAAGTCCTGTTCCACCAATAGGGCAAGTTCAATTATTTCATCAATCTTCTGCAACCCAACTCTTTTCATTCCCAAATCCACTTCTACTAAAATTCTAACTTTACGCTCTGCTCGCTTAGCGGCCTCAGTAACGGCCTTTAGAGCTGAGCTTGAATCGATACTCATCATCAAATTGACATTTCTAGGAACGTTCATAATTCGATCAAGCTTAGATTCACCCCAAATGGGATAAGCCACCAACAAGTCGTCGCAGACCGTGGACATCACCTCCGCTTCTCTGGGGGTGGCAACAGTCAATCCAATAGCTCCTGCTTTCATTTGCAAGGCTGCGATCGTACGAGATTTATGTGTTTTTATGTGCGGCCTCCAATCGATTTTATGCAGGCTACAATAATCAGAAACTTTAACTGCATTTGCCTGAACTTTATCTGGATTTACGAGAGCGAAAGGAGTCTCTACTTCACTGGAATCGAACAATTTGTACTACCTTGATTTAGGTTGTTTTGAAATTAGTCTAAGACCAATTCTAATGCCTTTTCAAAGTCTGGATCTTTCTCGGCTATGGGTCCAATTCTGTTGTAAACGATAATTCCATCTGCTCCAATCAAGAACGAGG
>CAWWAX010000127.1:0-3640 GCA_963935005.1 uncultured bacterium | reverse complement strand
CCTCAAAACATCGCCAGTAGACTGGCAATCCGAGCTAGACAAAGGCTCTCTCAGACAACTCTTTCCTTCAGCTAACCCTCCTAGGATGAGAAGCCTCTGAGTGATTGATTTGTCCCCAGGTAATAATATTTTCCTCAAGTTCTTTTCTCCGATCTCCTGCAGGCGAACTCTTACTGTTCACTATCATCATAGGGAATCTCAAAGACCTGGCCATCACGGGCAACAGCCGCTTCTGGAAAAACTCTCTGGGCTTCTTTGAGCAAGTTGGACGGATTGTCAGAGTATCGCGCAGAAATATGTGTAAGCAATAGGTTGGAAACACCCGCATCTCGAGCAATAACTGCGGCTTCTCGAGCTGTACTATGTCGGGTTTCATCCGCCCGCACCCTTTCTTCCTCCGCAAACGTGGCCTCATGTATTAACAGAGAGGCGCCTTCAGCTATCTTCCGGACCATTTCATTTGGCCTGGTGTCTCCAGTATACACTAGTTTTCTCCCTGGCCTTGTTGGTCCCACCACTTCCTCTGGCTGTATCCACTGTCCATTCACTTCCACTGCTTCCCCCGAATGAAGCATTGAAAAAAGAGGTCCTTCGGGCACCCCTAGGTTGCGAGCACATTCTACGTCGAATCTTCCGGGTCGTTCTTCTTCGCACAGTGCGTAGCCCAGTGCTGGCACTCCATGTTGGACTGAAAATGCTATGATATAGTATCCTTCGTAATTGACTTTGGAACCGGACTGCAGCTCTTCTACGGTTACTGGAAAAGGTACTCGCCCAACTCCTAATCCCACGATTTCATCTAATGTATTTTTTGATTTATCGGGCCCATAAATAGTCAGTGGTTCTGTTCTTCCTTGCAGACCCATTGTCCGTAATAAACCTGTAATTCCCAGGCAGTGATCTGCATGTAAATGAGTCACATAAATGCTATCACATCCAAAACCAGTTCCATACTTCATCATTTGTCTTTGCGTACCCTCGCCGCAATCAAAGAGAAAAGAGTCTCCATCTCTTTGAACGGCTATTGCGCTTACATTGCGCCGGAGAGTAGGCTGGGACGCAGATGTTCCCAAGAAAGTAACTCGTATCATCGTAGTTTCCAGAGCAGTCCGTTGGATCAGTGATCGTAGAAGACCTTTGACTCTTAATTATAGTGCCGTGTGGCTAAGGTCAGAAGAGCCTGATCTGGAGTTCTACAGTTCGTCCTGGCTGAGGCAGGCCACATTGGTCGAAAATTAACGAATTGCCGAGGTTAGAAACTGCAATAGAGCTATCTAAATTGTTCAGTCTTTTACCATCCTTCAGTTGAAAGAGCCTTCTTAGCTTGAATCCTACATCGTTAGTTGGCCGTAACTGTTGGAGTCCGACTTCGGGGTCAAGACAAAATTGATGCCCCTTATACCGATACTCAGCTTCCAAAATAAATTCTCTGAATAGTTGGGTGGACACACTTGCCCGCCCAAACACATGAGGCTCGTACTCTGGTTGGACGGGACCAGATGATCCATATTGCCAAACCGATTGTAAGGTCAGGTCGCCAGCATAGTGGAATCTGCCCAGTTCACCAATCGTAACTATTTCTACACCCCTGCTCTCTATTTTGTCTTTGTTAACTCTTTGCCGTTTTTTGCCAGCAAAGGTGTCCACATTCACTCTGACAATCGCATCGTAGAGCACCTGGTAAAAACCCACTGCCTGCAAATTCAGAGAGGAAGGAGCCCAGGTAAAGCCCAACTCTGATCCTAGCAGTTTTTCGGCCTTAAGTTCTGGATTTGCCAAAAAACGCCCCAAAGCGTCAGAATACAATTCTCTAAGAGAGGGAAACCTTGCACGGCGACTCAAGCCACCATGCAAACGGATTCCACTAGAAGGCAAATAAGAGGAGAAACCTAACCTTGCCCCCCAGTCTCGTAATGGTTGGAGTGCTGGCTTGTCACCAGACTCAGGTGTGTCTGCACCATCTGCGGTCAGCCCAACACTGACGACAGTAGCTTCAGACTCATCCCAACCTAAGAGACTATTAAAAGTCCTATCTATCTCATTTCCAATACTCCAAATCCGTTGTCGATAATTATTCATACTATAAACACTGGGTTTCTTAAACAGAAAGTTCTCTCTAAATCCAGCAGTCTTCGACACGCCCTCACTATGAGCAATGTCAGCATAAGTGAAAGCAGCACTATATTCTGATTTGGCTCCTACGGAATGTTTGCCTGAGCTACGCAAGGTTATGGTTTGATCACGACCATTTTCCCTGCCAATCTCATGATCATACCGAGCTGTCCGAAACTGTTGGATGTCGAAAGCGCCCCTATCAAGACCGGCACTAAACTCTACCTCTCCAAATCCAAAACTAGTTTGGCGCCTACTTGTTCCAGACGAAACTATTACAACTCCGCGCTTCTGGTCTGGATATCTCCAAAGTCGCGGATCTTTCTCATGTATTTCAGGTGCAACACCGCGTTCTAGATCTGATCCTGAAGCAACGATAGAAACCCATTCTCCTGCATTGCCACTGTACTTCGTAGAAATAAAAGCATCAACATGTTTACTGTCGCTATTTAGTCTAAGATTTCCATCTCCATAGAGCATTCCTGTTCGACCTATTGGATGGTCACCAAATTCTGGAATAGAAAATCCAGGCCTATCCCTCGAGCCAACGCCTAGCTTGAGAAACAAAGTCCCATTAGACAGATCGAATAACTTTTCTCCGCTGCTACCTATCACCTTAGTTCCAAGATGATCCAGACCCAAGCTAACAGACACGGGCTTGACGGATCTATCCTGTAACACTCCTCCAGAAACATCGATTTCTATAACCCCAGCAAGTACGTTGGGACCATACAAAACAGATGACAACCCCCTGATTACACTGACTGATTCAGCTGACGTTAGAGGAATGATGGATAGATCAGTTCTATGATCCCACCCAAGTGTCAAAGGTATGCCGTCCATAAAAACTGCCACTTGTCTGTCTCTCCCGCCTCTTAAACTTGGCTGGGCTTCACCACGAGAGTTCCTGCGAACCCTTACTAGCGGTGACCTCCTCAGTGCTTGTTCGAGAGTTGGGACTGGGAGGCCGCTAATGGAGTCCACCGAAAGTTCTAGCACTCCCACCCCGCCTACTGTTATTAGTTTCTGTGCAGGTGAGACGGTAAGCTCATCCATCAAAAATACCTGGGGGAAAGCTTGTGTGGAATCGACAACAATGGAATCAGGACGCTGAGCTTCGAGGTCGACGAAACAAATCAACAATATCGTGAGCAAAACAGAGGACAGTTGCATCCCCAGTTTGACGTAAAATTTCAACAGTACGCCCCCCCTATCATCAGTGTTTATCTGTTTCCTCGTAAGCGCCAGGAGACAATATAGTGAATCACCGAGCACAGCTTAAGTCCCTAATTGTGGCATGGGTGTCGTTAGCTGACTACATTTGAGCAGCATTCAACTACCAGTGAGGTTTTTATGACAACCCGTCGTGACTTTTTAGCTACTATGTCCCTACCGCTTGCACTAACTGCAAGAAGTATTCCTGAAATTCAAAGTTCATTCCATCCTAATGCCATGCAGACCCTCTCTTCATTGGCCCTTTATGAGGGGTCAAATCAAGAAATTGCTCAAAATGAGGACTTCTGGTCAG
>CAWWAX010000126.1:0-3693 GCA_963935005.1 uncultured bacterium | reverse complement strand
ACAGCCCCACTGAATGGAGGAACACTAGCATCTCCTGGAGATCTGGATGCAACATAAGATCTAGCCTGTTCATCGGAATTTACAGAATACTCAATCGTGCTATCCCCACATCCTAGCAGAACTAACAACAGCAGCATAAACATTCCTGATATTCTCATAATATTTCCTTATTAAATTTAACTGAGTGAGAAGCCTCTGAGTCTTTTAGAATCATCCTACTCTTTAATCGAGATAGATCGCGCTTAGAGCTCTCTAGCTCTACGAAGGCACTTGTAATGTCCAGCAATATGAAATCAATCATTGGACGGTCTCATTGTACTAATCTCAAGATGGATTGTACATTGGCATCCTAGCACATAACAATTATTGTCCACTAAAACCAAGCACCTGATTTCTAGTCAGAACATCAAAAAATAGGGGTTATCCTAAGACACACATGCAACTTTCCCTCTTAGACTGGGGTGTTTTGGCCCTCTATGGTCTTACCGTAATATCCCTAGGTTTAATCTGTGTCCGAAAAGCAGGTGTCAACACAGAAGAGTATTTTCTAGCAGGACGTTCCATGCCTTGGTGGTTGCTTGGAACATCAATGGTTGCAACAACGTTCTCAAGTGATACGCCTAATCTTGTGTCAGACTTAGTCCGAACCGGTGGGGTTAGTCAAAACTGGATCTGGTGGGCTTTTGTCATCACAGGCATGTGTACTGTCTTCTTTTACGCTAAACTGTGGAGACGCTCAGAAGTACTGACAGACATAGGATTCTACGAACTTCGATATAGCGGTCGAAAAGCTGCCTTTCTAAGAGGTTTTCGAGCAATCTACTTGGGGGTCTTCTTCAATGTTATGATCATGGCATCAGTGACTCTATCTGCAATCAAGCTCGGAGAAGTACTGTTAGGTATAGACAAATATACGATTGTTCTAATCGCCGGAACTGCAACCTTAATCTACTCGTCAACATCTGGATTGAGAGGAATCCTGATGACAGACTTGCTGCTATTTGGAATCTCGATGGTTGGGTCAGTACTCGCCGCCTTTTATGCCTTGCAAATTCCTGAAGTGGGTGGATTATCAGGACTCATGGCGAATCCCCTAGTAGCGGATAAAATTTCCTTCTTACCAGATTTTTCGAACCCCAGCGAAGCAATAGCCATTCTAATAGTTCCTATCGCAGTTCAATGGTGGAGCACCTGGTACCCCGGAGCAGAACCTGGGGGCGGTGGCTACTCAGCACAACGTATGCTGGCTGCAAAAGATGAAGCTAATGCCCTCCAAGCTGCCTTGTGGTTCAACGTTGCTCATTATGCCCTTAGACCGTGGCCTTGGATCTTAGTAGCCTTAGCTTCATTAGTTATTTATCCAACTATAGAAGATTTGGCGATCGCTTTCCCCAATGTCGACGAAACTGTGCTTGGTCACGACATGGCATACCCCGCAATGCTGACCTTCGTCCCACACGGGCTCTTGGGGCTGGTCGTCGCATCGCTGATGGCCGCTTACATGTCCACGATTAGCACCCACCTGAACTGGGGCGCCTCATATCTTGTAGACGATGTTTATCGCCGATTTTACTGCCCGAACCGTGAAGAAAAACACTATGTTAAAGTGGGACGATTCTCTACTTTAGGATTGATGTTGATATCATCCATTGTAGCACTCCAACTGCAATCGGCCATGCAAGCATTCCAAATTCTTCTACAAATCGGTGCTGGCACCGGTCTGGTCTTTCTCCTGAGATGGTTCTGGTGGCGTATAAACAGCTGGACTGAAATAGCAGCCATGACTATCTCCTTCTTTACTGCTCTGTACTTCGGGTTCGCACACACTCAACTTGGATTTAAAGCTTGGAGTCCATCCACTACCCTTGTAGTCAGTGTAGCTATAACTACTGCTGGTTGGCTGGCTGTTACGTTGCTTACAAAACCTGAGGATATCGAAACCTTAAGGAATTTCTACCAAAAAATCAGGCCTCTAGGCTCAGGGTGGAATCCCGTACTCGAAGACAGCGAAAAAGAAACCTTTGGCGCTCATGAAAATTCGGAACTCACGGCCAGCTTGCTCTCTTGGTTCCTTGGTTGCGTATTGATCTATAGTTGTATTTTTGGAACTGGATTCCTGATATACGGACATCGTACAACTGGATTGATTTGTATATTGATAGCAGGGTTGTCTGCATGGAGAATCCTTAAACTCCTTCCACGAATAGGCTTGCTCCGTTAAGTATCTTGAAGAAATCAGTATCAGATAAAGATATTTGGATAGATCTAAATCCTCCCCTTTGTATATTAAAGAAAGAAACGAAAGGACCAACCACACCTTGTCGACAAAGCTTAAACTTAGAACTCAAAGGCCAAACGATGTCCAGTAATCCCTATGGAGCACAATCTACTGTTGATCTCAAAGAAGGATCTACAACCTTCTATAACCTCAATAAGCTGGATGCATTGGGGATCATGAACCTTGATCGACTTCCCTTCTCCATACGGATTCTACTGGAAAATGTGTTGAGGAATTCTGTGGGTAAGCACGTGACTGAATCTCATGTAGCTGCAGTCGCTAACTGGAACCCTGATAAAGTTGGAGCCGACGTTCCATTCATGCCAAGCCGAGTCATCTTACAAGACTTCACTGGGGTGCCTGCAGTGGTAGACCTGGCAGCGATGAGGGATGGACTGAAATCTCTGGGTGGAGACCCGCGCCGTATAAATCCGGTGGTGCCAGTGGATTTGGTCATCGACCATTCTGTCCAAGTAGACTTCTTTGGCAGCCCTGAGGCATATAGAAAGAACGTAGAAAGAGAATTTGAACGAAATAGAGAAAGATATACCTTACTCAGGTGGGCCCAGGATTCTTTCAGAGATTTCAGAGTTGTTCCCCCTGGAACAGGAATCGTCCATCAGGTAAACCTTGAATATCTGGCCTCGGTAGTACAAAGAAGGAAAGACGACACTGGAACCGAACTGGCTTTCCCCGACACAGTCGTTGGAACTGACTCTCACACCACGATGATCAATGGTCTGGGTGTCGTCGGCTGGGGGGTCGGGGGGATTGAAGCTGAAGCTGTGCTCACAGGGCAACCTTATCACATGCTCTTACCCGAGGTTGTCGGAGTAAAGTTCTCAGGAGAACTACCCGAAGGTTCTACGGCTACAGACCTCGTCCTCCACGTTGTACAAATGCTTCGAGAACATGGGGTGGTAGGTAGCTTCGTAGAATATTTCGGCTCTGGACTATCTAACCTAAGTCTTCCCGACCGAGCGACTCTAGCCAATATGGCACCAGAGTATGGAGCTACAGTAGGATTCTTCCCCGTTGACCAGGAAACCATCTCTTATCTTAAAGGTTCTGGTAGATCTGACCATCTTATCGAACGGGTAGAGGTGGTCTCTAAAGAACAAGGCCTATTTCGGACCAACAAAACGCCAGACCCCTCATATACTCACGTGTTACATATGGATTTATCTAC
Organism: uncultured bacterium; assembly: GCA_963935005.1. GTDB lineage: Bacteria > Gemmatimonadota > Gemmatimonadetes > Longimicrobiales > Gaopeijiaceae. The sequence goes on along the minus strand of CAWWAX010000126.1, from coordinate 226 downwards.
CGTTGAACCTAGCGTCGCTGGTCCAAAAAGACCTCAAGACCGTATCGCACTGAACGACCTTCCTGACACATTTGAATCCGTACTTCCGGATTTAGTTCCCGCTGGTTTCGAATATAAACCAGAACAAAAACGAAAAACTACGGTAAACATTAATGGAGAAAACTGCGAAATTGGAGATGGTGAAATCGTTATAGCTGCTATCACTAGTTGCACTAACACTTCCAAT
>CAWWAX010000125.1:0-3737 GCA_963935005.1 uncultured bacterium | reverse complement strand
TAATCCCTAAACACATAGCTGTGTGCATTGGTACTGATATGCCAATCACATCTGCACCTAGTACTTTCCCCCTATCAAAGGCCTGAACTGCTAGATCCAAGCATTCAACTCGGTGCCCTCGTTCAAGTAAATGAGCTGCAGCTGACGCGACAGAGAAAGGCTGGTGTCCTAAATCGTAACAAGAGATAAGCAATACGTTCATTTGATATCCAACGGATTCTCGTTAAACTCAACCCTAAAGAAGTAATTCTGATCACTAAGGATGGCCACTTAGAATACCAATTTCATCCATCCAGAGATAGTCACAAAATCGAATGATTACAACATTTGAAGTCTCTCCTTCTGTGCCAACCTATGCTCACATATTGCTACCTCAGTACTTGATCCCCAAACTCACTGTATAGGACGCTAAATATTGTAATCATCTGAATAAGGTCGACCCGTGAAGCAACCAAAGATACTCTCTATCCTGATCAGCTTGTTCCTTCTTTCTTCTCAACCACAACCAGTTCAATCCCAAGGGAACCAAGCCAGTGATCGGTTAGAGCTAGCCGAATTTCTCAAGTGGAGAGAAATCGGACCCAGCGTTGTGGGTGGACGAATCAGCGATTTAGCAGTTGATCCGACAAATGCAAACACTCTTTACGTGGGCACCGCTACAGCTGGAATATGGAAGAGCACAAATCATGGAACTACCTGGAACGAAATTTTTACTGAAGAAGTCACGTCTTCCATTGGTGATGTCACCATAGCTCCTTCCAATCCCAATATCGTTTGGGTTGGAACTGGAGAACCACAGAACCGTCAGAGCTCCCCCTGGGGTCATGGAGTTTTTAGATCATCAGATGCTGGGCAAACTTGGCAATTTTTAGGGCTTGAAAAAACAAGACACATCTCACGTATTAAAGTTCATCCGAAAGATCCAGAGACTGCTTACATCGCTGCAGTTGGGAATCTCTGGAAACCAAATCCCGAAAGAGGTGTCTTTAAGACGACCGACGGAGGTGCCACTTGGGAGAAGGTCCTTCACGTCGACGACTATACTGGCGCTATTGATCTGGTCATGGATCCTGACGATCCCGAAACACTTTTTGCAGCTATGTATACACGTCAACGGACGGCATGGGGATTCAATGGAAGTGGTGCTGGAAGTGGGATATACAGAACTTTAGACGGTGGAAAAAACTGGACCAAACTGCACAAAGGCCTCCCAAGTGGACACCTAGGGAGAATTGGAATAGATGTATACCAGCGAGACGGGAACCTGCTAATTGCTACCATAGAAGCACGACGAGGACAAACTGGCGTTTATGGTTCCACTGACCGTGGTAACAGTTGGAATTTCCTTTCTGACACAAATCCAAGGCCCATGTATTTCAGCATGGTCCGAATAGATCCTAACGATCCCGAACGTATCTATCTCGGTGGACAAAACCTAATGCGCTCTGATGATGGCGGCAGGACATTTTCTGATCAAGGTGCCCGTAATGTCCACCTTGATCATCACGCACTTTGGATCGATCCGAACAACTCCAATCACCTTATCTTAGGGAGTGATGGTGGTCTCTCAGTTTCATTTGACAGATCGGAGAACTGGAGGTTCTACGACAACTTGCCAATCTCACAGTTCTATGAAATAGGCCTGGACCAAAGGAATCCATTCTGGGTCTGTGGAGGGCTCCAGGACAATGGAAGCTGGTGTGGACCAGCTAAAACCTTAGACAGCCAAGGAATTCGCAATGCAGATTGGATAAATATAAGTGGAGGTGACGGATTTTACGTTGAAATCGATCCAGAAGATCCAAATACGATTTTTTCAGAATCCCAAAATGGCAGGATAGGTTTACTAGACCTTGAAACAGGAGAACGTTCATCAATTTCTCCTCGCCCATTATTTAATGCTGACGAAGGATCTCTACCTCGAAAAGATTATCCATCCGAACAAGACATCGATGCAGATGACCGTGAATACCGTTTTAACTGGAACACACCAGTCCTTCTTTCTCAAGATGATTCCAGATCTGTTTATTTAGGTAGTCAAATGCTACTCAAAAGCCTAGATAAAGGAACGACATGGACTCAGATCAGTCCAGATTTAACTTTCGATATCGATAGGTCCCAGCTATCGATCATGGATGAGATCCCATCTGATTCCATGCTTTCTATGCATGATGGAGTCTCTTTCTATAGTACACTGACTACTATAGAAGAATCGTCCCTAAATACTGAGGTTTTTTATACTGGTAGCGACGATGGGCGTGTCATGAGGACGCTTGATGGCGGGTTAAACTGGTCCGATCTGACCGATAATATTCCTGCCCTCCCAGAAAATACATATGTCAGCCGCTTGGTTGCCTCTAACACAAACGAAGGCACGGTGTATGGAACATTTGATCGACATTACTCAGGCGATTTCCGAGCGTATGTATATAAGAGTGAGGACTTCGGTGAATCTTGGATAGACATAACATCTGGATTACCAGAATCCTCTGTGAATGTCATCGTGGAACACCCAGATCAAATAAATCTGCTCTTTCTAGGTAACGAAGTAGGCATATTTGTCTCACTTGATGGTGGAGACCATTGGGAACGTCTCATGAATGGACTTCCCACGGTTCCAGTAGATGACATTAAAATCCACCTAGAGAACAATGACTTAGTCATAGGCACACACGGACGGGGCATATGGATACTGGACAATATCACTCCATTGATTGAGCTGGCTGGACCCGATAACTGGCCCATAGACGACCCTTATTTGTTCCAAACTGGTTTAGCAATCCAATGGAAAACTGCAAATGTTCAAGAATGGACTGGGTCAGCTGAATTTCGCCTTCCTAATCCAACCAACGATGCGCGCATTCGCTATTGGATACCTGAAAACTTCAAAGGATCTTCAGATCTGGAATTCAAAATACTGACCACTACTGGTCAACAGATACGCTCATTTTCTCAGAAGATGACCCCTGGAGCCCATGAAGTACTTTGGGATTATCGTATAGACCCAGCTTTCACAAGCGACTCTCCCGGATCCGGAAATAACAGATTCAGAGGTGGACCTCGACCACAAGGACCGATGGTCTTACCAGGAATCTACCAAATCCAAATGGAACTTGGTCAAGTTACAATGTTTGGAGACGTCATGGTTAGACTAGATCCTAGAATAGAAATCTCCAACAGTGAACTTCAAGATCGTCAGGAAGCATTGATGTCTATTTATAGGCTCCAAAAACCAGTCTTTGATGCCAACCAAGCTATTGCGCGACTCCAAGAACAAATGGAGGAAGCGACGCATCTAATAGATACCTCTTCGGAAGGCGAAGAAGTTTTGGGTCAAGAAGCCAAAAAAATAATAGACACATTAGACGATATTCAGAACAACTTGCGAAGTCTTCCGATGGGCGTAGGAGGTTCGATAGAGGGATCTACCACACTCCCAACTCAAGACCAACTTCAGGACATCGATATAGCTTGGGAAGAAGGCCCCAGGATTATCGAACACCTGAATTCGCTGATATCGACTACCATACCACAGTTTTATGAATCCATGAACACAGCTGGAATTAGAGCTGACCCAGGACAAATTATAAGAATTCCAGGAAAGTAAAAGATTGAATCAAACTATAAGACAAGTGATAGGAAATACTTAATCTTAATCCAGTATTTCTTTACCTGTTTGTCTGCATCCATATAATCCGGCCATCTTCTTCAACACGTATTTGATGTCCTGACGGTAG
>CAWWAX010000124.1:0-3739 GCA_963935005.1 uncultured bacterium | reverse complement strand
TAGGCACACTCGAAGTCGGGAAAAAAGCAGATCTGCTGATCATAGACACCCAAAAGCCCCACCTCGTCCCTGCGGGCCGTATCCTGTCCGCTGTAATTCACAGCGGCCATCCGGAAGACATCGAGTCTGTGATGATCGATGGAAAATTCGTGATGCGTGACCGAGAAGTCCTCACAATGAACGAGGACAAGATTATTGAAGAGGCGAATGCTGTTAGTCGTAGGGTGTGGAATAAAGTCCTGGAGGCCGGTCCTGTTACCGTCCCTAGACTACCGATGTACTCCAATTAACTTTGGCTAACGGAAGAACCCGAAACGTCAGATTTGAAAAGGTACGATGAGTATGAAAAATAATTTGAATGGCCTACTCACTCTTCTGGTCTTAACTGCCACAGGCTTTCAGGGATGTACGGACACAACCACCGAAGAGGAAACTATGACGACGATCGACGTAGGAGCCTATGGAGCTGTCCAGGGATGGCTTAAGCCTTTCCAAGAAGAAGGATTCGCTTGGGGAGGGAACTCTGGGGTTTACGCCGAGAGCCCAGACCGCATCTTCATCATACAGAGGGGTGAGACCAGACTGCCTACGCCCATACCAGAAGGATTCGAGGGATGGGTTGGTTCCATCGGAATCAACGCCTTGTTCTCTGCCGACCTGCGTACCTGGCAGAACGTGATCTTCACAGTGAATAGGAATGGAGAAGTCACAGACGTATGGGATCAATGGAACCACTTGTTCGCTGACTTAGATGGTCCTGGACCCCACCGAATCCGGATCAACCCCTATGATCCCGATCGTCATGTGTGGGTTGTCGATGAAACTGGACACCGCATTTTTGTCTTTTCCAATGACGGCAAAGAGCTCGTTAGGACTTACGGCGAGAGAGACGTCTCAGCAAATGATCAGACGCACTTAGGCAAGCCCCAAGACGTAGCCTTTTTACCCGACGGCAGGACTCTTATAGGAGATGGTCTCGAGAATAAAAGAGTCATCATCCTCGATGAAGATGGAAACTATCAATCCGAGTTCGGCGAAGCTGGAACTGGGTTAGGGCAATTCGCAGAAGTTCACGGCCTGGCCTTAGGTCCAAACGGATTGCTTTTTGTGGCTGATCGCCAGAGAGGAGTCCACGTATTTCGGCAATCTTATGATCCAGCCAGAGACTACCATCCCGAATTTGAGCCAGTTACACTGTGGGAAGGTTTCGCCCTCGCCCTCGACCTTCATGTAACCGAAGAAGCGCTGTGGGTATCCGAAGTTAATCCTGGTGAACGTTTGCCCCGATTGATCAAACTCGATTTCGAGGGAAACCGTCTATATGAATGGGACCTCCCGACAGAGGGACCTTCCAGGTTTATTGAGTCACACTCTTTCGCTGTAGACTCAGAGGGAAACCTATATCTCTCAGACAACCAAAATGCTCGAACGCACAAGTTCATACCTAGAGAAACCGCAGATCCCAATCAGCAACTACAACCTGGGTTTGTGCCGTAGATAGTCCAAATCGTTCCGGTAACTAGAGAACGAGTGTGTGCGTAAATTTGACAGCGAGATTCTGACCCTGTTGCTGTGGACGCATAGGCACACCAAGTATTTCTCGCTCTAGATTAAGGCTCTCATTCCAAACGACCCAGAGATCTCTGCCTTCACTGAAGTTGTATCGTATTCGAGTGTTCGTAGTCATCCCTTTGGAAAGGGAGTTATACTGAGCGAATCCATCGACGGACAGGTTCGTGTTGACAGCCCCAGTTGCGGTTAACCTCAGCAAATGAGACTGAAATTTCTGACCTCGCTCTTGGAAGTTAATATGATTCCATTCCCAACCACCTTTCAATTCCAAATGTTTATCCAAACTCCAAGTAACGTCAGAACCAATGCTGTTTCTCAACCCATCGTAAAAACGACCTGAACTTAACGTTACATTTGGTCTAAAACTCCAACTGCGACTTGCCCTAAATTCCCCCACCGCCTCAGTGAACCAGTACGATCCAGCGGGAATATTAGCATTTTCAGATAGCTCAAAATCTGTCACCACATCTTCAAATTGTGTTTTTGAAGACAGCTTAAAAGTGACACCAGTCTTAGTTTCGATTTGTAGAAACGGTTCCACTTGTGTGGTTTCCAGTTCCCTCTCCGAGCCATGTTGTTCGTTGGGATTACGACTCCAAAGGCTAGATTTCATACCAACCCATGTCCTGCGAATCTTTGAATCTGAATCTGGAAACCATTGATAGTTCCAGTCACTTTGAGCCCTCATGAAGTCCGACCTAGGTTCGAATCCCACGGCCGGATCGTAGGCAGGTCCCGACCATGTAAATGCATGTTGGTAGGTGAGCCCTCCAAGCCTGCGCCGCGTCCAATCAAAGACGAAACGGCCCGCATTTCCGCCATTTGAATCGAGATCATCTTTAAAGGTTTGCAGCCATTTTAGTGTTAGGTATTCATCTCCAGAAAGATTGAACAATCCATCTGCTCCGTACGTCAAGTTATAAGCTCCGCTCCGATCTGTCCGACTCGTCCCCATGGCTCCGATAGTTGAGTTTTCGTTCAACACACGGCGCTTCAATCTTAAGACTCCGAAGTTTTCGGAGAGAAGATTCTCCAGAGAACGAGTTTGCATACTAATGAGGCCAAGGTCCCATAAACCGATTCGTCCTACTAGACGGGCACCACCAAACAAGGGAACTGGCCGACCATCACTGAGTCCGATTCTTCGAGAATAGAAGAGGGTACCTCTCTCAGCTCCAGTCGCAAAATTGAACAAACCAGATCGCTCTTGGAAAAATGGCCGTTTCTCTTGGAAAAACAGTGAGAATCGAGTCAAATTGACTTGCTGTTGATCAGCTTCAACTGCAGCGAAGTCTGTGTTGATAGAAAGATCGAGTGTGAGATTAGAAGTTGGATTTATTTTCAGATCCATACCGACATCTCTATTACTGTCCGTTTTAGTAGACCACGATTCCCCTGTGTCGCTTAGGTATGCCTCCTTGGATCTTCCGGTCAACACATATGGAACTACATACACTGGACTCTGAGGTCTAATACCTTCTAGCCTCACCTTCTGCCATCTCATCATCTGAGTGTAGGGGAAATCTTGGGGAATGGCCGGATACGTCCACCTAGAAGATGCGCCTTGTTCAGATATGTAGGCCATCAATCCCATAATGACCGATCCATCTTGCTCCTCTTCAAAGCGAAGGGTAGAAAATGGAACGCGCATTTCACCGAACCAACCGTCTTCGTTAGTCGTAACCTGATAATCCCAAAATGAATTCCAGGCTGAGTTTCTCATCCCGCCTGTCCCCCGAGTGCTTCCCGAAGTCGCAACTCCCCCCGCCGATAACGCGTGATCCATACGGGTTCCGAGTGATAACCCAACGAAATTGACTGCGTTCTCATTATCGTTGAACGTGTCTAGCATAATCCCGAACCCGTCATCGCCACTCCACCGGTCGCGAGTTAATGAAAACCCTCTTATTTGGCTAGGATCTTGATGGTAGAAGCGTCCTGCTATATACACCGCCTCCGAATCGTAAGCGAGAAGAAGTTCGACCTTCCGCTCAGTTTCGCCTCTGTAACTGGGCTCGTACATAGTTAAGGGCAGAGCCGTCACGCCTTGCCACGCAGGCTCATCGCTCAGACCATCCAATGTGATAGATCCATTCAACCTCGACAGATCTACAATACCCTCTGCTTCCCTTGCGGTGCGGCCCGTATCTAAACTAGGAGTTTGAGC
>CAWWAX010000123.1:0-3800 GCA_963935005.1 uncultured bacterium | reverse complement strand
GTTATCCTATTAGCTGCAGTACACCTTATTGCAATTTATACAGAATTGGATCTGTACCTCACTAAACATTACACCAAAGGACACCAACATGGCTTCAAAAAATGGACAACTGACCTTCAATTTCGCACTGCTTGTGCCCGCTGAAAATACTGCAGCAGTCGAAGAAATCATCGCGGCGCATGCGGCTTGGATGAAAGAAACCCACTCGCTGGAGGCTGGCAGCGGGATCCATCTTGTCGACTATCACGTGGCCAAGGGTGAAGAAGCCAACGATCTGTTGGACCCAAGTAAAGGTACAACTGGTAATGTTCTGTATTGCATCAACGAAGTCTACGTCGAAGCAGATGGCATTGAACAGCACATGGGACAAGCCATGCAATGGGATGGTCTCGAAGCTTTCGCGGGCACCTTAATGCAATATGGGAAAGTGCTCATCGGTGGTGGATCAGTCATACATTCATTGAATGGATAGCTGACGGTCTGCAATTCTGATGCACTAAACTATTGATTGGCCCCGCCAGTCGGGGCTTAACTAGATAACAATCAACAACTATCGCATCATCTATACAAGGAGCATCGCATGAGTATCACGGTGGTGATATCCGCTCAAGTATCGGATTTTGATTTGTGGAAATCCAAGTTCGACGGGCTTGAGGATCAACGCATTGCGGCTGGTATCAACGCAAGAGCATACCGCAACCCAGATAAACCAAACACCAGCTACGTAATCGGCACCGCACCTTCAAAAGAAGCTTTTGTTGAGTTTTTTACTTCGCCGGATAGACAGGCGATCCAAGACAGCGGCGTGATAACGTCACCGCCAGAGATTATCTTTCTGGAAGAATATTGAGGTAACTGTACTACCTGCCCCCAGTGAGGCGGTAAAAAAACTACATCTGGGAAACTGGTAGTGTCTGATTAACTACTTCACAAAGGAGAATACGTATGTACTTAAGGGTAACCACCTATGGGTTTGATGAAAGTCGGTTTGATGAGTTTCTCGTGAAGGCCGACGAGACGTTGCGAGATAATCTGAAAGCCATTGCCGGACTTGATTCTGTCCACTCGTGCCGAATTGGTGAAGGACAAGGAATGATCGTCGCAAGCTATGATAGCGAAGCATCAGCCCTAGCCGCACAACCAAGAATTCAAGCTATTTTTGGCGAGATGGCTGAATTTATGACCAGTCCACCTGAAGTTATAGAAGGGAATACAGTCTGGACGATGTAGATGTTCAAACAGCTGACGAAAAGCCCCGCACAAGCGGGGTTTTTCTGTATAGAGCAATGGTTGTTGATTGACTAAAGGTCATCCGGAATTTTTTGCCATTCTTCGATTGTGATTTCCCTGCCGGGATAGGCAGGCCTGGTAAAGGGCCAAAGCTCGCTGATCCACTTTTTAACAGCACCATAGAGATCCGAATCCAAACCGTTACCAAGTTCCGATACCCTCACCCACATTGAAATCACCACATCAAAGCTGCTCTTCCGACTGGGCTCCAGGTAAACACAACCAAGGCATCGCGTTTGGTCCAGTGTCATAACGGTATAAGCAAAAGAATAACGAAGCGTAAACTCTCTCTGGTGCCAGCCAAGGTCTATCAGATCCTCCTCAAGCGTTAGTCCAACGGGCCAGTTGGAACCCGAGATCAGACTGTAGGTATTTCGAAGGTGATCGACGCTAGACATCACAGCATCATAGTCTTTGATCAAATCGTTAATGCTCAACATCCGTAATTTGAACTGCTCTGTCGCCAGCTCGGAAGGAACGACGAAGTCGTCGCTCACCAGAGTTTTTCGATTCTCCATACTAATTAAGATTTAAAATCTATATGTAGGTTGACAAAAATTCTCGCAAGAAATCTAAACATTTAGAACTGCTAAACCTGAAAACATTAATCTATTAGTTTGACACATGACACCTCAGAATATATCCAGCCGCCAGTTATGCCCAACACCTCACCGACCGTGTAACTCTCTTTGCCTTATTTTCAGATCAACAACAATTGGCCTTTTGCTGGATTGGCGGACAAGGCATCGTGCCGTATGAACAGAATACGCAACAATCCCCCAGCTTGGGTTTCAGTATCTCGTGGCAAGATTCACACTCGTAGAACCACAGACACGAATCAGTCGGCATTTTCTCTTTTGCCTGATGATCGCATTCAGGACAAGTAATTACCGACTCCAGTGTTACTTTTGAATTCATGTCTGCTCTCCCGTCTCCACATCACCTAGGTCAGTCAAAGACGGTCTTTCTATTCCATCACGCCATTTTAGCGGAGAAATAAGAAGAGATACCGGGGATATAGATCGAAAATGAGGATGTTGAGTCGTGATTATTATAGAATTCAGATACTGAAGATAAACACTGCGAGGATTAACCTATGGCCCATAGGATCAAAAAGGGGAAAGTGATGAACAAAATACGACCTGTCAATAGGCGCAACGCCGCTAAGCAACAGAAACGGATCAGGGACAATGCACAGGTCTTGAAATCCCTGGATTCAACATCTGTAGCAAATGCCTAGAACTCCTAGTGCCCTATCAGGGTGGGGGTCGCGGATGTACTTCCACTGTCCACATTTGGTGGCCAGAAGACTATCGAAAGCAACACCCGCAGACCTCTCCTTAGGTTGATTTCCTAACTCAAAAACAGCAGTAAACAGGACAGTACACAGTCACTCGAATATTGCGGGTGAGCCTACCTTTTTGACGGAACAGTTGTATCCGATGTCACGAAGTTGCTCCATCATCTCTACTTCAACAATTTTGAACTTATCCCATTCAGATAGTCCTTCATACTCAGCCTGGTTCTGGACTTTTGCTTGAAACGATTCGCCTGTTTCACGATTTGTGATTGTCACGGTCTGCATTTTTATCTCCATTTCTCTGTGGTCTGAGTGGACATAATGAAGACCTTAGAGGCTCAAGGGATGAGCCTCAGAACCTAAAAACGAAATGGGGTCGGGCAGGGATCAGCCCTTCAGAACTTGTAGATCTACCCTGTCCGTCTGATGCTACTTAAAATAGTCAGTACTACTGTGTGGGTTTTAACGCTTTTCTTTTTTAGTAATCTTCTTCGTTGCCGAAAACGGTACAACATTTTCCCGCGTAGCTTCTTCTTGTGTGTCTCTGTCCTTCCACTTGGCTATTAACTGAACCCTTTCCAGAAAGTCTTCATACCTGTTTTCGTTATTACTGTTAACGCTCTCATACTGTCCTTCCATTCTCAACAACATAAACCTAACCAACCAGGTTAATGCTTGGTTATCTAAACTGTCGTGAAAATCCCAAATTTCTTCTTGCCTAAAACGTCCGTCTACAAGTCCTTTGTAGATTTCCCGTTCCAAGTCGTCGTAGAAATACTCAATATTAAATCCTCCTTGTTTAAGCTCATCAACTCCTTGTTCTGCCTCTGTTTCTGATATTTGTTCTTCTGGGAACCACACTTCTAATTGAAATTCTCTATACCGATCCCAAGCCAGTTCGCTAAAACTCATTTCATTTATTCCTTATGGATTCGCCCCACGCTTTCCGCGTGGCACAACAGTTGCCACACTATTGGCCCAAATTGCCATTGGTGGCACGATTGGGTTGAGTGTGTGCGGGGTATACATCCGTATGCCCCGTTTAGTTTGTTGAACTACCGCGGCCGCATTTGAATTAGGCCTACGGTTTACAAGTTGTCGGTAAATATTTTTCGTCTAAATAAACTGTATCTCCGCCGCAATTTGGAGTGGGATCGCTTGTGTCTTCGCAAATACATTCCCAAATAAGAGAACCTGTAGAAATGTCCGG
>CAWWAX010000122.1:0-3903 GCA_963935005.1 uncultured bacterium | reverse complement strand
GTTACCTCAGCTTCCTCAGTCGTCAATTCTGGAACATCTATCCTTTCAGGTAAAACTAGAGATTCTAGAGTTATTTTGTGATCTGCAGCATCAGATTCAACCACTTTCAAATCAAGAGATTCACCCTGTCTGAAGTATTCTAAAAGATTTTCTTCAGCCTCAGGTAACCCCGAATGGGCAAATGGAACAAACCCTTCTATGTCTTCTCCCAAGTCTACTAACACTCCCTGCTCTCCACATGAAACCGTTGTTCCTTTAGTTTCAAGTCCCACTTCAAACTGTTCACAGATCTCAGGCCACGGATCTTCCATGGTCTGTTTCATTCCCAAAGAAATTCTTTTTGCTTCTGGATCTATGTAGAGAACCATTACTTCTACTTCTTGTCCTTTCTCCAGGAAATCCGAAGGGTGCTCAACTCGCTTCGTCCAACTCATATCTGAAACATGTACTAAACCATCGATACCCATTTCAATCTCTACGAATGCTCCAAATGTTGTCAGATTACGCACAGTGCCTATCATTGATGTCCCTGCTGGATATTTCATTGGTAGAGTCAACCACGGATCTTCCTCGATTTGCTTCATTCCCAAAGAAATCTTCTCTTCTTCAAGGTCTACCTTTAATACCACAGCTTCGACTTCATCTCCAATACTCACCAATTTGGAGGGGTGTCTAATATTTCTAGTCCAAGACATCTCCGAAATATGGATCAAGCCTTCGACACCTTTTTCGAGCTCTACGAATGCTCCATAATTAGTTATTGAGACAACCTTACCGAAAATCCGAGATCCTACAGGAATTTTGTTGACGATTCCAGTCCAAGGATACGGCAATAATTGTTTCAATCCGAGAGATATTCGTTCTCTTTCCCAATCGATATCCAAAATCTTGACATCAATCTCATCGGCGTTTCCTAATATTTCAGAAGGATGATTTATCCGACCCCAGGACATATCTGTTATGTGTAACAATCCGTCTAGGCCACCTAAGTCTATAAATGCTCCGAAATCCGTGATATTCTTCACGATCCCCTGCCTGACTTGTCCAACCAGCAATTCGTTAACCAGTGACTCTCTACTCTTCTCTCTGCTGTCCTCAAGTATAGCACGACGAGAAACCACAATATTTCTGCGCCGCTTATTCAGCTTAATTATCTTAAAGTTAAGAGATTGTCCTATTAGTTCATCAATATTAGGAACTCTCCTGAGGGCTATCTGTGAGCCAGGCAGGAAAGCATCTACTCCCATGACATCTACAGTCACGCCACCTTTTATTTTCCTGGTTAAGATCCCTTCAACGGGCTCTTCATTTTCATGTGCTTCTCTTATGATTTCCCACACTCTCAGGAAGTCCGCTTTCTTCTTTGATAATATCACAACCCCATCATCGTCCTCGAGGCTTTCCAACAAGACTTCAATTGTTTCACCAGTCTGAAGAGAATCCGCATCTTTAAACTCGTCGAGAGGTACTGCGCCTTCACTTTTGAAACCAAAATCCATGATGACTACATTCTGCGTCACCTTAATCACTTTGGCCTTAACTACTTCACCTTCTTTAAAATCTCCAATCAGGGCAGCTTGTTGATTGAGCAATGCTTGAAAATCTTCATCAGATACATCTAGGATCTCAGCACCATAAGGATCATTCATGAACTCAGGTGATATTTCCCCCAAGCCTGTCTGTAAGACTTGGTCATTCTCTAGAGCTTGGTCAGTACCTTGTGGGTCAGACACATTTACTTCCAATGTCTCGTTTTGTTCGGCAATGGTGGGATCCAGCGATTCATTATCTATCATTGATTACTCGATCGAAAAATCAGCGTCATTTCTAATTCAAGGATCTGAGACGCTGACCATCTAAGGTTGGGGTTAAGGTTTTAAGTTCATTCTATCAGTGATTAACACAAAGAAAATATTCCTGCTAGCATGTCCCAGTCAAGTCTCTGATAATCCTAAGTAAAACTTCAACTTGTTTATCAAAGCTCAAGTCAGTTGTATTCACTTCAATTGCATCCTTAGCCTGAACTAATGGAGAATGTCGTCGACCCTGATCTGCAGAGTCTCTTTCGCGAATCTTCTCCATTTCATCTCTCAATATTTTAGCTAAAAAACCGTCACTAGAATTTTCCAAGAGACGACGTCTAGCCCTGACTTCGAGACTGGCTGTCAAAAATATCTTGACCTCAGCGTCTGGAAACACTGTTTCTCCCATATCTCTACCGTCTGCGACTAATCTTCCCCTTGTCCCCAAATGTCTCTGTGTTCCGAGTAGCCATTTTCTCACTTGAGATAAACCAGCGACATGAGAAACCCTTTCTGTCACTTCCACCGTTCTGAGAGCAGATGAAATCTCTGTCTTTTTCCAAAAAATGATAATTCTATCATCCCTTGGTACCACCACTAGATCAAGCTTGTCTAAATCATCTACAGTGAGATGTTCCCACTCTTGAACCGGAACCGACTCTTGTAGTAAAGCAAATGTTGCCGCTCTGTATAAAGCTCCAGAATCCAGATGCCGATATTTCATTATTTTCGCCACCTTCCTAGCAGTACTGGTTTTGCCGGAGCCCGCTGGTCCATCTATGGTAACAATGATTCCCTCTGGTTTCGTGAAACTTGATGATTGAGAATCAGCCACGACTAGTTCAACCCTTCTTGGAGCCCTGATAACAGCCCCCAGAATCCAGGAAAACTTACACCAACAGCGGCAGTGTCTTCAATTTCAATTTGATTATCAGGTAACGCATTGAGGATCCCGAAGGCCATTGCAATCCTGTGATCTCCCTGGCTATCGACCTTGCCCACAAGAGGGGTTTCGGTGCCCACGATTTCCAATCCATCCTCAAATTCTTCAACATCTATTCCGATCGCACGCATATTCTGAACTAATGCGTTAATACGATCCGATTCCTTAAATCGTAGTTCTGTAGCTCCTCTTATCTTCGTCACACCTACTGCCCTTGAAGCCAAAATGGCCAGCAGGGGAAATTCATCTATCATGAAGGGCGCTTCTTCGGGTCTGATTTCAGTTCCAGACAATTCACTAGGTAAAATCTCGATCAATCCTTTGGGTTCATTAAGACCCCCAGAAATTGATTTTGAAATCTTGATTTTAGCGCCCATACGTAACAGTACATCTAGCACACCAGTCCTCGTGGGGTTCAAACCCACGTTCTCTAGAGCCAAGCCACCCTTCACGCCACCTAGAATCGCCAGTCCCATAAAGAAGGCGGCCGACGAAAAATCACCTGGAATATCTATTTCAAAGGCTTTTAATCTACTGGGTGGACGATCCATCCTGACCTCCCAACGACCTTGATAGCTTCTCTCATGAATTGGAACACCGACACTTTCCAAAATCCGCTCTGTATGATCACGAGACTGCATCGGCTCTGATAAGACTGACGGCTCGCCACTAACCAAACCAGCAAGAAGTAGGGCGCTTTTCACTTGAGCACTCGCTACTGGAGAGCGGTAATGAACCGACCTCAATGATTGACCAGATAGACAAAGAGGGAGTCTTCCTGTTTCCTCCAAATACTCGAACACGGCTCCCGCTTCCCTGAGTGGTTTTACCACTCTTTCCATCGGTCTCTTTTTCAAAGAACTATCACCAGTAACAATGATATTTTTCAGTTTCAACTGGCTGGCCAATACTCCTAGCATCAGCCTGGCTCCAGTGCCACTATTTTGAAAATTGAGTTCTTTCTTTGGAGTGTGTAGTCCCTGTAACCCCATCCCCGTAATCGTCAGTTCACGACCATCATAGAAAGGATCTATTCTAACACCCAGGCTCCTCAAAACATCGCCAGTAGACTGGCAATCCGAGCTAGACAAAGGCTCTCTCAGGCAACTCTTTCCTTCAGCTAACCCTCCTAGGATGAGAAGCCTCTGAGTGATTGAT
>CAWWAX010000121.1:0-3934 GCA_963935005.1 uncultured bacterium | reverse complement strand
GTCTGGAATAGCTTTCGGGAGATTGGAAAAAATCAAGAATGTTGGAGGGGTAACAGATATTTGCGTTGCATATTTCAAGTTTACAGCACGTCCACGACTATGTGGAGGAGGCTGATGTCGCACAATTTTTGCTATAACACCGTTTACTTCTGAAGTAGAAATTCTACGACCTCTTGCACGTTCAACTTCTAGAACAGCCTCTAAGCATTTACGCACTCTTTGGCCTGACAGGGCAGACGTGAAGATGATTGGGGCCCATTGTAGAAATGGAGCCCTATTACGCAGTTCCGCTTCAAACTTACTGGATGTGTTGTGATCTTTCTGTACTAAATCCCACTTATTAATGACCATCACTAATCCAGCTCCAGCAGCCCAGGCTTTTTCTGCAATCTTTATATCCTGAACATGAACCGGTTCCGTCGCATCCATAAGCACCAGACAAACATCGACCTCTCTAACCACCCTTTCAGTTCTCAAGGCTGAATAGTATTCGAGAGATTCCTTTATCCGAGATTGGCGACGCAAACCTGCGGTGTCCACAAAAACTAAATCCTCTCCGTTGTAACGAAACACTGTGTCTATTGGATCTCTAGTTGTTCCGGCCTTGTCATCGACCAGAACTCTTTCTTCTCCAAAGAGGCAATTAATGAAGCTTGATTTGCCGACATTAGGCTTGCCTATTACAGCTATTCGCAATCCTTCTTCAGTGCCCTTTTCATTGGACATTAAAGGTAGTCCAGTAACGACCTTGTCGAGTAGATCTCCTGAACCTTTTCCTGATATAGCGCTAACCGGGATGGGTTCACCGAGACCTAATCTCCAAAAATCTAAATGACTCATATCTTCCGGGAACCCGTCCATTTTATTGACCACTAAAAGAACGGGGCGGCGCTCTTTCCTCAGGGTTTCACCCAAACGTTCGTCCAGTGGATGAACTCCGGTTTGTCCGTCCACTAAAAAAAGAATGAGGTCTGCTTCATCCAGTGCGGCTAAAACTTGCTTCCGGATAGCCTTGTCCAGGTAATCATCACTGCCCTCTACCACTCCACCTGTATCAACAAGGAAAAATTCACGGCCGGCCCAGTCAGTCTTGAAAAAGTTTGTATCCCTAGTCACACCTGGCTGGTCGTCAACAATCGCTATCCGTTTGCCAACCACTCTGTTAAAAAAAGTAGATTTGCCAACGTTTGGTCTCCCCACCACTGCGACTACTGGATATTTAGAAGCCATACCTACTGATCGAGATCTTTCAGGCATTCAGTCAATTCGTAACCTGTCCTAACAGTGGCAGGTGTCAGACATTCTCTCATATCATTTAAAGTCATACTGTCTATAAGCAGATCATCGGCATTTAACGCATCCGCCGGTAACAGAATAATCTCATCTTCTCGGGTCTCTCCGACCTGCTCCTTGATATCCTGTCCAGCAAGCAACCCAGCCACAGTCACCGTGTCACCGTAAAATTTGTTCACCACACCTACGATTTCTATATCCGCACCCGTTCTTTCCTGCAAAATTTGTTTTCGGTCTAAGAATAGCCCCTGCATAGAAGTACCAGTAATTACTCGGATTTTTCGGTTCGGTAATTCAGGGAGTTCCTCGAGACCAGTCTCGAAATCTCTGACAAACTGATTTACTGCTCCCACTCCGTTCTCTGTCAGTGCCCCATCATCGTAATAGTTGTCGGCAGGAAAATCCTTTCCGCCCCTCATGAACATTTCGTCCGCCGCATATACCCAGCCGTAGCCACGATCCGGTATGGCTATCTCCCGTTGTACTTCAATTTGCTCAATTGCCAATGCGGCTTCAGCAACCGACAATGGTCTTACAACACCTGTATTGTATTTCGTAAGGCCAACCGGTACCACGGAAAGTGAAAGGATCCCCTCACCTAGTCTGTAGAGATCTCTCATCGTTTCATCAAGGTGTTCACGGTCGTTCCATTCGGGACATAGGACCACTTGAGTATGGACATTCAGTCCATTGTCAAGAAGAAATTCTAGTTGTTCCATAATTAGGCCTGCCCTATCGTTTACCAGAAGGCGAGTCCTAAGATCTGGATCGGTCGCATGCACACTTACATAAAGAGGGCTGATCCTCTGGTCCACTAACCTCTGTAGTCCTTTGTCGCCCAGGTTGGTTAGCGTAACGTAGGTCCCATACGTAAATGAGAGTCGAAAGTCATCGTCTCTTATCCACAGAGTATCCCTTACGTTTTCAGGGTTTCCATCAATAAAACAAAAAACGCATTTGTTTCCACATTCTCGAATTTTATCAGGTTCAGGCAGCACCCCTAGAGTTTCTCCAGGTTCACGTTCTATTTCGTGGACAGTGCAGCTTCCGTCAGGTGCAATCGTCTCTAGTTCGAGGAGGTTGTCTCCCAACAAAAATGTGAGATCAATCCCGTCCCTGACTCTTTGACCGTTGATTCGAAAAATGCGAGTACCGATCTCCAAGTGGAGTTCATCTGCAATGCTACCACTCTCAATCTCTGCTATTCTAATCAATATTCTACCAAATGTTAAAAGTGTTTGAAGATTACAGTACTTTATTACAAAAGTCTTATTTACACAGTAAGCCTATGGAAAATGGCTAACAAAACGTATTTTTAGTGAGCGGGCTTCTATAAACTAAACCGTCTTAACTTAAATAATGATAACAGAAACACCAAAGAAAACTCACCTGATGCATAAAGCAGCGAAGTTCTTATTAGTTACGGGGACTGCTTGTGGATTTTTCCTTGGCTGTGAAACAATTGACCAAATTCAAAATGAATTCAGAGATCTGACACCACATGAAGCATACCTGGAGTCTTTGATTGCCGCGGGCTTAAACGAGACGGCACTCGCTCTAGATTGGCTTGAGGCTGGCGAATCCTCCGTCTTGGAAGCACCTCCCATAGGCACCCCCTACCAAGAAGAAGGATTTTTCCCGGCAGACCTTCCACAAGCCAGGGGATACAAAGTGTCTCTAAAGAGAGGCCAACAACTCTCTGTGCTAGTGACTTCGGACACCGATCCACCTTTCCGGATCTTCGTCGACATATACCGCCTTCAATCCGATGAATCCATCAAGCCTCTTCCAGTGCTTTCGACCGCATCTACCCACCAACCACTGAACTACGTGTCACCTAGAGCAGCTCAATACGTGGTCAGAATACAACCCGAACTACTAAGAGACGGCCGGTACAGTATTCGAATAACAACGGAAGGATCGATGGCGTTTCCTGTGCAAGATCGCAATACTAGAGCCATATTGAGTAGTTTCGGAGTGGAACGTGACGGAGGTCGACGCCAACATCACGGAGTAGATATTTTCGCACCCAGGGGCACTCCTGTGCTTTCAGCTACAACGGGACAAGTATCTAGAGTTGAAGATACCCCTATAGGTGGAAAAGTCGTCTGGGTAAGAGATCAAGGTCCCAATTCCATATACTACGCACACCTCGACAGCCAAGTAGTTGTGCCAGGAGCCAAAGTAGATCCGGGCACCTTGCTTGGTTTTGTCGGGAACACGGGCAATGCCCGTACGACCCCACCACATCTCCATTTCGGAGTTTACCGTCGTGGAGAAGGCCCCGTAGACCCCTACTACTTTCTTTATACACCACCTGGATTACCAGTTCTGGAATCTGATGATACTCAAAACCTTGGGAGCTGGTCTCGAACCATAGATTCGGGGATCCGACTGCGGGGTTCTCCTAGTTCCAGATCCGACATCGTACGCCAAATGGAAAAATATACTTCCTTCTTAGTACTTGGATCTACAGGAACTTGGGATAGAGTCCTCCTGCCCGACAACCAAGTTGGCTTTGTGGCATCGAGACTTACAGAGAACACTTCACGACCCTTGCGCACCAATATACTTGAAAAGTCGACACCCTTGATGCGCAGCCCCGCTACCACTGCCGCCATGATAGAATTGATCGAAGCAG
>CAWWAX010000120.1:0-3983 GCA_963935005.1 uncultured bacterium | reverse complement strand
AAATCTGTGCAAGCCTCTAGAACATCCACACCTAACCCGACTTCTCTAAAATTACGAGCCGCTGCCAGTCCAGAGCTTCCCGCTCCAACGACACAAACACGACTGAAATGATCAGAAACAGTTTTAGGTTTTGGCATGTTATTGCCTCGCTTCAAACAATGAAGCATTCAGGCCCACTAAAACGAAAAGCAAATCAGGCTCTCGGATGCTGACTGTCTTTTGCGTTTATACAGACCAGCTCAACCCTTTCGACCAACATATGGCAGCCCAGGAATAACTAACTGCGAACTAATTTCTTCTTCTGCAGAAAATTTGTTTTCAGCACATTTCTCAAATTTACCTTGAAGATCAAATGCAACAGACTCTAGAGGAATCGTCATGTAGTTAAATCCACTTTGCACAAAAGAGCTGACGTACCTTCTAGCGAATTCGTGTATACCGAGAATCTTAAACTGTACCACATGCACTAGCTCATGGAACAAAATGGAGTGGGAAAGCGGCCCTACCGTCTGGGTTTCACTGATCAGAATCACATCCCCAAAGGTAATGGCGGCCCAGACATCAAAGTCCAGCGGAACAGACTCTCCTGCATCTTCAAAAGCACTGTAAAAAGAAGGGTTGTCAATTACAGGAACCCTTCTGACTCTCACTCTTTCCAATGTATCTCTATTGAAAAATCCTTGAAGTGCGGCCAAGGTTGTCTCAGACAAAGGTTCAGCTAGTGCACGATGTATTGTACGCTGATTCATAATCCAAGAAGTGGCATTGTCTACTAAATAAGACACCTGCTCCTGAATGCTCAGACCTCGTATTGTATTCACCATAGACTCTTATACGTCGAGATTTTTAACATACTTTGCGTGTTTAGTAATAAACTCTTTTCTGGGCTGAACTTCATCCCCCATGAGGTCGCTGAATGTCTTGTCAGCCGTTGTAGCGTTTTCAACGGTAACCTGATGAATCGTTCTGCTATCAGGATCCATAGTTGTTTTCCAAAGCTGCCCAGGATTCATCTCCCCCAAACCCTTATAACGTTGGACCTGGATCCCTGCCCCTTCTTTACCCTTTTTTCCATTTGAGAAGCGATCCATATATTTTTCACGTTCCTCTTCAGAATAAGCATAATACTCTTTCTTCCCTTTCTTGAGCTGATAAAGGGGTGGGTTAGCAATATAGACATAACCCTGCGTTATCAAACTCTCCATCTCCCTGTAAAAAAAAGTGAGCAACAGAGTTCTTATATGGGCCCCATCAACGTCAGCATCAGTCATGATTATTATTTTGTGGTAACGAGCTTTATCGATGTTGAATTCTTCTCCAATTCCACAGCCGATAGCGGTGATCATAGCACCGATCTCTTCATTCGACAGAATTTTATCTGTTCTAGCTTTTTCCACATTCAGTATTTTTCCCTTCAATGGAAGAATTGCCTGGAATGAACGGTCACGACCCTGCTTTGCACTTCCCCCTGCACTATCTCCCTCTACTAGATAGATTTCGGTCAGTGAAGGATCCGAAACTGAACAGTCTGCGAGTTTACCTGGAAGAACACCTCCCTCCAGCGCACTTTTTTTACGGGCTAAATCTCTTGCTTTCCGAGCTGCTTCTCTCGCCCATTTTGCCGAAAGAGATTTCCCAATAATAGCCTTGGCAGCCTTTGGGTTTTCCTCAAGGAAAACTCCAAGATTCTCATTTACTATAGTTTCTACTGCACCCCTGACTTCACTGTTACCCAGTTTAGTTTTTGTTTGTCCCTCGAATTGGGGTTCCATCACCTTGACACTAAGAATGCACGTTAGTCCCTCTCTTACATCATCCCCAGACAGGCTTTCATCGCTCTTCTTGAAAAGTTTATTTCGGCGAGCGTAGTCGTTAATAGTCCTTGTTAGGGCCGCCTTAAAACCTGTCAGATGAGCTCCCCCTTCATGAGTACTGATATTATTGACAAAGGTCGAAGTCTGTTCTCGGAAACCCTCATTGTATTGCAGTGCCACTTCTACATCTGCTTCCTCCTTACTAGCACCAAAATAAACCACCTCTTCATGTAAGGGCTTCCTATTGCCCCGGACATACTCTACGAAAGAACTCAGACCTCCCTCATACTGATGGACTTGTTCTGATCCATCTCTTTCATCCGTGATCACAATTTTCAATCCTCTATTAAGGAATGCCAGCTCTCTCAATCGATCATTCAGAATGTCAAATTGAAAGACGAGTTCCGTAAAAATCTCAGAGTCAGGATGGAAAATTACTTGAGTTCCACTCCCTTTTTCTTTGCCCATTACCTCCAGATCTTTTTGCTTCACTCCTCTTTCAAAGCGCTGATGGAAACGCTGGCCATCACGAACAATCTCTACTTCGAGCCAATCAGAAAGAGCATTGACTACACTTACTCCAACGCCATGCAGTCCACCAGATACTTTGTAAGAATCTTTGTCGAATTTTCCACCTGCATGCAGGGTAGTCATTGCCAATTCCACACCCGGAACACCTTCCTCGGGGTGAATGTCAACCGGGATGCCCCTTCCGTCGTCTATAACACGAACTGATCCATCTTTCAGCAGGGACACACTTACTTCTTGACAGAATCCCGCCATAGCTTCATCGATGGAGTTGTCCACTACCTCGTAGACTAGGTGATGCAATCCCCTAGTCGACGTCGAACCTATATACATACCTGGCCTTTTCCGCACCGCATCCAAACCTTTCAGTACGGTAATCTGTCCAGCTGTATAATCGCTTTGTTTATCTTTTCCTTTCTTGGCCATCCACTACTCACTTGGTTTTTGAGGTCTCGTTATTGTTATCTTACATTAAAATCAGACTTAAATCACTTATCCATTAACCTAAAGATAATCCGCTCTAGTTTCGCCCCTCTAGGAAGGCCTCGGTTAATCCTGGCTAGTAATGTCTTCTTGATAAAATTTAGTTCATTAAGCCATACACTACTCTGAACATCAACAAACAAGGTGGCTTCCTGCACTGCCTTAGCTTCCGTTACTTCAGCAATTTTATTCCCCGTTACTGAATCCCAACTGTCCAGAATATCAGTTCTAGAAATTTGGGCAGCAAGTCCCCGTTTTTTCAGGATTACATCTAGGAAATCTCCAATCTTTTCAGGTTGAGCATTCTTCATGCGTATATTGTGCCCTCCCTAATTCCCCATTGGTAAAGTTTCTCTCCATGGATTTGCACATCACTTTCTTTAGGTGCCGTCATAATTACCTGGCCAAATCGATCTTGATCCATCAACAGAAGGACTCTCTCTCTCCTGCCATCATCTAGCTCTGCAAAAGCATCGTCCAAGAGTAGGATCGGCTGGACCCCCCTGGATCTCCTAATAGTATCTCCTTCAATCAACCTTAATGCCAATGCTGCTGTCCTACGTTGACCCCCTGAACCAATCTCCCTGATTTCGCCTAGAGTTTGATCTCCCTGCAAAGTCAGTAACAACTCATCCAGATGAGGGCCCTGACTAGTATTCTTTCTGAAAGCATCTCTTGACCAACTCTCTTCCAATGCCTGCAAACATTTTGAATACACTTGTTCCTGATTCCAATCCTTAATAGAAACTTTAGAGACATAAAGCATTGAAGCAGAAATCTTACCACTAATCATCTCATAGTATTTGCAAAAATCTCCACTCCGTTCTGTCACCCAATCTGCTCTTGCTATCATAATCTCAGAAGCACTCCGGGCCAGAGAATCGTCCCACGCCCTCACTACCATCATATCAGCACTCGAGCGTAAAGCAGCATTCCTTTGAGCAAGAATATGTTTGTAAGTCTGTAAGGATTCTAGATAGCCCTCATGATTCAACGATAAAAGAACATCCAAATAACGACGGCGAGCACTGGGACCAGCATCAATAATACCTACATCAGCAGGTGAAAAGACTACCGCCGCTAAGTGTCCAATCGCATCACCTACGCGTGCTGGTTCACTTCCATTGATGGTTAATTTCCGTCTTCGACTAGACGTTT
>CAWWAX010000119.1:0-4000 GCA_963935005.1 uncultured bacterium | reverse complement strand
CCGGGCTGGCGAGCGCTTCGGGAGGCTTATGGATCGCGCTTGTCGCCGACCGGACGGCGACAGATCGTCTGCTGCGCCTACTTCCACTCGGATCGGCCACTGTGCTCGTCGTCGCTGCCATGGCGTCTCACGGTGTCGTCCTGATGGTCGCCGTAGCCGGGATTGCTTTCACCTACGGAGCGCTAATAGCCATCTACCCGCTCGCTGTCGCCCAGAGATTCGGTCAGGACGGTTACTCCCAGGCCTACGGCCGTGTCTTCACCGCCTGGGGCACCGCTGGTTTGGTCGGGCCCGTAGGCGCCGGCCACCTATTCGAAGTGACCGGCTCCTACCGGATACCCATGTTCCTGGCCGCCGCAGCGGCCATAGGTTCAGCTGTCGTCGCCAGACAGCTGTCCGTCGACAAGGAGTAGGACGACTAGTAGATCGCCATCAGTTCGGCGATGACGATCAGAGCCACAACGGCGACATTGACTACACGCATCATTTTGAACGGCTTCTTCACGTAGTTCCGGCCCAGGTTGCTCGACGCGACCTCGTCATCCAGGTCCTTTGATCCGGCGGCGAAGTCGACGATGCAGTCATCCATAGCCATCACTGTCCACAAGGATCCCAGAACTGCGAAGGTCGCTATGGAGAGTTGAACACCTGAGTCCGCCAGTCCAGCGCCCCCGAACCCAAGGACGATCATGAGTCCCGTATGGGACAACACGAATGGGAGGACCAGGGAATCAGCGCTCCGTGATCTCATGCTAAGAATTCCGTTGTGTGTTTCAGTACGCATGTTTATTCCCTTTCATAAAGTGGACTGAACAGTCCATTGGCATCGACAAGTATCACTCAGGAGATTCCCTGAGTGCCGGAGTGGGGCTTCAACGCCCTCCGGGACGACGGGTTTCAGGGCATAACCCGGTCAGTAATGTCCACCAAGTCGGCATCCACCCATCCCGCAGCGACCAACTCATCCACGATGGCCACCGCGTAACGCCATGCGCCGAGCGTCTCCAGGTGGACATTGGGCGGAGGCTCCCGCAGTTCCCCTCGACCGTCGACCCGGTTGGCGTCTGGTAGAGGGAGCGCCGTACCTAACGGACTCGGCTGAGCACCCGTTCCCGGTGATTGCGGCCGATGGTTCAGTCTCACTGTTCTATGGCAAGTTCCGGGCCTCGCAGGGAGGTGCACCCGACGGCCTCTGGCGCGCCACGTCGGTCGACGGCCTGACCTTTACTGACGAGGCGTATACAGGCCTCTACTTCGGGAACGACCCGGAAGTGCTCCTGCTACCGAGCGGCGAAAGGATCATTTACTACGGGAACTTCGACCCGGCGTTTGGCGGCCAGTTGCTTTCGGCGACCTGTACTGAGTGGTGACCAAGATTCTCACATTCCAGCCCCGTGCTCCTCGACTGAAGGATGATGCCGCGCCACCAGCCCTAGACACCGACGCCAGGGAGGGTGAGGCGCAAACAGGTGCCTTCTAGGAAGGGACTCCATTGGAGCGGGCGACAGGATTTCAGCTCCCGACCTTCGGTCCCCTAGATCACAGCAATATGTCCAGGATGTCCATCTGGACCGCCAACCACTGTGGATCGGACAAGGCGTGTCTGTCAGTTGCTCCTGCGTCCACCTGACGGTGTGCACTCTGTGCATTGCGGTGTGCAGGGCGAAGAGCAAGCCAGGAGCAACTAGTTGATAATAAATCCGGCGACTTCCGGGTCGAGACCAACCGGCCAAATAGGGTCCTCGCCACCAATTACTCCTGAGCTTGCGCCATGGTAAGGCCAACCCCGGGGCCATCACAGGTCTTGGAGGGTCTGTTAACCCTCAGCTAGTAGATCCGACTTACATGCTTTAAACAGTCAATCTGTTACAGAAAATGAGAACGTCAGCAAGCGGGCCACAGAGTCACCTAGTCTTCATTGGAGTCATCCACGTTTTTCTAACCAAGTAGACGGGTATTTGAATGAAAGCGTTTACCGTAGATCTAGAAGATTGGTATCAAGGGATTGAGCTCCCTTTCGAATCTTGGGGCCAACACACGAAACGGCTCCATTACGGATTGGATATATTATTGGAGTTGTTAGAACTCCATACCACTAAGGCAACCTTTTTCACTCTAGGTTGGATAGGCGAGCAGTATCCCGAACTCATAAGACAACTAACTGACGCCGGACACGAGTTGGCATCACACGGATACTCCCACGAGAAGGTATACGATCTTAGCCAAATTGAGTTCAGGGAAGATATTCATAAAACTAAGATGATACTTGAAGACATATCAGGTACACCCGTGGTCGCATTTAGGGCTCCATTTTTTTCCATCACAAAAGAGTCGCTATGGGCATTGGATATAGTGAAAGAAGAGGGGTACGAAATCGACTGTTCCATTTCTCCCATAAAAACCTGGCGGTACGGAATCGCTAACGCTCCAGATGAGATATACACTTTCAAAGAGAATAGCTTGATTGAGTTTCCTGTATCGACGGTCAAGTATTTCAGTCGCCATTTCGGGCTTGGAGGCGCATATTTCCGGTTATTCCCTTTTGCTCTGACTCGCATTGGCTTCGATCGCCGTCAAACCTCTGATAAAGCCACCATGTTCTACGTGCATCCGTGGGAATATGACTTAGATCAACCAGTAGTCGAAATGGAATGGAAAGCAAAATTTACCCATTATAGTCGTTTGAGTCGAACACTTCCATTCACAAAACAACTTTTGACTCAATACAGCTTTGATACCGTGAGTAACGTTGTGTTGTCACAACTAACGCAAGGAAACATCAATGAGTACAGCGTTGAGATTCTCAAGGATTGAACCAGAGGCCCAGGGATCTTTACTTACTGAGATCCGCAACATTCTGAACGAAGTCGGTGCGCACAACGCCGAATCATACAACGATCGTTATTGGGATTGGCAGTACAAGGACCTGCCAACTGGGATTTCGTTCGTATACGCTGCTTGGTATGAAGATAGAATAATTGGCTACTATCACGTTCCTGTTTATCGCGCCTTGATCGACGGTCAAAATCAATTGATCGGAAATGTGCAGGATGTGGCGGTGAGCTTGAATTTCAGAGGAACTGGCGTCTTCCGTAGTTTATCCGAATTTGCCAACCTGGATCTGGATACAACTGAAGTAAATTTTCTATATACATTTCCGAACAAGAGCAGCATCCGAACATTTCGTTCATACAACGATTTTTCACCGATTCGTACACTGCCTTCATACTTTAGACCCATAGATACCAGAAAAATACTACAGCAAACCCGTTCTTGGTTTAAAATAGTTCGGTTTCTTGGATTGGTTGTGGACTTCTTATTGAACACGTTTTCGAAATCCATATCTTTGGACCAGGACGATGTCTCCGTCGAACGTTTTATCGAAATCGATGAATCGATCGAGCTCGTCTTTCGTGAATATGGTAAATCATTCCCTAATCACATTATTCGCGACGCCGCTTGGCTCGACTGGCGATACTTGCAGTCTGTGCGGGGAAAACATCAAATACTGGGATTGCTCGAATGCGGACAGCTCACAGCTGTCATCGTGCTGAAGGAAGAAACAATTAAGAACACCTCAGCTTGTGTTATTATGGATTTTGCCTTTACTGATGGAAATGAGAAATCTCTTCTCTATTTAATTCAAAACATTTTGGTCAATCCCAGTATTACAGAATGGGGTTCTAGTTTGATATACATTTCTGGCTCCTCTCCATTCCTTTCTAGTCTCAAACAGCTCGGATTCATTCAGATTCCGCAATCTTTGAGTCCAAGAGTTTTAAATCTGTTGGGTCGAAGCGTCAATCCCCTGGCAAAGGATTCCTTTATTCGAATGGACAACTGGTTGATAACGTTGGGCGATTGGGACGTGTTTTGATGGATAACTGTGTCTCGGTCTAGTGGGTCACTGGCTGGCTAGGTCTATCTTCCGGACCATCCCCTCGGAGCCACCATTCATTCGTTCCAAGGCTGGGAAGCCCGATGCCTAGTGCTGGGAATC
>CAWWAX010000118.1:0-4003 GCA_963935005.1 uncultured bacterium | reverse complement strand
TCTCTTCCTCCGCGATCAATTAGTACACAGAGAAAAACCTTGGAAGGCCTTCCCCAATCCATTAGTTCATTCAAACCAGCTCTCGCCGTTCTTCCAGTAAAAAGGACATCGTCAACGATAACTAGTTTTTTTTCTTCTATTCCACATTCTGGCAATCTTGTTTGTCCCACCACGGGCTTGGGCCCAACAGTAGCCAAGTCATCTCTATAGAAAGTGATATCTAAAGTGCCAAATGGAAGTTGAGAGCCTTGGGTTAGGATTATTTCTTCCCTAAGAAGCTTAGCAACCTGGATTCCCCTGCGATGAACGCCCATAAGGATGAGATTGTCGACGCCTTCATTGGATTCAATCAAAGCACAAGCCATATCAGCTATGGCTTTCCTAATGTCATCTTCATTCATTATTGAAGTGTGCAGACTGAGCTCCTAGTTCTACGAATGAATCTACACCTTGTGAAAATAGACAAGACATCCTTCCTTTACAAGAGAAGAGTCTTTGAGCATCATCATCTTGACCAGTAAAACACCCGGAGCTTGTAAATTGAGGACCTGATATGATTCCTAGACTGAAACTAGCCGTTCTATTCACCTTTTACGGCTCAATTTTTCTAGGGGCAAGTGGTGTTTCTGCACAAAATGCTACTATCGATAGCAAAATAATCCTGAGCTCTGTCCCCTTCTCAGTTGAACTTCTAGGGATGCAGGACGATCACACTCTCTACGTGATCAAGGATGCTTTAAACCAAACACTGTCCTCCGGAATTATTGATCCAGGCCAAGACCAAACGGTAGAGTTACAGATTTTCGAAAAAGATCAATTGCCGCTGAGCATTCAGTTGAATGGTACTAGCATCTTGTTCAAAAAATCATTTGTTCCAGGATGGGCTTCCTTGGCCCCACCATTGATAGCAATAACACTAGCTCTGCTTTTCCATGAAGTGATTACTGCATTGCTAGCAGGTGTGTGGCTGGGAGCATTCATGATGACTGGCTTCAATCCTTTATCGGCATTAGGAAGGACGATTGATTCGTATGTAGTCCCTGCCCTAGGAGACACAAACGGCCACACTCAAATTATCGTATTCTCACTCATGCTGGGTGGGTTAGTTGGGATTGTCTCCCAAAATGGTGGGACTCAAGGCATTGTGAATAAACTCAGACCTTTTGCAAAAACCCGTCGTCGTGGCAGTTTGGCCACTTGGTTCGCTGGTCTTTGCATATTTTTTGACGATTACGCGAACACTCTTATCGTCGGTACAACAATGCGTCCGATCACAGACAACCTAAAAATTTCAAGAGAAAAACTAGCCTACATAGTTGATTCCACTGCAGCACCCGTGGCAGCCCTCGTACCTATATCTACTTGGGTGGGTTATGAAATATCCTTAATTGCAGATGGAATGCTCGTCGCTTCAAATATTCCAGAACAGAACTCTCAACTGGCTCTAACCCTCTCCACCATCAGCCCCTTCTCCGTCTTCATCAGTACCATTCCCTACATGTTCTATCCTATTCTTACTTTGACAATGGTCTTTCTGGTTTCTTTTATGGATCGGGATTTTGGGCCAATGGTTCAAGCTGAAAAAGATTCGTCCAACCAGAAGCTCGACTTCAATCAATCCCGTCCCACAATCCCCGAACCCATGCCATCTCTAATTGACTCGAAATCAACATCTGAACCAAGATGGTATAATGCTTTCTTGCCAATCGGAGCCGTCATATCAGTGGTGCTCTTAGGGCTTTACACCTCTGGCCGTACGCAAGCAAATCCAGGAGCGTCGCTGATAGATATCTTTGGTGCAGCAGATCCTTACAATAGCCTGTTATGGGGATCAACAGCGGGTTGTTTAGTCGCTGTTATAATCACAGTCTCGCAAAAACTTCTTACACTAAAAGAAACTATGGAGGCCTGGGTAGACGGCTTGAAAACTATGTTGACCGCTATGGTTATACTTATTTTAGCTTGGTCATTGGGCCAAGTTACTAATGACCTCGGAACGGCAAATTACCTTTCCCAAATACTTACTGACTCCCTCCCCGTACAAACCTTACCAGCTCTGGTTTTTTGTACAGCAGCTGCCATGGCCTTCGCTACGGGAACCTCTTGGGCTACTATGGCCATCTTGATTCCACTGGTAATACCACTCACTGTCAGTCTTGGAGGAGGCATAGCCTTTGGCACAGGCGAATATTCTGTGCTGACCAGCGTCATTAGCTCCGTTTTGGCTGGAGCGATATTCGGAGACCATTGCTCACCGATCTCAGACACTACAGTCCTGAGTTCAACAGCCTCACAATGTGACCATGTAGACCATGTCAGAACTCAACTCCCTTATGCTATAGCAGTGGGGACCATATCGATTGGAGTGGGAAGCCTGGGGACAGCCTACGGGTTGCCCGTCTGGGCTGCATTAGCACTAGGTATCGCCCTGCTCATAGTCATCTTAAAAATATTCGGGGAACCTAGTCCATCCATAAGTTCTGACTGAATTTGTGGATACTCTCGTTTAGAGAAATCCTGTCTTCTTATAGTACCATCCTTATAGGGTTCTAGGAACGACGAGCCTTAAAGTAGCTCCTTAAAAGTTCGGCGGATTCATCTTGTAAAATTCCGCTAGTCACTTCAAGTCGGTGATTGAGTCGGTCATCACAAACTAGGTTTCCCAGACTGCCAGCCATTCCAGATTTTGGGTCTGTAGCACCGAACACTAATCTTTCAATCCGCGAAAGCACTAAAGCTCCAGCACACATAGAGCAGGGTTCCAAGGTCGTATAGAGTGCGCAACCCACGAGCCTCCAATCTCCCAATTTTTGAGACGCCTGACGAATAGCTAGAACTTCAGCATGTGCGGTAGGGTCTTTCATCGATCCCGTTGCATTGTGTGCTTTCGATATCACCCTGTTTTCTTTCACAATCACAGCTCCTACTGGAACTTCACCCAAGTCATAGGCTTCTTGGGCCTTTAACATCGCTTCGTACATGAAGTCACTATCAGATTGACTTTGACTCAAAGGTTTCTCAGTCACGGCCTAAGCGTTGTCCTTATTCTCACTAACAAGATGGTGCTTCTGTATCGCACGATCCAATCTATCCAAGACACACATCTTGCCCAGGAAATTAAACACTTCAAAAATACCAGGACTCGCTTCACGGCCGGTTATCGCCACCCTCAAAGGATGAATCACTTCCCCGAGCTTAAAGTTTTTGTCCGCAGCATACGACCTGACCGTTAACTCTAAAGCTTCCACATTCCAATCGAGTTTTTCCAATACAGATCTCAATTCAATGAGGATTGTCAAAGATTTATCCCAATTTCTACCCCAATGCTTAAGGATCGCATCTTCTTCGAAATCTACTTGTTCTTTAAAGAAAGGTTCTGAAAGATCAACAAGATCGATCATTGTTCGAGCTCTGGTTTTCAAAAGATCGATTAACTGGAGATACCAATCATTCCTGGAGGACAACTCGTGTCGTGTAATCAACCCAGCCGATTCCAATCTTGGACTCAACAGTAGGGCCAAATCCTCTGCTGGTGTAGAGTTGAAATGTTTCCCCGACAGCCACTCTAATTTCTTTAGGTTGAAGACAGAGCCCTTCTTCAAAACTCTTTCTATTGAAAATCTGTCTACGAGTTCATTCACATCCATGAACTCCACGTCATCTCCTGGACTCCAACCCAACAGAGACAGAAAATTGATCAAGGCACCCTGAAGGATACCATCTTCTCTATAGGCCTGTATTGAGGTCGCGCCGTGACGTTTTGACAAGCGTTTCCCATCAACCCCTAAGATCATTGGAACGTGCGCGAACATGGGCAGTTCCCATTTCATCGCATTGTATATCAAGATCTGCTTAGCAGTGTTGGATAAATGATCATCCCCTCGAATCACATGTGTGATAGCCTGGTTGGCGTCGTCTGAAGCCACTGCAAAATTATATGTAGGGCTCCCATCACTCCTCAGAATGACTAAATCTTCAATGTCACCATTCTCAAACTTCATTT
>CAWWAX010000117.1:0-4096 GCA_963935005.1 uncultured bacterium | reverse complement strand
ACCGTGATTTCAGTCTCCTCGACCAAATCGTCCGTCGCTACTTCTGACTGTATGGCAACGCCAGTCAAGGTATCGAGAATATTCTCTTTAAATGGATCTCCTGGAGAAATCTTATTGAAGAAACCTCTTATTCCACCCCTCCTAGGAACCGTGATTTCAGTCTCCTCGACCAAATCGTCCGTCGCTACTTCTGACTGTATGGTCAGTTGTACGAAAAAGACACCCGGGGCCACTTTATTGCCAGAACCGTCTAATTTGTCCCATGCCGCATAGTGCATTCCTGGTTCATCGAACTTAAGATCAACAACCAGGCTCCCTGGTGGATCGCTCTTATTTGAATAACCAGAGGTCTTTGGTACTGCCACAAAGTGTTGTAAAATATTTAATACTCTAAGGGATACTTTCACTTCGTTTCCATTCTCAAATAATTGTTCTTCGAGCCTAAAGGCGATGACCTCCTCATCTGTGTATCTAGATACAGGCCCCCTCAATAAGACTGGCTCCTCACTTGCACTCAAATCCGAGTTCACAGAGTTACTAGTTTGAGCCGAGACTCTCACTGCCAAACAAATCAATCCGACAGTCAAGAGAGTCGGTACAGTGACTTTGATGGTTATTCCCATTTGTAATTTACGCTGCGCCATTTGTATTCAAGGTCCGCTCAGCCCCTTATCTGCCAAATTGAACTGCCTAACCTCAATGTCTCCCAGAAACGCTCCAGTAGCAACTACTAAAACTCCAAATCCTCGATTTTGTTCCCTGGTATGACTAGTCGACCACCGTCTTTGCGAACGGTCACACCGACTCTGTCCATATAACTCAAGATCGGAATGAGATGTTTTCTACTGACTGGTATGATCACTTTAAATTGAGATGGGCTTAAATTGTCCTGTCCTCCAAATTTTGCGATTACCTCCGTAACAACGTTATCAAGTATATCTGCTTTGATCAGTAATTCCTGATCCAAAGTAATCAAATCTCCCCTTATCTCGAGATATTTCAGTATAGCCCACAAATCGCTTCGCTTGGTAAGATGATCGGGCAGTGCAGGCACCTCTGGGGCTTCTAATTTTAAATTTTCATAAATTTTCAGTATCTCGCTTACTACAACCTCTTGTTCTGAACTAAGTTCAATGACATGTCCTACTCGACTTACTAGTCCTTCTGTGAAGTTGAGCAGATCAGCTTGAACCATCTCGTCTATCAAAAGATCAACCAACTTTCCCCCGTCATCCACGGGCAATGCATTTCTTATCGATTCTATGGGCACGCCACGGGCGAGCGGGGTATCTCTGTGAAATTCATCTACCGCCTTCTCAAGTCTTTCTTTCGCTTTTGCTACTACTTCTATTCCGAAAACATTATTCGAAGTTTCTCTGACGCCCGACATAAAACATTTTTGAACAATTTCTTTGCAATCATTGGGAGAACAACCCGTACTTACCGGTAGTTGATCCCCGGGGACTCCATGCCATGAAGCCAGATCAAGCACAGCCTTCAACACTTCTTCTGTTTCTCCATTTATTATCGAATCTAGCCTAGATACTTCAGAAGGGTCCAGAACTTTTCTTTTATCTGCATATATTTCGCCTACCACAGCACCTCCAATCGTCGTAACTGGAGAATAAGATCGTATAACCAACCTGTCTTTTACGCGTGCTAGTAGAGAGCTTTCCAATCTAAGTTGTACCCAGCCTTTCTCTCCATTTTTAAGTGCTCCTTGACCCAACAATACAGTCCTTGCCATTACTTCATCTGTGCCCAAATGTACTCGCAACCGTTGACCATGCTTTACTTTCCAAGGACTACCCTCAAGTACTTCAAGTTTCACCGTCAGAATAGAACTGGCCCTCCAACCCCGATCGTCTACCACCACCTGCCCTCTCCTTATGTGGTGAGGACTGACGGAAGCCCCCGTAATTGCTATTGCAGTTCTTTCTCCAGCAAGGGCTTTTTCTGATTTTTTCCCATGGACTTGTATGCCTCTGATTCTTCCATCGATCCCCGATGGCTGGAAAACAACCTTCCCACCCTCCTCGAACTGGCCACTCCACAATGTCCCAGTAGCCACAGTCCCAGTCCCCCTTATACTAAACACTCTATCTACTGGCATTCTGGTCAGATCGTGACTTGACCTTTCCCCTATATGTTCAGCTTTGATGACTAACTGATTCACAATCTCTTCTAGACCAATCCCCGTAATCACAGAGGTGGGAATAACAGGAACTTGAAGAAAAGATCTTTCCTTTAGGACCTGACGGATGTCTTCAGCGACCAATTCCATCCACTCTTTTTCAACTAAGTCAGCCTTTGTCATCGCTACTATCACATCTTTTACACCGAGGATCTGTAGGATGTCCAGATGTTCATGTGTCTGAGGCATGACGCCTTCATCGGAAGCAATCGCCAACATTACTAGATCCATTCCTGTTGCTCCTGCTACCATATTTCTGATGAATCCTTCATGTCCAGGCACGTCAACAACGCCGAACTGGAACCCTGATCTTGGAAAGAATTCAGCAAAACCTAAATCAATCGTAATCCCTCTTTCCTGCTCTTCTTTTAGACGATCCGTGTTTATCCCCGTAAGGGCATGTACCAAGCTGGTCTTACCATGATCAATGTGACCAGCCGTCCCCAAAATGAGCTTCTTCACGGGCTCTCCGGATTTTCAACAATTCCTTTAAGATCACTCTCCAATAGAACGTTCAGAAAGTCGAATGAATTAAGTACGCCTTTTTCTACCACATGATAGGAAATAAAGTCCCGTAGTAAGAGCAAATGTCCTTTCTTGCCTCTCACGGGCTCTTCTTCTTTTTCAAGATTGAGAAAATCCATCAATTGAGCTCTCGCCACGGGGCCCATCCGAGGGCCGTCGTTATCTTTCCCGCAAACAGAACACAGAATTCCGCCCGCTTCTAAATCAAATTTTCCAATTCCATCATCTAACATGTCTTGCCCACAATTAGAACACCTGCTGATCTCTGGGCGATATCCTAAAGCCGAAACCAAAGACCAAGCTTCTTTCAACAAAGCCGGAATGATTAATGGGTCAGAAATACTTTCTATTCTGGCCAATCCAGATTCCAATCGGCTGTATACCTCTGGATTTCTCTCACTAGTCCCTTGAACTAGCATAATCTCTCCCAGTACCGATGCAGAGGTAAATCTAAAAATACTCTTACCTAATTTTCTGCCGCTCTTTTTTAATGCAAATTCCTTTAGTAGATGGAGGTCTCCTTTTCCTTTTCGATAGAATGTCACCTCGCCTCTCGCAAACGATTCCAACCCTTCGGAACCAGCTGATCTTTTTCGTCGAATGCCTTTCGCTATAAGGCTAACCATTCCATGGTCCAGGGTGTAAAAGCGAAAAATCTTACTTGTTTCCCTGTAGTCCATCGATCGAAGGAGCATTCCAGAGGTGGTGACTATAGCCACGATCGAACCAGTCAACCTTGCTCTTTAAATTGAGTTAGCAGTTCTGCTCTTTCTTTTTTGAGTTTAGAAGCCTCTTGTAGCTTTGGTTCGGATTCTAGAAGTTGATCCAATTGAGCTATTTTGAGCAGAAACGAACGTCTCTCCGTACCAAGAGAAACCCTGGAAGACATTAATGGATCGATGTAACCCAAAACAGAGAGCAGTACCACTGAACCCAATAAGACAGCTACTCCAAGACTTATTCGACCTAATGGATACGGCCTTCCCTCTGTAACTTCTGTTACGGTGATATTTACATCCGCAAGGTTAGTGCCAGAATATCTTCTGTATGTCGATCCAGGTTCCAGTGAAACAACATCCAACGGTGCCAGGTTACTAATCTGAAGAGATGGGCCTGGCTCCTTAACGAATATCTCAAAGCTTTCAGTAGAACCTGGAGATGGAAAAATTACATCAAGGCCTGGCATCTCATACAAAATGACCAGCATCCTTTCTCCTGGTGGTATCGGGGCACTTACCAAGACTTGTTCATCGCTGAACACTACATCCTCGGGAGGCAGTTCTCCTCGTACTAGTTCTGCATTTCTAAAGCCTCTTGGAAGCGGGTAACTCCACACTACACCATCACTGGTCGGCACCAGTGTTTCTTCTCCCGAAT
>CAWWAX010000116.1:0-4136 GCA_963935005.1 uncultured bacterium | reverse complement strand
CTGCAAGGTTGAGTGTTGTTGTTGCCGTTGGTGCCCCTTCCAGTTTAGCGGTAGACCTCGCTGAAAAATTTGGTATGACCCTGCTTGGCTTTACCAAGGTTGATGGATTTAATGTCTATGCTGGTTCCAGAAGAATAATAGGATGACGTCAATTGCTGATAATGTTTTTGGAATTGTCTTGGCTGGTGGGAAGAGTCGTCGATTCGGGACTTCCAAGACATTGACACAAGTTGGCGGTTTGTCTTTGGCCAGTCGACCTATATCCACCCTGAAGGACGCGGGGCTTTCTGTAGGAGTCATTTCATCTGAAGATGGTCTTGAGTTTGCTTTGGGCTTACCAGTGCGGCCCGACTTGGAACCAGACAAGGGTCCATTGGGTGGCCTGCTCACCGCTCTTGTATGGGCTAAGGAGAGAAAACAACTAGGGGTATTCTTACTGGGTTGTGACATGCCTTTCGTGAGTGTTCAATTAATCGAATTGTTACTCTCAAAGATAGATGGTTCTGCAGCGGTGGTTCCTGTGGGCAGAGCGGGCCTAGAACCTCTCTGTGGTTTTTATCCTTCATCCTGTTGTCAGACAGTGAGGGAACTTTTGGATTCTCAAGACAGGTCGATGCATGCCCTATTAAGATTGATAGAAGTCAAAGAAATAGTGTTAGTCAATGAGTCTAGAGTGGAAGAGAATGACCACCTTTTCTTCAATGTGAATACCAGAGAAGAGGCTGAAGAGGCTGAAAATATTTTGATAAGAGGGGAGTCGAAAAGGTTTGTTGGATAGCTATCGCAAAATTCGAAACAGTCCACCTACGGTCAGCGTAATTGGATTTAAGAATAGCGGAAAAACATCGATCGCGGTGGGGTTGGTCACAAAACTAAGAGAGAGGGGATGGAGGGTTATGTCGGTCAAGCATGGACATCACCATGACATTGATACTCCTGGGACTGACTCTTGGAGATTGCGGCACGAAGGTGGGGCTGAAAAAGTGGTACTTTCAGGCCCTGAAGGATTCGCCGTGATGGGTGTATGGGGGCAAGATAGCGAGATGTCCTTGCAGGAGGTGACTTCTAGATTTCTGCCAGAGGCCGACATTGTTGTAGCTGAAGGGTATAAAGGCTCAACTGTTCCCAAGATTGAAGTATGGCGAACTGATGCTGGGAATCCACTGCTCTATCGACCAGAAAGCTCTGATGGAGCTCTTTATTTGGCTGTGGTCAGTGATAGTAGGGATTTGGACATGACTATACCCGTCTTTGATCTCGCCAATCCGAATCTCTTCGATTGTTTGGCAGAGCTGGTTGAAAAAGGCTTGTTAAAATCAAAGAGGTCAGATTATGAGTAAGTTGAATCGAGTGGATAGATCTAAATGGATCATTGCTTTGGCCGTTTCGTTCACTTCGCTTATAATTTTAGCCTTGGTCCCAGTCCTCCTTGAGCGTCAAGAGGCTGTGATCCAACGTGAAATTACAGATTTCTCAGCAGCAAGACCGATGTTTCCAGAAATCGCCTTAGTACATTCCCGTGAAATGATGCGCATCGAGCAATATGTGAGTTCTGGTGATCCTAATTTCATAGTTCTGTACCAGAATGATCTTCGCAGAGAAGAAGAGTTGTTGAATGATTTAAGAAGGATTATTGCTGGCATGTCTACGGTCTACCAGAGTGAGCTCGCTGAGATGGAGTTAAAGGCAAGCAATTGGAAGGTTCTTCATAGTCCGTTGATGGACGGCGGGCCTCTTATGACGACGCGTGAAGTTTTTGTTGAAAGTATGGATGATGATCGTTCTAGATATGCAGAACTGCAGGAGACTGCTCGGGACTTCGAAGATCTTCTGATTCGTGATGCCACCATGTCCTCTTCGAGGTTGGACATCCAGAGAAGATGGAAGTTGTGGTTCACTTTTGGTCTAGTGGTGCTCACCATATCTGGGGCTGTCGCAATGGCAATAGTTGGAATTAGCCTGCAAGATTTGGCTCAAAATGAGACCAGAAGACGTCAAGAGACGGTTGCAGCCAGGAGAGAAGTCAGGGCTGTTTTACGAGGCACAGGAGACGGGATAATAGGCCTTGGTATGGATGGGGGCTGTACTTTTCTGAATGAAGCTGGATCGCGTCTTCTTGGTTATTCAAAACAAGAATTGAAAGGGAAATCAGTGCACCAGATGATTCACCATACACGTTGGGATGGAAGTGTTTATTTAGAGGAGGAGTGCCCAGTGCAACTTTCCTTAGCATCTGGGGATACCACAAGAATCCTTGATGATCTTTTGTGGCGTAAAGACGGTTCTGCTTTTCCGGTACAACTTTCGGTAAGCCCGATGACGGACGGTCTGACGATGCTAGGAGCAGTGCTTACTTTTACGGATATGACCGAAATCCGAGAAGCTGAAGGAGCTCTGAAAGAAGCTATAGCTGCTAGAGATGAAGTGTTGGCTGTGGTGTCCCATGATTTACGGAACCCAGTAGGAACCATAGCTGCAGCTGCAGAATTAGTGGCTGATGTTCCGCTTTCTCAAGAACGGCGTAATGAGCATCTGGATACTATCCGTAGGGCAGCAGATAGGATTAATCGGCTAATTCAGGACTTGTTAGATGTAGCGAAAATCGAGGCCGGAAAAATTGTGCTAGACTTGAGTGTTGAAGACATGAATGAATTGTTAAAGGACACGGTGACACAAGCTGAATGGTTAGCAGAACAAAAAGGAATCAAACTGTCATTTGAAAGAGAGGAAACGTCTGTCAAAACCCTAGTGGATCGCAACAAGATCTTACAGGTGATGTCAAATCTGGTAGAAAATGCATTGAAGTTCACTCCGGATGGAGGCCAGGTCACTGTCTCTACAAAGAAAGAAGGAGACACCCTTTTAATCACTGTAGCCGATACTGGTATCGGTATCGAGCCTCAAGTCCTCGACAACCTGTTCGACAGATTCTGGCAAGGTCATAGAGAGGACGGAAAGGGATCTGGATTAGGGCTGGCAATCGTCAAAGGGATTTTACATGCTCATAGTACGACCGTAAATGTCAGGACGGAGATCGGCAGGGGTAGCTCTTTTGAGTTCAGCCTTCCGATAGCTTCTTGAATCCCGGAGCTTTGTAGCGATGTGTAGCCGATAAGATATATTTTGGACCCCAGAGATGATTTGACTGAAAGTTTGTTACTATTTGGCCAGACTGCTTCAAAGTGAATGTAAATCAAGAATGATGGACTCTTTGTTGATAATTCAGTCGGTTTCATTAGTATGAACTTCGGAACCAGTGAGTGTTTGTCCGAGCAACGGTGTATCTTTTAATGACGATTAATAAACACTTTCGTTTTAAGCACATTAGTCCAGTCAGGTTCGAAGACATGGATGTAGGGGAGGCACGTACATCACTCGGTTGCTTTGTGCTATTTCGAAGAGGCTCGAGAAGCCTATTGGCGCTCAGTAGTTGGCGATTTGGGGATTGGCGATACCAAGTACGTTATAGCCGAATTAGAGATAAAATATCACCAGAGAATTCTCTACCCGATGAGCATAGAAGTTGGTGCTAAAATCGCTGAGATCGGTCGGAAACATTTGATGATGGAGTATGAAGGGAATTCAGAAGAAGGAGATCTTTTGATATCTGGGAATACTCTGTTGGTAATGTTTGATTACAGAAAAGGGGTGTCGGTCAGGGTCCCAGCGACTGTGAATGCGGCTATTAGTAGCTGGGAAACTATAGACATAGATTGAAGAACTAAGTTGAGTGGACAAGGGTGGCTTGCTAATGTCTCCTTGAATTTTTCTTTAGCGTTTGCTAGGCTTACTCATATAATTATAGCTGTCTTCCATGGGTTATGGTACAATATGGATGGAGTAGTTAATGAAAGCCATGAGCCCAGTGGCAGGTTTTGAAGTTTATCGTTTAGTAGTTTTTGTCCTAGTTTGGCTTTGAAGCAGGAGTAGGAATAATGATTTCAAGGATTTGTCTCTTTGTTATAATGGCTGTAATGGCCCTGAGTGTTCCAGTAAGTGCCCAGCAGACCGTAAGTGGTCGTTTCAGGGTGCTTATACCCCAGTTTCTTCCCATGAATGATGAGGACGATGGTTTCGGGGATAAACTAGCTGATAGGCTGCGTGATCAGATTGACGAGCTTAATACTCACGCTGCG
>CAWWAX010000115.1:0-4160 GCA_963935005.1 uncultured bacterium | reverse complement strand
TACGCTACTGGCCTGTGTTTCTTGGCTGGAGCTGTAGGTGTGTTAACGGGAAGGCATTCAGCCTTGGCGTTGAAACTATTAGGCGCTCTACTGATGGTAATTGTCCTGACGGTACACGTCCCAAATTTTGCTGCTATGATGCCAATTCCTCTTTTCACTTTAGGATTAGCTGGCGCTTCTTTTGTTCTTTCTGAGACTGTGTAAGGTTTAACAACGTTTCTAGGTCTTCCTTGCAAGTGGGCAACTACTACATACAGCCCGCGAGACAATTACCTCCGGTAACGGTCTCGTGGGTGTAGTCAGGTCCTATAAGGTGGAGAGTTGCCTGAAAAGCTCGATTGGCTAGCGAATTCCGACAATTCCTCGGACGGATTCGATCAACTTTGAAGAATCCCAGCCTACACCGTGTTTGAAAACGAATTTTGTAGCGTGTAGGTTTCCAATTTCTTCCAGGTCTCCTTCTACAACCACCAGGTCAGCAGTTTTTCCAGGTTCGATGGTTCCGACTTCTTGATCGATTCCTAGCACTTTTGCTCCGTTTGCACTCATGATTTGTACTACTTCAGGATGTGAAAATCCTGCTTCGAGAAGTAATTCATAATTTTTTTGGTCACCAAAACCAGGAGGGGCGGCGCCATAGCCTGTGGGATCAACTCCAGCGGCTAGTAGCCCCCCAGCTTGGACAAAAGCTCTTTCGTATTCCATGGCTTTAGCAAATACTCTCGGATCTATAGCTCCTTGTCCATTTCGCCGTGCTACTGCGATTTCCCGAACTTCACTGGCTATTTCTGGTGCTAGGATGTCGTAGACCCGTTCATGTATGGGTGGTCGTCCAGCTACAGATATTTCATATACAACTAAGGTCGAGGTCATTGAAACCCCATTGTCTATCATGTCTTTGAAAGTTGATTGGACTGCTTCGGAATTCATGTCGAGGTTTCCATAATCCCCTGAAAAACCTGGAGGACATTCGTCTGGATTTTTGTTGGGTGCGTATTCACTGTTAGCAAAAAGACCGTGTTCTAGATTGTCTATCCCAAGTGCTACCGCTTCTCGGTATCCAACAGAGCACAGGTGGGCAGTCACTTTCTTTCCATTTTTGTGAGCTTCTTGTATGACTGCTCCGAGTTCTTCTCTGCTGATCCAGGTATAGGCTTTGAACCAGCTAACTCCTTCGTTCGACCAATATTCGACCAATCGTTGTGCTTGACCTGTATTACTAAGTCTGGCCATCGTTTGAGATCCCTGTTCTCCAGTGATGTAGGGGCCCGTAGTGTACATTGTGGGTCCTATAGCTTGTCCCGAATCTATTTGGTCTTTCAAGTTGAGCTCTTCGTAAGGTGCTCTGGCTCCTGTAGTTCGGATTGTGGTGACTCCTGAACCTAAATAGAGCCTGGACCCCGAAAACGATAGTTGCGCTGATCGCCCTCTCCCACCTGTATAGAAGCTATGGTTGTGTAGTCCTATCAAACCAGGAATAACCGTATGGCCTTCTAGGTTGACCTTGAGAGCATGGTCAGGGATCGATATATCAGT
Organism: uncultured bacterium; assembly: GCA_963935005.1. Taxonomy (GTDB): domain Bacteria; phylum Gemmatimonadota; class Gemmatimonadetes; order Longimicrobiales; family Gaopeijiaceae. The sequence continues at coordinate 2,624 of CAWWAX010000115.1, read as the reverse complement.
GCCTACCGCCACGATCTTATCGCTCTGTATGAGGATTGTTTGTCCAGCTTGAGAGGGACCTCCGGTCCCATCAATCAATTTCACGTTTACTAAGGCTATCAGATCACCTTCGATAGCTATAAACTCCCCGAAATCTTGACCGATCAAAGTATTGGGAGAGAATACTGTCAAAATCAAGAAAGCCATTGCATTAGCTAATAACCTCATATCATTCCTCTTCTACGTTAAAGACGAACTTCATCCCGGATTCCAGGTGTTCCGCAATGTGGCAGTGTACCATCCACTGTCCAGGATTGGAAAGTTCTAAAAGTATGTCTGTAGTGGAACCGGTTGGCAATAAGACGGTATCTTTCCAGACCAGATTCTCATTCTTGAGACCGTTTTGTTCCAGGACCAAAAAGCGTTGGCCGTGTATGTGGAGTGGATGCTGCATAGCATGGAAGGCATTAGCATCATTATCGACTCGAATTTTCACCACGTCTCCTACCTGAAAATTCCATTTGATTTCCATATTTCTGGAACCACTTTGAGTGTCTTCCAATACCCATTCGATTTGTTGAGTATCAGTCACCCAGTTCATTCTCGGCATAGTTCCAGTCCACTCGACAGGATTGAAGTATGCCCTGTCGAAAAGCATAGATTGTTCTACAGCTGGTGCGAGACTGTCTATTTCAAGAGTTAGATTGAGTTGGTGATCTGGTGGCCTGTCAAACCAATGGCTTAAGGCTTCGATTTCTTCCACTACTTCCGTGTTCACTCTCAAATGTTTGAACGTGTGTCGATGGCCACTGTCTATATCTTCTTCGGAGACAGATATCCTCCCTAGCTGAACCTGTTCTTCCATGAAGATGCCCATCCGATGATTGATGCCTTGAACATGATTTTTTAATACATATTCGCCTGGCTCATCGAACAAGACTTCTACGACGTAACGTTCAGCAGGGGCCAATGTGATATTTGTCACCATTGCTTCTTGCATGAACTTACTGAGGTCTGAAGCGACAACTTTTATGGGTAGGATGGGAGGGTTTCCAATATCTTGGTCTGTACGTTGGAAAGAGAGATTGAATGTTCTGGTGTTGGCTGCATTGGTGAAATAAAATCTGATCAATTCTCCTTTTTTTACGGTTAGTGTATACTCGGGTTCACCATTAATTAGCAACAAATTTCCAAATCGTCCCATTAAGCCATAGTTGGCTGCTTCTAATCCGAACGGTACGGGCTTTCCTTCTGCCAAAAGGAAATCATCTATCATTAAAATTTCTTCGCGATCTACCGGGTTATAGTAAGTTTCTTCGTCTGGGGAAACTAAAATATTTCCAGCCAGTCCCAGTTCTTGCTGTATGTCTTCTCTGTGATGGGGGTGATACCAGTAGATTCCAGCATCTTGGAAGTAAATCTGATAGCGGAATGTCTCACCAGGTGCTACTGGATCTTGAGTTACTCCAGGAACCCCATCGAATTGATTGTCCAGCCGGACTCCATGCCAATGGACCGCACTAGGGAAGGGTGTATTATTTGTGAAATTCACAAATATGGTACTTTGACGCTTTACCTTAATTAAAGGTCCTGGGTGTTGCCCATTAAATGCCAACATTGCAAACTCTTCACCTTTAATCGTTTTGCGTACCAGCCCGGCAAAAAGGTCTAGGGTTCCTCCATCGGGGAGTTCGATAAGGCTATGAGGCTTTACCGGTGGTATGTCACTGTCATTAGTTAGTTGGAAAGGAGTCATTCTGGGTTGGACTCCCATGACACCAGGGAGCATTGGGACTCCAGGATATATAGGAGGTACAGGCCAGGAGTTTGTTGCCATATTACCCATTCTAGAATTATCACCGATTTCAGCTGCTGGTGCGATGGCCAATAAATCATGAGCTTCTAGCTTGCTGGAAGGGGATCTACCGCGAAGTACTATGGGACCTGACATTTCGAGTACGGAATTTGTGGCTTCCGCTGTTATTAGGACAAGGTACTTGTTAAAAGACACTTCTCCGAGTGTATGATTTCCATTTGTGATTCCCCCCAATTTCTCCACGGGATAGAGTGAAAGTGGTGAGACCCAAGCTACATAGGTCTTATAGTCACCGAACTCACTAGGATCGGGTAATCCTCTTACAGAGAATGACAGATTATTTCGATGATTTCCCTGGGCTGTGACTGTCACTCCAAATGGTGACCAGGGGCGTACCAAGCGTATCGTGCCGCTCGCCTGGGCTGCCCGATTAGTGGGGATTAAATCTATGCAAAAAAGGCCCGTAGATAGGTCTCTTGGTTTAGGGTTGGCAGTATTGCTCAGAAAAGTTGGTGTGGGGGGGCATTCGGTCGTCTGAGAGTTTGCCGATATTGGGCAAGCTAGCATCAGTAACCAAAGCATTAAGGTGTTATGCAAACTTCCTGTAGATAGCGTTGACTGCTTAGCACTGATCAAACGGAACCTCCCTGAAGTAGATCGGAATAAAGATATTCCATCTATTGTAGAACAGACAAGATCGCTTGCCTTACCTCTAGGATATTAGTCAACGAGTCTAGCATCTAGATTTTCTCAGCTAAATTGGAGATGTTTTCTGTTCAATTGGAAAAGTATGGGACGGGGCGTGGCGCAGTCCGGTAGCGCACCTGCT
>CAWWAX010000114.1:0-4203 GCA_963935005.1 uncultured bacterium | reverse complement strand
TTTTTTGAGGATGAAGGTGTGGCGCTTATATTGGAATCAAATAGTGGTTGGCCTGGTGCAGTGAGGGGTTTTGCCCGCCCAGGTGCAAAGATTGACAGATGGTCCCGAGAAGCCACGCTGAGCAGTGTTCCAATTGTTGCAGTTACACCTGAGCATTATAACCGCATGTATCGGATACTCTTAAGGGGGATTCCGGTACATGTAGAAGCCGAAGTTGAAAATCGACATGGTGAGGCAGTAGAGTTTGCGCACAATATCGTCGCAGAGATTCCAGGTGTGGAGCATCCAGAAGAAGTTGTAATGCTGGGGGCCCATTTCGATACTTGGCATGCTAGTCCCAACGCTAGTGACAACACTTCTGGTGTTGTCGTCATGTTGGAAGCGATGAGGATACTCAAGGAACTAAATGTTCAACCCAAGCGGACAATACGGGTTGTTTTCTGGGGAGGAGAAGAGCAAGGATTGTACGGTTCGAGGGCATACGTCCAGAAACATTATATAGATGGAAACGATAAGTACACGAAGCCAACCAACAGTTCGGAGTATGACGATTTTTCAGTTTACTTCAATCAAGATTATGGACCAGGGGAGTACAGGGGGATTTATCTGCAAGGTAATGAACACGTCAGGGAAATTTTCCGTGCTTGGATGAAGCCGCTAGAGGATCTAGGGATGAAGACCATTTCTATTCAAGGGGTAGGCAGTACGGATCATATTCCTTTCGATGAGATAGGCCTTCCAGCATTTCAGTTCTTGCAAGCAAGGACTGGTGGTACCGGTGGTCATACGAACCTTGATTTTTTCGATACGATTCCCATTGAGGATCTTATGAAAAATGCCGTCATTATGGCCACCTTTGTTTATCATTCGGCTATGCGGGAGGAAGTTTTGCCTCGCAAGAAACTTGGGAGCAATTGATCTAAAACAAGTTAATGTGTCAGTTTTAGAGAAAGGGTCGAATCGATGAAAATGAAAGTCAGACACTACTGGTTGCTTTTTGCAGTCTTTAGCATTTCTTGTCAAGATTCCCCTACATCACCTGCAGTACTCCCTCCTGAGGAAAGCAAGCTAGCAAGATTTGACTCTCTTATGATCTCCTTTATGTCAGACAATGATATAGATGCGGGAGCTCTGAGCATAATGAAGAACAGTCGAGTAGTTTACGAGAAATCCTTTGGTTGGAAGGACAGCCAGCACACACAGATATTACCACAAAATGCACTGATGCGTTTGGCGAGTGTGAGTAAACCGATTACTGCCGCCGCCATCAGAATGCTCATATCTGAAGGAAAATTAGGATTGACACAGAAGGTTTTTGATCTGAATAAAAACGGTACTGGAATTCTGAAAGTAGATCCATTTCTGGCTTTAGGGGATACTCTTTTTAGGAAAATCACTGTAGATCACCTCCTGTTACATAAGGGAGGATGGGATCGAAAGCTCGATAAGGACTGGGTTTTCTATGAAGCAGAGATAGCGTCAGCATTGGGTGTGTCTAGTCCTCCCTCACAGACTCAGATGATTTCTTTCCTGTTGGGAAGAAGCCTGCAGTTTAGCCCAGGCTCCAAATTCGAATACTCGAATGTAGGCTACTTGGTCTTGGGATTGATCATAGAGAAAGTTTCTGGTCAAGACTATATCGACTATGTACATGAGGCTGTCTTGGCCCCCATCGAGATTAATCGAAGTGACGTAATCCAAGGACGCACTTTTTTACAGGACAGAGATTTCCGCGAACCCTGGTACGATTCGGGTTTCAAGGGAGTGAATGTTTTTGATGTCACTGGCCCAAGCGTATTCTTCTCGGACGGGGGATGGAATCACGAAGGATCCGTCGCTTATATGGGCTTAGTGGCCACCTCCACATCGATTGTAGAATTCTTAGATCATTATTTAGTCTGGGGACTAGATATTGGGAAAGTGAGGGATAATACTTATGGGACAGGATGGCGGTATCATACTGGCAGTCTGCCAGGCACTCAAGCGCTGGCTATGCAGAGAGACAACGGGATCAATTATGTGACCCTGTTTAACAAGCGATCTGGAAGCGAGGGTGATAGTTATAACGACCAGATAAGACTAAAAATAGATCAGGTTGTGGCTGAGGGGGCATTGAACTGATGACTGAAACATTTTGAGTACTTCTGGTTCTATTCTCGTTCTCCATAGAATCGGTCCATTATCATGGAAGTGAAACCGTCCCCAGTGCAATTGGTAGCTGTCCTCATCATATCTGGGAGGCCGCTGGACATGGCTATCCATGTGGCCACAAACTCAGCAGCGAGATTTTCTGGCAGATTGAGTACGGAAGCGAATAATGTAGCACTCCAAAGGGCGGTCCCCATTCCAGCTGGCAGGCCAGGAGCTGCAACGGTAAACAAAACAATCGCAGGCCAAGCCATGAGGAGGGTGATTAGATCTATTTGTATGCCGAAGAGGTAAGACAGTACGAAGGGAGCGTAAGCGACATATGCTAGGGCACTCGCGTCCAAGTTGATAACTGACCCTACTGGCAAAACAAAATCAGCGATTTTCGGACTGACTCCCTGCTTCTTAATATTGGCGAGATTTACGGGTAAAGTCAGGAGGGACGAACATGTTCCTGCAGCAAAAACAGCAGTTGGGAGGAAATACTCTCTAATTACCTGTGTCGCTGCATAACGTTTTCCCAGTTTAAGTAGGACAAAAACGTAGAAAATTGTCCAAGTAAGACAAAGTAGGAATGTGTAGGCTGTCATCAGGAGGTAGTTGGTCAGTCCTAACTGAGCTCCAAATCGAACCCCTACGGAGATGCCTAGAATCAGAACGAAAGGAATAATGATTAACTTGAGTTTAGATCCACAATAAAAAAACTTACCTTGAACGTTTTCCAGGAAGATACGGAGAAGCTTCCACTTAGCACCTAAGAGTCCGAAGCAGATTGCTAGCAGAATAGCGAACAGAGGCCTGGAGGCGTTAAGACTCTCTCCAGGGGTCAATAGTGTCATGATTGTTCTAGCAGAAGTATCCGAGGGATTTGAAAAAGAAAGTCCAAAGAGTAGTGTCGAAATCGACAATCCTAAGAGCCCAGCTAGGAAAGAAGTGAATAGATACCATAGAACAACAGACCCAGCTAATGAGTTGGCCCGCCCGCTGTCAGCTAAGGAGGATATAGCTGGGCTTAAAGCCACAAAAATCAAGATTGGGACAAAATCGATCACGACACCTATGGCTATGTTTACAAAAGTAGCCACCCCTCCCAACTGCACAGGGAAGAAGCCACCCAGAAGCATTCCAAGGATCAACGAAAACAGCAAAAACAAGTATGTTGGAATTCTTGTCAACATTATGCTATTGAGTTTGTCCGAAGCCAGATCAACTTAATCAAGGTTCTTCCGAAAGAGCTACGTTTCTGACCAATTTTGCCAAATTATGCAAGTCTCGGAGATCTAATACTTCTCCTGGGGAATGGCTGTAGCGCCCTGGCCAAGAGAGGCCTTGGTTGGGGGCACCCCAGAATGCAAAATCGACACCATCGGTACTCCCTTGAGTCAACCCGATCTGAAGTGGTATTTGATTTCGTTTTGCTGCATCGATAACAATCTTTCGTTCCGATACGGGAGATACACCAGAATTTTCTATTGCTCTGAGGACTGGGCCGTTGCCTAGTAAGGCATGGGCGAAATGAGGTGACTCAAGTGGAGTATCAGATGATACGAATGTATCTACAGAATAAATTCTTCTGGTACCCAACCCGATTTGTTTCGATAGGGCCAGAGCCCCTAAATGCCCACTTTCTTCATGGACAGACCAGACAAAGTAAACTTTCTTCGTCAATTCTTTTGGATCCAATTCATTGATGGCCATCACCAATGCTGCAGATCCAGCTCGATCATCTAAGGATCGGGCTGCGAACCGGTTGTACCCGATCCTGACAGCTTCTTTATAGCTACTGACAGCCATCCCTTTTTTGACACCCAAATCCTCCAATTCTGTTCGATTCAATCCAAACCAAACACGCATATCGTTCGGGTCTTTCTGTTTCGGATCAGTCCTAGTCAAGAAGACTCCCTTAATGGGTTCCTCAACTGAGGCTTGTAAGGATTGGACTTTCCATTTGGGGTGATAGTCTTTCCCCGTGCCGCTTTTAGTGCTTGGGGCTCCAGGGGGATCGAAATGGAGCAGTGCTGTTTGTCCTTCCCAAGCAGAAGATACAGCTCCACC
>CAWWAX010000113.1:0-4225 GCA_963935005.1 uncultured bacterium | reverse complement strand
CTGTTCCAAGCCCCAACCGCATCCCACTTTCTACCAGGAAAGAAGCTTCTTTCCCCACTGCCTTCTTTAGCTTTTCAGCCTCCAATCCACAGTCTCCTTTTTTCGTAACAGCTTAGGAAATCAAATTCCAAATTCCCTCATGATATTCTGAACACGCTCAGTAATTGCAAGGGCTTCATCAAAGGGTCTCTGCCACATATTCCTTCCAAAAATCAACCCAGTAGCACCTGCTTTCATAGAAGTTTCTACTTTATTTATTAAATCATCATCTCCCAGTTTGCTGCCGCCAGAAAAAAGCACTAAGCACCTACCAGCAGATCGGACAACCCTCTCTGCCGCACCAGTATAAGTATAATCTATCGATGCATACTCTGTTGGTTTGCCATCTGGATAATTTGCGTCTTTGGGAATGTTCAGTTTGACGATGTCTGCTCCTAGTTCCAATGCCACACGAGCTGCGTAATCGACTGCATACAGACTGTCGTTCCCACCTTTCCCTCCGATGGCAGATCCTCTCGGATATGACCACACAACCAAGGGCATATTGTATTTGTCACACTTCTCCCGAATCATTTGGAATTGATGGAAATCTTCATCTTGTTTCGGAGATCCCACGTACAAGGTATACCCGACGGCATCAGCTCCTAGGGAGATTGCATCTTCCACGCTACCAGTCAGTGGAGAAAAAGCATCTCCATCCGATGGGATATTAGTTTTCCCATTTATTTTCAACAATAAGGGAACATCTCCAGCATATTTGTCCATATATTTTCTAGCCAGTCCATAATGACAAGCGACAGCGTTATAGTTCCCCTCTGAAGCTAATCGCCATTGAAAATCTGGAGACTGAGAAGGTGGGTTGGGGAAAAAATCTATCGGACCGTGTTCCAGGCCCTGATCTATAGGAAGAACCAACAATGTGCCATTCTTTAAGCCACGCCCGTAAAGAAGCCTTCTCAATCGTACGCGTTTACCTAAAGGAAGATCGAGATCCTCCAAACAAGGGCGACTGTCGCTTCCAGAAACCTGAGTCATACCACCTCCATAAACATAAAAATATAGTTAACCAAATGGTTGATCAAACCAATCTTAAAATAATTTTACGTTTTGGAAAAGAGATAAGCTTATTTCAATTGAATACTTTGTTCAGCAGCCTCAAGTTGAGCCCTAATAGCAATATGAGAAGTGCCACCTTGGACGAAGCGAGATTCGACTGAGCGCTCCCAGGAAAATAGTTCCTTAATGTCCTCTCCGAATCGTGAGTCTACAGCCTGAAGCTCTATTAATGGAATTTCTTCTAACGCGACCCCATTTAGTTCTGAAACTCTCACAACTTGACCAATGATCTCATGAGCTTCCCTAAATGGGACTCCATTATGGACCAAATAATCAGCCAAATCAGTGGCGAACAATTGAGAACTCAAGGACCTTTCAATATTATCTTTTACAAATTCCGCATTCTCAACCGCCCCATCTATCGCAGGAAGAACAGTTTGTAAAGTGTCTACAGAATCAAAAACACCATGTTTGTCTTCTTGCAGATCTCTATTATATCCAGTCGGCAATCCTTTTAAGATCGTCAAAAGTGACATCAAGTTTCCCACGAGACGGCCAGATTTAGCCCGTGTAAGTTCAGCTACATCTGGGTTCCTCTTCTGAGGCATCAGACTTGATCCGGTACTGAAACCATCACTCAATCTGATGAATCCGAATTCCGAAGAACTAAACAGAACCAGATCTTCAGATAACCGTGATAGATGTATCCCTATCCGAGCTACGGCAAAGCTTAACTCCAATACCCAATCACGATCACTCACAGCGTCCATACTGTTTTCTGACAATTTTGAAAAACCAAGTTCATCTAATATCCGTTCCCGATCTATAGGAAAAGGACACCCAGCAATCGCACCTGAGCCTAGAGGAAGCACACTCACATGTTTCCTGGTCCTTTTCAAAAATTCCACATCACGATTCAGGGGCCAAAAATGCGATAACACCCAGTGTGCTGCTCTCACAGGTTGCCCCTGTTGAAGGTGAGTGTATCCAGGGAGGATAGTATCCACCGATTCCTTAGCCCAAAGAAGAAGAGTTCTTTCTAAATGGAGTAAGTCATCTACTAGAGAATCGATTTGCTCCATTCCCCAAAGGCGAAAATCAGTAGCTACTTGGTCATTGCGAGATCTTCCTGTGTGTAATTTTCCTGCCACGTCACCGACCTCAGAGTACAGCAAGCGTTCTATCAAAGAATGAATATCCTCATCCTTTTCTTTGGAATAATCATGTGTTAAAAAATTTTCGGACACTCGGGCCAGTCCTTCAAGAAGTTGAACCTGTTCATTTTCTTCTAGAATCCCTGCCCCAGCCAAAGCGTTTACCCAGGCACAACTACCCCTGATATCCTGTGACCACATACGAAGATCTACAGATAGACTGTTATTGAGAGGCTCCATTCGACAGTCCATACTTTCTTCAATACGACCTTTCCATAAAGGTCGCGGCATATCCTTAGAGGATCGAGACACTTCAAACTTCTCCATCGGAATTTCTTTGAGCTCTGACTCGAGCTGGAAGACCAAATAATTTAATAAACCCTTCCGCATCAGAATGGTCATACCTCTCATCTTCACCAAATGAGGCAAATCCAGCATCATACAGTGACAATGGGCTGAAGCGACTCACAACGATTGACTGACCTTTATAAAGCTTCAGGCGTACTTTTCCACTCACGTCTTCCATCAAACTATTAACTGCTGCATCAATGGCCTCTCTTTCAGAGTTCCACCACCACCCCTCATATATCAAATCTGCATACCGTGTTGCCAACTCGTCTTTTAATGCTAGCGATCGCCTATCTAGAGTTAACTGTTCAAGCTCTCTCAGCGCCACGTGCAGAAGGGTCCCCCCTGGAGTCTCATATAAACCGCGTGACTTCATACCCACCAAGCGATCTTCGACCAGATCTATCCTTCCGATACCATGTTCAGAGCCCTTTTTGTTAAGATATTCCAATAATTCAACTGGTTTTAGATTGCTTCCATCTATAGCTACCGGATAACCCTTATGGAATTCAATCTCTAGGAATTCCGGAGAATCGGGTGCCATCTCAGCGGAGACTGTCCACTGAAAGATAGACTCTTCTGGTTCATAGTTCGGATCTTCGAGGGGCCCACCTTCATGAGAAATGTGCCACAGGTTCTCATCTCTGGAAAATAGCTTAGTCTGATCTACAACTCCCACATCAATATCACGATCCTGTGCGTATCTCAGGGCGTCCTCCCGGGACTCGATGTCCCATTCTCTCCAAGGGGCAATCACTCTCAATTCCGGGGCCAAACTTGCGAAAGTTAATTCAAATCTAACTTGGTCATTTCCTTTTCCAGTACATCCATGTGATAATGCATCTGCCCCTACATCACGAGCAATTTCTACCATGCGACGAGCAATGATCGGACGGGCCATTGCAGTTCCCAACAGATATTTACGCCCGTATACCGCTCCGGATCTCAATGTTGGCCATACAAACTTTTCTATAAATTCATCTTTTAGATTTTCACCATAAAAATCCGTAGCTCCAGCAGCTAAAGCTTTTTCCCGAAGGCCATCGAGTCCACTGGGTTGCCCCACATCTGCCGCCACACAAATCACCTCTGCATCGCAGTTCTCTATCAACCAAGGGACTATAACAGAAGTATCCAATCCTCCTGAATACGCCAGTACAACTTTGGTCGCCACATTCCCTCCAATATTCTGAAAATCCATAAATGGAACAATTATACATAATATAGGCATAATTATACAATTTAGTAGGGGCTCTTTCCTGAATGAGATTATAAAAGTCGCTCTTGAGCGATCAGGCTCTACCCGCCCCCCGATATACTAGGTCCTGTTAACACTCACGATATCAAGCAACCGGTCGCGTATAGTATCTATTTTTGCTTCATCATTGACGGCCACGAAAACGGTGTCTTCTCCAGCTACAGTGCCCATTACTTCAGCCCAATTTTCCCAATCGATGGCATAGGCCAAGGCTGCTGCTCCACCATTAACAGTCCTGACGACTAAAAGATTTCCTGAGCCTTCAGCGCTCACGAACAAACTGGGCAGCACACTAGTGAGGTTTGGCTTGTTCTCCCAATCGTCAGGAATCTTGTACTGCCCGATACCTTTCGCTCCTTGCATTTTAACGAGTCTCAGCTCTCTTATATCACGCGATAACGTGGTCTGA
>CAWWAX010000112.1:0-4282 GCA_963935005.1 uncultured bacterium | reverse complement strand
TCTAGCGCTATAAAGGATCGGAAACGAGCAGTGTCCAACACTCCCGCCATGCCTATCACTCTCTCTCTTTCAAACCCTGTTTCTTGTAGAGCTACATATGCCATAACATCCAAAGGATTAGAGACAACTATGACAATTGAATCCGGAGCTACTCTGGCAATTTCTTTAGATACGGACTTCACTATGTTTGCATTGGTTTTCAAAAGATCATCTCTGCTCATTCCTGGTTTTCGAGCAATGCCCGCAGTCACGATAAAGATCTCGGATCCTGTAGCGGGTTCGTAATCATTACAGCCAATCACTCTAGAGTCGAATCCTTCTACTGGGGCACTTTCCCACTGATCCAGGCCTTTACCTTGTGGGATCCCTTCCACTACATCGATAAGGATAATTTCGCGGGCTAATTCTTTCTCTGCTAACCTTTGGGCACACGTAGAACCCACATTGCCAGCACCAACCACTGTTATTTTTTTTGTACTCATGAGATCCCGAAAATAAAATGTTTAAAATTGTCCATCAGATGGTAAAATGCCAGAGATAAACTACCGCATTCTTACTGATTCATCCACCTGTCTGAGACAATGCAACCAAGCCTCCCGATCCTTCCATACTGCCCTGAATCAGGTGGTGCTTTTCTGGTTTGATTCTCAAAGTCTCTTCAATGAGTGGAACAATATCCCTTCCTTCACGCATAGCATCTCGAAGGTTCGTTTGAATGTCGCCGAAAAGACAAGGTCTGAGTTGTCCGTCTGCTGTCAACCTCATTCTGTTACATTTGTCACAGAAATTGTGGCTCATAGGTGTGATCACACCCACGGTTCCCTTAGCATCGGGGAATTTGAAATAAGTAGCAGGCCCATTTCCTATTGGTCCAGTCACTGGATGCAGTTCCGAAATTGCTCGAAGCCTAGAAAGAACTTCCTGGCATGACACAAAATTCTTTGCGCTTAAGTCGAGATTAGAACCAGTGGGCATCAATTCTATGAAACGTACACTCCACGGTTTGTCCTTTGTCATGAGGGCAAAATCTTCTATTTCATCATCATTCTGACCACCAATCACCACCACATTAATTTTTATGGGATGGAAATCCAGTTCCTGGGCTACCTCAATGCCATGCATGATTCGGTCAAAGGAACCTGGTCTTCTAGAAATAGCATCGACTCGATCAGCCTTCAGAGAATCCAACGAAATATTGACCCTATTGATACCTGCATCTCGGAGTTTGTGCCCTTGTTCAGCAAGTAGGACGGCGTTGGTTGAAAGTGATATATCTTCGATCTCTGGAATTTGTGCTACCATCTCGACAAGTCTCCAAAGGTCCTTTCTCACCAAAGGTTCACCACCAGTGAAACGTACTTTGCGCAATCCTATCGGAGCCATTGTCCGAACAATATCGGCGATCTCTTCGAAACTCAATATACTCTGTCTCTTTAACCAATCGAGTCCTTCCATGGGCATGCAGTAAACACACCGCAAATTGCATTTGTCAGTTACGGAGATCCTCAAATACTCAATCTTTCTGCCAAATTGATCGATCATTTTATCCCGTTGGTTCAGTTATTAGGACTGAAGTAGGTGTTATCCCTGCAGTCCAATCTTCACGTCCGTCCAAATAAAACTCTTTTTTCCACACCGGGAGTCTCTTCTTTATCTCTTCCATAATAAATCTAGATGCCAGAAAGCTCTGCTCGCGGTGATGGCTAGACACAGCTACCGCTACACTAACATCACCTACAACCAAATCCCCTATCCGGTGGACCGTTGCTATCCTATCAGTACCGTACTCACTTTGAGCTTCCATGACTATCTCTTCCAAAACACTCTTGGCCATCTTTTCATACGCCTCGTATCGTACACCTTTTACTGGAAATCCGTCATTATGGTTTCTGACAACTCCGACAAACAATATACTGGCACCGTCCTCGTCACCGCCAACTCGCTGCAAAAGATCACTCGGTTTTATCGGCTGTCGAACAATCGCCACGAAGCTCATCCTATCCTCCTGCTACAGGTGGTATGAAAGCTACCTCGTCTCCATCATTCAATGTTGTTACTGGTTCGCTATAAACATGATTAACTGCAACAACTACAGAATCAGGTAAGCAACTGAAATTTTCTCCTTTGCTATGAAGTTCCGAGATAAGATCAGATACTTTGGCCCCAATGGGCAATCTTACATCCATTTGACCCGACCCGACACCTTCTTTATAAGAAGCAAAAAACAGCACATGAACTTCCAATTGATCAACACCTGTTCAGATGGACGATGTGAAGAACACCATAGATTAGATTAATTGTAGCCAACTCGTCAACGTTTAGATTTACCGCAGTTCCCTAGCTAGAGCCATCGAGTCCCTTTTCATTGGATTTGCCACCGCCCCCTCTTCGCCTTGACTGTCCAGAGCGAATCCGATCTGCATGCGATTTAAACTCTTCCCTCATCCCAATCAGAAGAAGTAGCTGCTCGTGACCAACAATTTCCATGACAGCTTCCATCTCTCTTGTGAACAGAAGCGATTCTTCCCCTCTCATATCAATCATTTCTTGAACTACTGTAGCAGAACCTTTCTCGCATGCCTCGGATTCCACCCACTGCATCGCCACGTCTAACCATCCCTCTCCTCTACTAGCTTGAACACACTTCCTCACAAACTGCTGTATCTGTTGTTCTTTTTTCGCCAAGGCACGTTTGTCGTCTCTACTCGCTTCCAATACAGATCTGACCTCTGCTGCCTTTTCCGCACTTAGCTCCAGAGAGTTCATAAGCATTTGGTCAAATCGAGCTTCGATTTCACGTTCCATTCGTTCACGTTGCTGTGGGGAGCGTATTCTTCTGTCAGTAGGTGGCCGTTGTAGAGCTTCTAAGTGGCTCACCGAGAGAACAGTGACAGATATTAAAGCCAGTAACAGCGAATTTTTGCTCATCATCTAATTTCCTCGAATAACAAATTTAAACTCTCCTCGGAAAAATTATCTAATACCAAGGAACCAGCCAAATCGTAATCATCACTTGGCCAAACCTCCACAAAGAAGTCTTGCTCTAAGAGGCTCACTTCAGGTAGAAAAAGCACTCTATCTATCAGCGAAGCAGATACTAAAAAAGCCGCCATAGCAGCAGCGGGCAGAAACTTCTTCCAACTTAATGTCTCCACTTCAAAGATCTCTTCCCTAAGTTTTCGTTTGATTTTGTATGGAAGTTCAGATGGAGCCAGGACTCTTAAAGCAAATAGGTTCCTTATCAGCTCTAGTTCATTCGAACAGTCAACACAACTCGAAACATGTAGATCTAATTCAGCTTCGACGCTTTCAGGAAGTTCGTCCCTGGCTAGACTTGAAAGATATCTTTTCGCTTCAATACATTCCCAAACAATCATTGTTCTAACAACTCCCTGAGCTTACGAACCCCGTGGTGATAACTCACCCTGGCAGCTCCTTCGGATGATTCGATAATCTGACCAATCTCCCTAAAACTGAGACCGCCATCAATTCTCAATTTGACTGCAAGACGTTGCTTCTTTGGAAGAGTTTCGAATGCCTTTCTCACCCGAGAAACCTCCATTTTAGAGAAGATTTTCTCTGACACATTTTCCTTGTCTTGTAACTGCAGATCTGCTTTGTCATAGGTAATCTCTCTTCTCGTTTTTCTTTGGCGCAGTAGAGCCAGAGATTCATTCCTTGCAATTGTCAAAGCCCATGAACGAAAGGTGCCATCTCCTCTAAATCTACTGATACTTCTAAAGATCTTCACAAAACAGTTCTGGCAAGCATCTGAAGCGTGATCCTGATCTTGCAAAATCGCCATACAGGTCCCGAAACAAACGGAATAATACCGGTCGATTAAAATGTCCATAGCATCGAGTTGACCGGAACAGGCCATCCTAACCAAAACTTCGTCAGAGGTTTGTTTTTGGGGTTTCACTTCTGCCATTACCTAGTAGACGCTACTAAACGTCCCCACGTTAAACCTGAACATCCACTGCCACTACATTGAACATGGGTCTTTGAGGGAACATTAACCAGAATCACAGCATCAAAAATTGATCAATCTTAAACCCCTGATTCGATTACCACATTACCACTTCAGCGCAAATTTTTCTCTATTTGAGATCTGAGATGTTTCGAAGACTTGAATACTGGTACTGCCCTGGCTGGCACCTTAACTGCTTGCCCAGTCCTTGGGTTCCGGGCCATTCGACTCTTACGTGTTTTTACTGCCAATGTGCCGAAACCCCTGATCTCGATAGTTTCACCCCTCTCTAGTCCACGCTTTGCAGCGTTC
>CAWWAX010000111.1:0-4295 GCA_963935005.1 uncultured bacterium | reverse complement strand
CCACGTTGTGTGTTCTTTGCAAGAAAATTGTGTTTCATGATACCAGATTGCCGATTATTGGCATCATTATTGCAACAATAAGCTTTACGCTGGACGCTCTTCCAAGGAGAATACGATGAGCTCTAAGATAAAAATCTGTAGTGAATTTTGGCCCAATGGACAAGTGAAGTCCTTTGGGCTGATAAAGGAAGGTGAATGGCACGGTGTTGTCCAAGGCTTTTGGGCAAACGGACAGCCAGATTTCCAACAAAGCTTCAGTGATGGTATCACGAATGGCCCCTACCAATTTTTCTTCCCTAATGGTCAAGTGGAAGAAACAGGTGTGTTTATCGAAGGGGAAAACTACGGTGTTACTGAAAGTTTTGGAATTGATGGACATCTGAGACAAAGATTTATTCATAAATCTCAGGCTATACACGGATTATGGCCCATACAGCATGAAAACGCCACTCTGATCGATCGAGGGTCGCGTTTTGAAATGGTATACGAACTTGATCCAAATGTTCAGGCCAGTGAGATATGGAATTGACAGTATAAGATCCCAACTAGCCCACTAGGACTCCAATAGCTATTCTCCTTTGATCAGAACACTTTTTCTTCTGAGGCCACCTCAACTAGTCCTCTAATGTTTAACTCGCCACATCCTAATGAAATAGCTAAATATTTCCAGACTAGAGATCCTCTTATGGCTGACTATATGTGTAACTCGGCCCAAAGAAGGGTTGTACCCAATGAAAAAGTGTCACTTTTTCAAGCCATCGCTAAGTCTATTATAAGCCAACAACTGAGCGTAAAAGCAGCAACGTCCATTTTCGAGAAACTAGTAATAACCTTCGGGGAATCAGGAGTCATTGCGGCTGAGACCATCCGGGATACTTCTATTCAAGACTTGAGAAACTGTGGGCTCTCAAGAGCTAAAGTGTCCACATTACTTTCAACGGCTAACAAAATCGTAGACAAAAAGATTCCTCCTCAAGAAGATATGGAGCTAATGAGCGACTCCAATATTGTAGATGCTCTGACCGAAGTAAAAGGTATTGGCCCATGGACAGCCGAAATGATCCTTATCTTCAAACTAGGAAGACCCGATGTAATGCCAGCAACCGATCTCGGCATCCAAAATGGATATGCACGAATTTTCGGTTTACAGACTAAGCCTTTGCCGAGAATGATCATTGAAAGAAGCCAGCTATGGAAACCTTACCGCAGCACTGCTGCGCTATACTGTTGGCAAGCCGTCGACGATACCGCTTGGACCTTGCCAGGGGCCTAGAGCTTTCTTTCTCACTCAGGGCGATGCACGCCTACCCTTCCCTCCTGGGGCCAAGTGGAATAGTCTTTACGCAGTATTAGCTGCGGGGCCAAAGCCCTCTCAAGAAACGCAAAACACTGAGGGAGAGATCATTGCGAAAAGTTAACCGACTGCCGCACTGTGGGCAGGCCGAAAGGCCGGTAACATATTCGACGAGCTTTGTCCGCTTCCAATTATGTGAGCAAGCCAAGCATTTCATCTCTCCCCCTGGTTTCTAAATGACTAAAATGACCCTATTGTTTCTCTTAGCCTTGATCTTCGGCCCTCTTCTTTATGTATACTTCAAAAAGGATACCCAGTAAATAGAATGGAATCCCACTACCTGCGACCTTTTAAGTACAATTCGTCAAGTTTATCCAATTCCTCTTCATCGGTTTCAAGCCGCCTCGTCGCAACGAGTTTTTTACAGGCGAAGATCAGCACTACAGCGAGGACAACATAGCTCAGGGCAACCATTTGTTAATACCAGTTTCGGAGTCAGTTCAATCAGAACAAATACAATTTAGCACAACGTCCGATATTGCACTAATTGAGCACTATCTGAGTGTGCGAAGCAGGAGTCTAGAATGACTAAAACATCCACCAAACTTTCCAAATTACTGCCTCAGGCATCTCTGGAAGTAGGCCAAGTCGAGATTCCCAATTGGCTAGCCGACCTCTTCAAAGACCGATCTACCTCATACCAGGCACAGCTAGAGACAATGCCCAAACGTTTTCTTGAGGGGTTACTAAGTGAGAAATCTGACAAGATAGTAGAGATGATAGCTACAGTAGGTTCTATCTTGTCTGAAGTGAATACGTCTGACTTACAGGCTGACGTTTCCATCCACCTGGAAGCTAAAAAAGAAGTGTGGACGCATGCCCTCGTAGAAACACAGCATTGGTTCTCCAATCAAATCGTCTGGGGCTGGAAAGAAGATTCCTTTGAACGCCCAGCGGGTTACGAAATGGGTGGTGCCAATAGCTTTTTTAAGAGCTGCATTGAATTGACAAAACAGTTCTTGCTAGACGGTGGAAATCCAAATAAAACAGAAGACATCAAGAAATTCCTCAGAGAAAATGGTGAGATAATTAATAACTCTGACAATGAACCTCAATTGAAACTTCGGTGGCCAGGGTGGGAAACCTATAAGCCCAGAAAGCAAAGCGAAACAATTCACCTGAAAAGGATCAAGCGCTCTCAAAAGAACGATGAAACCAGAGATGAGTTCTTTGGGAGAATCCTTGCTGACGTCGCCGAAGAGACCATTATACAAATGTGCATGCCAGACAAAGAGGCATACTTCCAGAATACAACCTTTCAGCCCAGAAAATCAGAAGAACTGGCTTCCCTAGTGAAAAATCCGGAAATCCAGCCTGAGTTGTTCCTTTTGAACGTTATGTTTGGTGATATGGCATATGACTCAAGTAACACTGACTTGGCAAACAAAATTAGTTCTGCTGGACATCACCTGGGGTTCCTCAGAAAAAAGACTAAGGTAGATCGCTTTATGGAAGACTTCGCAGATCGCGCCCTCGCCGCTCAGGCCCTCACCAAGAAAATCGACCGTGAACCATAAGGAAGAAAAGATGTCCCCGGCAGGACTCGAGCTTGTGACCTACTACTTAGGACCTGGATTTATGGCTTTCAGATCTTCTTGTATTTACCCCAAAACAACCAATGGACATCAGTACTTTCGTTTCGTAGCCCCTTAGTTCTATCTGTACGTATAAGTATCTAACTGTGTCTGTAGTGGCCACATTTTTTGGGAAGAATGTTCCAGGATAATCCTCATCTCGCTGACTTGAAAGTTCTCGCCTGTCTGCATGCTAACAGCTAGCTTGGTGGCAATAGATCAAAGTCGAATTGAGGGGGAGATTATTGATATGACTGAAACATGGAAACAGTTGGACTCATTATATTGATGGAAGGGAGTATCTAATGATTAAAGGGATCAGCTATTTATCTTTTGAAAATGGGCTCGAAGGCGGACACCCCATAGAATCAGCCCTCAAACAAACCAAATCTTATGGCTTCGATGCGCTTGAATTGGCAATATCGACCCAAGGCGTGCTCACTACTTCAACCACTCAAAATGAGTGTCAGGAAATTCGACAACAAATTGATGGTTCTGGCCTTTTTGTTGACAGTCTGGCAAGTGGCATGAGTTGGGCAATTAATCCAACGAGTAACAATGAGGCTATGCGAAAACAATCTGTCAATCTTCATAAAGATGCACTAAAGGTGGCAAGCTATTTGGATTGTAGGGCGTTGTTATACGTTCCCGGGGTTGTTAAAAGCCCTATTTCTAGTGAGATAGTTCGCTATGACAAGGCACTCGAGCGTGCACGAAAAGCGATCAATGAGTTGCTCCCAATGGCTGAAGACTTGGACATAGATTTGTGTATTGAAAATGTATGGAATGGCCTATTTTATTCACCAATTGAACTGAGAGATTTTGTAGATTCTTTTGATTCAAAAAAGTTGGGCGTTTATTTAGATGTCGGCAACTTACCTGGCTATCAGCAATACCCACCGCATTGGGTTGAATTGTTAGGATCTAGAATTAAAAGAGTCCACATCAAAGATTATCGGGAAAATTTTGATTGGACAGGCAGCTTTAGTTTCTGCGATTTAGGCACAGGCGATGTTCCTTGGAAAGAGACAATAGATGCCATCAAAGCAATTGACTATCAAGGCACAATTGTTGCAGAAATGTTGCCTTGGGATGAGACGCTCTTGGCTCGCACCTCTGCTGCAATGAATCAGCTATTTGATTTCAACAGTTCAACTTAAATCTATTAAGGCATTATGGCTGAAAAACTAAAAGTTGGCATTATTGGTTTGGGTAGCATGGGTTCAACCCATTTAGATATTTATTCACAAATCAGTGAAGTAGAGGTAGTTGCTGTTTCTGATTTAAAAAAAAGTAGGCTTGATGGTTCTAGTAGGGCCGAAGGCAACATTGGCGGCCAAGCCCAGGGTAATGTTACAGGGCTTGAA
>CAWWAX010000110.1:0-4500 GCA_963935005.1 uncultured bacterium | reverse complement strand
CATCCTTAACAACAGTGGGTAAGTTTCGAAATATCATTCGTATCGATTCCAGAGCCAATCCGTCGCAAATAGGGTGTAATTGTGGGACAGATAATGACTCTATGGCGTGAACCAAAGCATCACACCCAGTCCAAGCAGTAATAGTTTTTGGCAACCCTATTGTCAATTTGGGATCAAGAATAGCAGTGATGGGTTTCTGATTCGGATGCCATACACATCTTTTTACGCCTCTTGTTGTGTCTGTAACCATCGCAGTGCTTTCTGTTTCAGCACCTGTTCCTGCTGTGGTTGGTATACAAATTAATGCAGGAAAGTTTGTAGGGTAACCCAAGTCTGGTAACGGCTTGTCGTAGTCGAAATCCCAAAGATCACATTTATAGTTAGCGACTAAGCTGATTGCCTTGCCTGCGTCCATCCCGCTTCCACCACCGATAGCAATAACCGCATCGTGGCCACCTTCGAGGAAAGTTTCACGTCCAGCCATAATATTTTGATCCGTGGGATTTTGTGCTACCTGACTAAAAATAACCTCTTTAAACCCACTGTTAGATATTGATTCAAGTGCTTGAGTTATGAATGGTAGGAAAAGACTACCTTGGTCAGTCACAATCAAAGGTTCCTTGACTCCATTTTCCAAACATACTTTACCCAATTCCTGAATACGTCCTGGCCCATACCGTATTGGAATTGGTAATGTCCAGTCGGCTCTGTTCAAAAATTCAGACACATCGGCTTCCGATTTAATGTTAATCCTAATTAAATAATTATATGGGAGAAAATGACATGATATTTTTCTCTAGAGGATTATACAAGATAAGGAGACTGCTAGCAAAGGGTTTCAGAATACAACTTTTAATTTTGAACTTATAGTGGTCAAGGTTACTTGGATGATGACTTCAAATTAATTCCCATAAGGGTAAAACTTAATGAATCTCCAGTCAAAAGTTTACAAAAGAAATTTCGATCCAGACCTTTAACCATATGATCATATTGTTAGAGTTGACCACAGACTAACACTTTGAATTAATGCTTAATATAAACCAGTTCTCAAAGGTACGCATGTAGTATTTGTAGGAGGAACTATAAGCCTTATATCATAGTAACTATTTTATAAGATAAACAAAGATTGCCTAGAGTTGTAGGAGGAGCTCAGATTGGAGTTTTTTAAACTAATACTAAAATTTATTTTTTACTTGACAGCCTGAAAAAAATATGGTCTACTTAAAACATATATGATTCATAAGTATCATATATGGTTTCAAACTAGCTAATAATTCTAACCTATTTTGGAGGGAAAATGAAAATTCACAAAATGAAATGGATGTTACTATTTTTACTAATACTACCTAGTGTATCATTTGCTGAGAAACCCCAATACGGTGGCGAAATTACTGTATTACATAGATTTGTTAGCGCAGCAGATCCTGCAAGTGCGGATGTCGCAGATGGGTTTTGGACTTCAACAGTGTGGTTGGCTGCAATTGCAGACAGGCCTTTTCTTGGAGACTACGAAAAATATGGCCCTAGAGGTACTAATGAATATTCGTTTGAAGCTTTAGCATATCTGCCAGAGCAATATACTAGAGGTAATTTAATTGAGAGTTGGGAAGTAACAACTGAAAAGATAACTTGGAACATTAGAAAAGGTGTAATGTTTCCAGGGAATAAAAATATAGGAATGGGAAAAAGAGAATACACTGCTGATGATTGTGTGTTTTCATTAAATTATTATTTGAATTCTCCACCAGGCAAGCTTGCTAGGGGTTATATTGCAGATGTAAAAAAGATAGGCAAATATAAAGTAGAACTGACTTTTGATCACTATGATCTTACTTGGATGTTTTACTTAGGATATGAAGACCGCGCGGCTCACATAGCCAAGGAGACTTATGATGCCGGCGCTGCTAAATGGGAGAATCAGGCAAGCACTGGCCCGTGGATGATAGATGAATATGTATCAGGTTCGTACATGAGCTATAAGAAAAACCCAATTTGGTGGGATACTACAACAATTGATGGTATTGTATATGATGATATTCCATTTATGGACAAAATGATCTGGCCAATAATTCCAGATGTTTCTACACAAGTTGCTGCTCTTCGAACAGGAAAAGTTGACTATTTTTGGAATCCTAATTCACCATACTGGGATGAATTAGATAAAGGAGCACCTCAATTAAAAAGTCATAAATTTACTGGTGTATATTCATTTGGCATAGACATGAGGGTTGATGAACCTCCGTTTAATAATAAAAATGTTCGTCATGCAATGTCTATGGCGACAAATAGAAAAGCATTTGCAAGGTTACAAGATCGGGGAGATTTACCAAATTATTTTTATCCAATATGGGTCGGACATCCGGATACACTAAGGTATTCTTATGAAGATTTGCCAAAAAATTTGCAAAAACTTTTTAACTATGATGTTGAAGAAGCGAAAAAAATTCTTGCAAAGGAAGGGTATCCTAATGGATTCAAGGTGGATGTTTATACAAAAACTGCAGCTGAGGATACAGACAGAGCATCGTTACTTAAGGATATGTGGAGTAAAGTAGGGGTTGAAGTAAATATTATTGCGAAAGACTCAGTCAGTTTCGATAAGATGTATAGATCTAGACCAGTTGAAATGCATGGAGCTTGGACGATGGCAGGATCTCATGGAAATCCTGCAGAAATTCTCCTAGCAAGGGAGTCAACTCATCATTGGAATTCGAATGTGTACTCCAATATTTGGTGGGATACCCAAATGGGAAAATTAAAACAAACTGTGGATATCAAGAAACGTCACGAGATGATCAAAGAACTTAGTTTATTTCTTACAGATGAGAGTCTTGTTATTAAAACAGATCCAAGAATGGAAGGAGTTTACTGGTGGCCATGGGTTAAAAATTACTATGGTGAATTTGCAGTAGCTGATAATGACTTCCAGCCTATTCTTGCTAAGGCTTGGCTAGATCAGAAAAAGAAAAAGGAAATGGGTTATTGAAATTATAATGAGGGAAGTGAGTAATTATCACTTCCCTTAACAAAATTTTAAATAAACTATGAATGAGACTATCTTTTCAGATCGTATTTAGCTTACAAGTCGATAATTAGTACCAATCTATATAATTTATTTATATTTATACCTCAATCCGATTGGTAATTGCTTGATATCAGTTTAATGCATTCCGCAGCTTTATTAATTATATCCGCCTGATGGGGCTGAAGGTCTTGTCCCGGTATGTCATCTCTTTTAGACAGATTTGGATCCAGAACAGTGGAACGTTTGTTAGCAAGTTCTTCAATTACCGCTAGCCCACAATATGGAACGTAGGAAAGTGAATATCCACCTTCATGGGCAACTAATAGTTTTCCATTACAAAAAGTCCCAGCAGTATCAATCAATATTTTAGCCATTGCCCTGTATCCAGAGCTAGTAACCATCATTCTTCCAAGAGGATCATTTACTGAGGCATCATAACCGCTTGCCACAAAAATAAAGTCTGGTGAAAATTTTTCCAAGGCTGGACGAACAACTTTCTCAAAAACAGATATGTATGCACCATTACCTGATCCGGGTGGTAGAGGTATGTTAAGATTTGAACCTATTGCAGGCGTAACTCCTCTTTCATCCATATTGCCAGAGCCCCTTGGAAATAGTCCATCTTGATGGATCGAAACTGTTAGAACATTAGGATCGTCGTAAAAGGCATCTTGAGTTCCATTTCCGTGGTGTACGTCCCAGTCTACAATTGCAATCCTATTGACGCCATAATCGCAACGGAGAAATTTAGCAGCGACGGCAATATTTCCAAAAATACAAAAACCTCGACCTCTATCACTTTCTGCATGATGTCCTGGGGGTCTGACAAGCGCATAGCCGTTCTCTATTTTTCCATCCCATACAGCTTTTGCTAATTGGATAACACCTCCAGCAGCTAATGAGGCAATTTCAAACGAACCTTTTCCAAATGGGGCCCCTTCACCAGCATCACCTCCTGAAAGATTGCTCATTTTTCGAACCCTTTCAATATAATCCTTAGTATGTACACGCTGAAGTTGTTCCACCGAAGCTGTTTGAGGTGGAATTTGAACAAGATCCTCTAAAAGACCACTTACCTCTAGCAGATTTCTTAACCGACGTTTGGTTTCAGGATGCTCATAATGATCTCCAGGTTGGACTTGCAAACCCGCATTGAAAGTCCCAGACGCATTACCAGCGTCGTGCCATAAAAAGAGTTCATGAAAAGTGAAACCTGTCTTTCTCATAATGTAAATTTCATACAATAACTTGAATATCTAAATATTTATGAAAAGGAGTATTTACATAATTTGAATTATTAACCGTTAAAATATAAATGTCAAGAGGAGGTTTTACCTATAATTCAGGGGATTAATCAAGGTACTATGCATGTATGGATCTATAAGAAAGAAGAACACAGAACTATAGACACATATATGGAAAAAAAGGGGGGCGTGAAAAGTCATATTATTTTTAATCTATTGTTATAGGGGGAA
>CAWWAX010000109.1:0-4590 GCA_963935005.1 uncultured bacterium | reverse complement strand
TCTGCTCCCGATAGAGACGCATTGATCATTGCTTGTGAATTATTTGGAGGCGGGATGAGTTCCCGTTTATTTCAGAATATTAGAGAGACTTTGGGTTTGGCCTATACGGTATTCTCTTTTAACAGTTTCTATAGTAGAGCTGGCATTTTAGGAGTTTACGCGGCGACTACACCTAGCTCTGCCGAGAATACTTTGGAAGAGATTGTAGGGGAGTACCAGAGGATGTCTCGTACAGATTTGACTAGAGAGGAATTTGAAAGGACAAAAAATCAAGTGAAAGGAAGAACAATGCTTTCATTACAATCAACAGACGACAGGTTGATGAGAGTGGCGGGTTTTGCACTTAGGGATGAACCGTATGAAAGTTTGGATGAAACTTTGAGACGGATTGACAATGTCGAACTAGAGGAGGTCCAAAGAGTATGTCAGCAATATTTTAAACCAGAGGACCTATATATTGTAAGGTTAGGACCATGATCGACTAGATAGATTTCTCATGGTAAAAATGAATCTTCAGTAGAGAGAAAAATGATAATTGGAATACCTGTAGAGGTTAAAGAGGCCGAAAATAGAGTTTCACTGACACCTGCTGGTGCGGAAATATTAGTAATGGAAGGACACCGAGTGCTTTTGCAGAGTCGGGCAGGCGAATCAAGCGGTTTCTCTGATGCTATGTACTCTACCTTAGGGGTTGAAATCTGTAACAATGCAGAATCAGTTTGGGAGCAATCGGAGATGATTGTTAAGGTCAAGGAACCAATTGAGTCGGAATGGCCGAGGATGCGCAGAGGGCAGATATTGTTCACTTATTTACATTTGGCTGCTTCGCAAAAATTGACAAATGCGATACTCGATTCTGGCATAATAGCATTGGCTTATGAGACGGTAGAAAAATCGGACGGCCAACTGCCATTGTTGACTCCAATGAGTGAGGTGGCAGGTCGCATGTCAGTTCAGGCTGGAATTAACTATTTAGGGATGGATAGGAGAGGTTCGGGTATACTCGTTGGAGGGGTGCCTGGAGTAGAGCCTGGCAAGGTGGTAATTATTGGTGGAGGTGTAGTGGGTATGAACGCGGGGGTTATAGCTTCGGGGTTGGGAGCAAAAGTAGTGATCCTGGATTCATCACTTCCACGCCTACGCCATTTGGACAGAATAATGCCCAAGAATGTGGTGCATTTATATTCAACTAGAGAAGCTATCCGACAAGAAATTACAGACGCAGATTTAATTGTTGGAGCGGTTCTATTACACGGTTCAAAAGCACCTCACGTTATATTGAAAGAGGATCTTAAGAAAATGAGAAAAGGATCCGTGTTAGTCGACGTGTCTGTTGATCAGGGCGGTTGTTTTCAAACTATTCGTCCGACCACTCATGCTGATCCAGTCTTTTTAATAGATGGAATAATTCACTATGGAGTTACCAATATTCCAGGGATAGTTCCTAGAACCAGTACTCCTGCGCTGACTAATTCGACACTACCGTATGTACTGGCTGTGGCGAGTAAGGGTTGGGAAGTCGCCTGCAGGACTGATTCTTCGTTGATGAGAGGTTTGAGTGCGGTTGATGGAAACTTAACCTATCGAGCCGTGGCGGATACTTTCGGAATGGAATTTGCTAATCCTAATGTTTTGTTGGGATTAACTGGTCAAACTGAGGTCCAAGATGAGTAAAGATATTGTGAAAATAAGAAGAATTCCTAGCAATAAAGACGTTCCACTTCCTGCTCGTGCGACAGCGAGTGCTGCTGGTTACGATGTACGTTCTTCCGATGAAACTTTTACTCTCTCTCCTCAATCAGCAAAACTAGTTTCTACAGGTTTCAACATGGAGCTCCCCGAGGGAATGGAATGTCAAGTCAGACCTAGATCTGGTCTGGCCATGAAGTATGGTATCACTATTCCTAATAGTCCTGGAACCATTGATCCTGACTATAGGGGAGAGGTGCAGGTGCTCATAAGAAATGAGGGGATAGAGCCTGTTTTGATTAGCCGTGGCGATAGGATCGCCCAACTAGTGTTCCACCGTTTTTCAGCTCCTGACATAGTAGAATGCCAAGAATTGGGAAATTCTGATCGTGGTCGATCCGGATTTGGAAGTACAGGTATTAAGTGAGCCAAGTTAAATGTCAGGGTGTGTCTTTGAGAGTGTTTTGCCATTAGTTTGTTGCTACTACTAGTAGTTGAGACTAGTGTGATGCTACTAGTTTTCGTTTGCCAACAAAAACCCTACCATCTTTTCACAGTGATGCAAAACGTTGATCCGAGCAATTAAAGAGTGGTTTGAACCTGGAAGATTGGTCCCAGTCAATGACATTGCCATTGACCTGGGAACCGCCAACACATTGATCTATGTGAAGGGTGAAGATGTGGTTCTTAACGAACCATCCGTGGTGGCAGTAGATAAGGGATCGGACCAGATCCTAGCCATAGGACTAGAAGCAAAGAGGATGTTGGGAAGAACTCCAGGAGCAATAGAGGCTGTTAGGCCGCTAAAAGACGGAGTGATAGCTGATGTGGACGTCACCGAAATGATGCTACGTCATTTCTTGAAACAGGTCACAGCAAAACGTATTTTTAGAATAAAACCTAGAGTTGTTGTGGGAGTTCCGTCAGGCATTACAGAGCTTGAACGAAGGGCGGTGCGTTCCAGTGCTATGTCGGCTGGCGCCAAAGATGTGTATATGGTTGCGGAGCCAATGGCAGCGGCTATTGGTGTCGGCCTTCCAGTCGAAACTCCGAGTGGGAATATGGTGATTGATATCGGAGGCGGAACTACTGAAATTGCTGTTATAGCACTAGCTGGAATAGTCTCCAACACCTCGATTCGAGTTGGAGGAGATGCCTTCGATGCTAATATTGTGACGTTTTTGAGACAGAACTATAATCTTTTGATCGGTGAACCAACGGCGGAGGCGATAAAGATTCAAATAGGATCTGCATTCGATGTCGGAGAGGAAAGGGGCATGGATGTTAAAGGTCGTGATTTGGTTAGTGGAATCCCCAAGACTGTCCATGTCAAATCAAATGAGATAAGAGAGTGCTTGCAGGAGCCAATACAGCAAGTAGTGCAAGCGGTAAGGAGAGCCCTGGAGATCACTCCTCCAGAACTTGCTAGTGATATTGTAGATCGAGGTATAGTTATGACGGGCGGAGGATCACTCATTAGGGGATTAGATAGGCTTCTGAGACATGAAACCAGTCTTCCTATTCATGTTGACGAGGCGCCTCTGACTTGTGTAGTTCGCGGAGCTGGTAAGATTTTAGACAATTGGGAAAAATATCGTACCGTTCTTACTAGTTAGTTCTGAGGATTCGTGTTATCCAGTAGTTCACTGCTTCCAAAGATCTGGTGTTTGTGATGTATAGACCGATAGAAAAGAGAGAAAGATTTGGTCAAAGTAAATTCTTTGCCCTTAGCAGTGTTTTTTTTTCTTTAGTTCTTCTTTATTTGCCAACAGAGTTGCAAGAAACCCCCGCTTATCTCATTAGATCTACTGTTCTAAAACCCTTCATATTGGCTCAAGAATACTTAGTCCAGAGGCGTGTCCATTCTATCGACGTAGAGACCTTACAGGCTCGCGTAGATTCTTTATTGGTAGCAATAGCCAGCCAGGCGACTCTTAAGGAAGAAAATATTAGAATGAAAGAGCTTCTAGGAGTAACTGAGAAGATGCCATATGGATATACCTCAAGTAACATCATCAGGCCTGGGACTCCTGGGTCGGAGGGCTTGTTTTTACTTGATGTCGGGAGCCGTCAGGGAGTGTCTGTCAACGCTCCTGTAGTTTTAGGGGAAGGCCTCTTAGGTATGGTTCAAGACGTCCAGAAATCCAGTGCTGTAGGGATAGACTGGACACATTTTCAATTTAGAGCCAGTGCTATGACTAGTGATGGATCAATTTACGGACTGGTACGATCGGACCCGGGAGGATTTAGAGAAGCAGACAGATTGTTGATAGATGGAATTCCTTTTCACCAGCAATTGAATGCTGGTACTGTATTAGTGACAAGTGGATTAGGTGGAGTGTATCCTAGAGGCATTCCTATTGGGGAAGTGTCTACTGAGGCTGAAAGTAGTTTGGGTTGGAGGAGGTCCTATTGGGTGACTCCTTTTGTCACTCCAGGAGAAGCTGTTCA
Organism: uncultured bacterium; assembly: GCA_963935005.1. Lineage (GTDB taxonomy): Bacteria > Gemmatimonadota > Gemmatimonadetes > Longimicrobiales > Gaopeijiaceae. Next base: position 450 of record CAWWAX010000109.1, on the reverse strand, counting down.
CGTAGTAATTATTTCTCCAGTAGAAAATGAACTGAATTATAAGACAATCTGGAATTTTGGAGTCGATACTGTGGAGTCAAACTGATGCAGGGAGAAGCTTCCTCTCGAGTTTCATGGACGTTTATTCTGTTTCTAGTAGTGCTCCATTTATTTTTGCGATTGACATTGGGGTATGGACAGAGTGCTCCAGATCTTTTTGCAGTGGCACTGCTCCTTGCGGCAAGAGAGGTGAACATAGGCACTGGGTCATTTTTAGGTTTACTGCTGGGAATACTTGAAGATGGGTTTTCAGTAATGTCCTTTGGAGCTCACGCTTTTTCATTTTCAGTTCTTGGATTAGTGTCTGGTAGAATCAGAAATATTTTCGTGGGGGATTCGGCAGTTTTTATGGCTGCTTATTTCTTCCTAGGAAAATTCCTGAGGGATTTGCTATATTGGCTAGCAGTTGGA
>CAWWAX010000108.1:0-4646 GCA_963935005.1 uncultured bacterium | reverse complement strand
GATCAGTGAATTAGCAAATTGTCTGTATAATATATATTATCGGAAGTAACTGATCTTCCAGCCACCTCTTAGTAAAACCTTCCATAACGGTCTTGGGGTTCAGTGGCAACTGGATCTAATGCTATAATTTCAACATTCGCAGTCCCCGGTCCAGTGACTCCAAGTCTGTACGCTGCGGCATAAGAAAGATCTATAACTCTTCCTTCAATGAATGGCCCTCTGTCATTCACTTTAACTATCAGCGTTCGGCCATTATCCAAATTATTCACGCTTACGTAGGTAGGTAGTGGCAAAGTTTTGTGGGCTGCGGTAATCTGGTACATGTCATAAGTCTCACCAGAGGAAGTGTTTCGCCCATGAAAATCGCTACCGTACCAGGAAGCGATGCCCTTTTCGCTGAACCCCTCACTTGATTCGAGAACCTCGTAGCGCTGCCCAAACTCTTCATAGGATTCTGGGTTTCCGATATTCGACTTGGTCAGTGACTCGGGTACATCCACGTTTTCCATGCTGACCAAACTTAAATCATAACCAGCGATCGTGACATCGTCTGCCGGAGACAACGAAGTCGGAGCTATCGACGCAGTCGTTAATCCCACTGGGGTACACCCAACGCTGTAGGCACTTGCAACAAATACTAGCAATCCTGTCCATCTCCACATATTCCATATATCCTTGTTTTATAACTAGTTACACAGCGTATATAAAGTGTTTTATACTGTTAGCCCAACCTTGTTTAACCCTCTATCCATCTTCCAGGCCGAGCGCCTGTCGATAGCCCATCTTTGTAAACTCTAACGCCATTTACCCATACTCCCTCAACTCCGATAGAAAGAACTTGAGGTGCTTCCTGAGTCGCCCTGTCAGTGAATTTATCAGGATCGAATAACACCATGTCCGCTACAGAGCCGACCTCTAATGTGCCCCTTCCCTCTAACCCTAATGTTTCTTTTACAAGACCAGTCATCTTGTACACTGCTTCCTCTAGAGTAAGGTCTCCTGTTTCCCTTACATATTTTCTGAAAATCTTGGAGAATGACCCATAGCCTCTTGGATGTCTACTCGTGGCCGACCCGTCGGATGCAACGTTCGTATACGGCCATTTGAGCAAAGTAGTTATGTCTTCAGTGGCCATACTGGTTCCGATGATACTCTCCCCTCCTCCGCTCCCAGCATTTTTAGCAGCCTGTGACTCAGCAATTAAAGCTAGATAAGTTGTCACAGGATCTGTCTCTCTGATCTCCGAAATCTCTGCCAAGGTCCGTCCCTCATAAGAAGGATTGGGTTCATACCTGTCTATCAGTATACCTTCCGGAGGAGCCAGTTCCTCAAGGGCAAATTCAGCCGCCTCCTTGGTGAACTCCCTGTCGGGGAAAAGAACAGTCATTGTTGATTGCCAATATTCGTAGGGATACAGATCAGCTGTAACCTGTAGGCCATTCCCTCTAGCCTCCTCCAGTAATTGCAAAACCTCCTCTGCCTGCCCCCAAAGACTCTTCATGGCCAATTTAATGTGGGATATGTGGACGGGAACTCCAGCTTGCTCCGCTATTGTGATAGTCTCCTCTATGGCACCAAACAGATCGCGATCTTCACTACGCATGTGGCTGCTGTATTTTTTACCATGCTCCGCCGTGATTCTGGCAAGGGAGATTATTTCTGCAGTTTCCGAATAAATTCCTGGATCGTATTCCAGGCCAGTCGAAAAACCCATGGCTCCAGTACTTAATTCTTGGTTTAGCAGCTTCTCCATGGCAGTGATTTCAGTAGGTGTAGCAGGTCTCATATAGTCAGACCCCATTACTTCCCTCCTAATACTTCCATGACCTACGTAAGATGCAAGATTGACAGAAGGTGGATTGTCCTCGAGTTCCTCCTTGAGTCGAGCAATCGGTATACTCGAACCACCATCCTGCCCAGCAACAATAGTAGTTACTCCTTGGCTCAATAATACGATTGCATCGGGGTATTCAATTAGACTTCTATCGTGATGACTATGTGTATCGATGAAGCCAGGACTCAATACAAGCCCTGTTCCATCAATGACTTCTTCTTTTGCATGTACAAGATCGCCTATTGCATCAATTCTGTTTCCGACAATTCTGACATCAGCAATCTGTCGATTAATGCCTGTTCCGTCGATCAGTATTACATTTTTGATCAATAGATTGTCGGACGTTTTTCCACTCTGGTAATTGGTGCAAGAAACGAAAATGACTCCCAGGGAAAGTGTCCTCCAAAAGATAGATGACGCCTGGAATAGATTCGTTCGTGTCAAGCTGACCTCCCTCTAGGTGATACCCCTAAACCTTATTCGTTCTGTTGTTGTGAGAAGTTACGGTTTGTAAGCCAATATGGCGATGCGTCTCCTGAATGGAGGAAGGAATCTTAGTAAGATTCTCTCTATGTGCCTAAAAAAAGGAATATGGGATTCGGCATAGTAGTGTTTCTCAACTACAAACCCTGCCTCTTCCAGCATCTTCAACAGTTTCCTCATCGATTTATAGTCGACGTGAGTTTCATCTTTTCGGAATAGAATATTACGGTTTTTAAGGATTTCTATGATATGGCTCCTATTAGGAGTCCAGATTGAAAATCGACCTTGGCTTTTTAATAACCGAAATACCTCTCGAGTCACCTTGTCAGAATCATTAGGGTATAGATGTTCGAACAAATCTGCAGCAATGATAAGGTCGTAGGTTTCGGATGGCATTTCCGTCCCCCTTGCATCACCTTGAATAAAGGTCACGTTTGGATACGATTCTTCTTGTAATCTCTCATTACACAAACGTATGCTAGTTTCACTGAAATCAAGGCCAGTTATGTGTTGGACTCTATTGGCCAATGACCAGCACAAAGTACCCCACCCACAGCCAAGGTCGAGAACGGTTTCTTCAACATTTGGGTCATAAATCTCTCGGAGCTTTCGAACTCTGTACCGCTGGAACCGACTTTTGAAATCCAAGAGATGTGCAGCGTTTTTTTTATAGTAGTCGCTTTGATCGTAGTAGCTACTATTAATATTGGAGGGGGCAGGATTCATTCGGTGACGCTAGCAAGTGCCCGTCTCACTCTCCCCATCGCAGCGGGCAGGGCGGCTTCTCTGGTTGATCTTGAGTCGTGATTTCCAAACATCATTGGTTTCCCATAGCGAATGACGACCTTCTCCCTGTTAAGTCTAAATCTAAACCAATCAAAGTTTCCCCAACGGGGAGCTATCTCATAGGTTCCAGTAATCCCACATGGTATTACTGGAACTCCAGCTTTTAGTAAGAATTTGATGGTTCCAATTCTGAGATCTTTTAACTCTCCATCCCACGACCGCTCTCCTTCCGGAAAAACGCCAACGGCCCTTCCCTTTCCCAGCATCCGGAGTGCGACTCGGATAGTTTGAGGGTCGACCTGAAAGCGACGAGTTGGAAAGGCACCTACTTTCGGACCTAACCACCTTATGATTTTGAATCGAAAGGCTGAGCTCTTTGTCATCGTAAAGAGTAGTCGAGGACAAAACATATGAGTTATGAAAGGGTCTGTATTGCTTACATGATTGGCTATTAGTATGAACGGCCCTTGTGCGGGGATAACATTTTCCCCTTCAACTTGAATTTTTAAGCGCAATCGAAAATAAGCTTGACCCACAAATCGCATAAAATGGTAAAACATCAAATAGCCATCCTCCTAGTCTTAATAACAGGCTGGTATGTGAATACTTCTAATCCTTGGGTCAGATAAAATTGGCTAACAGCCTTTCTTAGGCTGTCTTCCCAGCACTTCGGTGAATCTTCTATCAATTTGAATTGGTAAAGACCTTCATTCCTTATATTTATTTGGATCGCTGTTGAGCTGATCACCAATGCACTCAACTGCCCAAAATCCCAACTGTGCAAAGTACCGTTTGTATTTGGATCAACGAAGTCCAGTGTTTCCCCCAGAACTAAAACCCCTGAATTTTGCTCATCAACCACTTCTGTATAACCGAGTAATTCCCCGCCGCAGTGTATTGGTAGGTAGTCAGAAACAACGCCATAAATTACTTCTGAACGAAGGGTTTCTAGTTCTACCTCCATTGGCCCATCTTCTTCGGTACGGGATTCTTCTATGCGGGACATCAATGCAGATGCTGACATAAGATATGGTGCGCTATCTTTTGGTTGTACAAAAATCTGAGACTTCGTCGATCTCGAGAATATCGCTGCACAGCCTGCGCAAGATGTCCGATCTAATTCAGATTTACTGGTCTCGGAGTTGCACAGTGGGCATCTATAAAGCAGGTGATGGATCGGCATGGGTCAGGCTAAAGCCTCCCGAGCTGACTTAGAAGCCTAAGCTTCCAAACTTTCCACACGGCTTCTACTACGATGGATTTCGACATTTTGGACTCACCAGCCTCTCGTTCCTCGAAGACGATAGGTATTTCTATCATAGTGTAACCCTTCTTCCAAGCCCTTAGTTTAAGCTCTATTTGGAATGTGTACCCGTTTGACTCTATGCTTTCGAAGTCTAGTTCGGATATAACGTTCCTGTGCCAGCAATTGAATCCTCCAGTTGCATCTCGCACTGGTAACCCCGTAACCATCCTTGCATACCAACTTCCGAAGTAACTGATCAAAAGTCGGCTCATCGGCCAGTTTATAACTGTTACTCTG
>CAWWAX010000107.1:0-4650 GCA_963935005.1 uncultured bacterium | reverse complement strand
CCAGTGTCCGGAGCTATAATTACCTATAGCCTAGGAGAAGGTGATGGCACTGCCTCGATACATGTCCAAAATTCCAGAGGACAAACAGTTCGAATTTTATCTGTACCATCGACTCCAGGGATTCATCGAATAAATTGGGATCTTCGTCACTCTTTGACTGATGAACAGGAGACTTGGATGAAACATGAAGATCCCACGTTGGCCAGACCTATAGGAAGCCTAGGGGCTTGGGTATCTCCAGGTCTATACACCGTGCGCCTGCAAGCGAGGAAAGAGGACATCAGTGAGACTGTAATCGTGAAACCTGATCCTCTAATGGCTTCCATAACACAAGAAATGTATGAACAAAGAGAAACGTTCTTGTTAGATTTAAGAGACATGAAAAACCAGATTAATAAAGAACAACCCTCTTGCTTTGATCAGGGGGGTGCAATTGATGTCGAACTATGTCAGATTCGAAGGGAAGTGATCCAGCTAGAACAAGGGCTTACTGGAGGAGGTGTACGTCCTGGATCACTATATCCTCCCACTGAGGATCATCAGACAAGAAAAATGTCAGCAAGTCGAAGATTAAATAGTCTATTGGACAAAAACTGATAAAGGAAAAGATTAAACCATGAACAATTTTCTATTCAATGCACACTCTGGCTTAAGGTACCTAATACTGCTCTTTGGAGTGTTGACCCTGGTCTATTCTATCTATGGGATTATTTCTGGAAAAACCTATGATTCGAAAATCAGAATCTTAGCATCTAGCTTTGTTGGATCGATACATCTTCAACTTTTATTGGGGTTCGCACTAATTTTATCTGGTCGCTTCCAGCCAGCTCTGATTGGACATATCTTTATGATGTTCCTAGCTGCTGCTGTAGGGCAAATACCGGTATCCATAATGAGAAGAAGACCGCTAGAACAAAAAACATACCTTCCTCATGGAGTCGGAGCTCTTCTTGCCCTAGTGTTCATTGTGTTGGGAATAAGAGCCATAGGAAGAAGTGTTCTCGGTTAACGCCACCAGGGGTATGTGAGCTGACAATTAGATACACACAGTACAGTATCGGAAGAATCTAAGCCTCTCATAAACCAATTTTCATTCATGATATCAGGGACCCTGTCTAGCCAAACAATGAATGCACTCATCCAATCTTCAAAGCATCACAAACTATACCTCGTGTCCACCATTTGGACTTTAGGACTGCTTTTCCTTGGAAGCATCGTACACGCCACAGGCTCCAGCCTAGCATGTCCAGACTGGCCTACCTGCTACGGAACGATGTTTCCAGAAATGACAGGCGGAATCTTTTGGGAACACCTGCATAGGCTAGTGGCTGGAGGCCTTGTTTTACTCTTTATCGCAGCCACATGGATAGGCTGGAAGGCAGAGGAAACCAGACCAGCAGTGCGGACGTGGTCCTGCATCGGCATTTTGCTACTCTTAATTCAAAGTATCTTCGGAGGCCTGACAGTCATCCTGAAGCTCCCAGACGCTATCTCCACTACGCACCTGGCCTTAGCATTTCTTTTTCTTTCTCTCGTCACGGTCCTGACTGCAGTAACAGCACCTACCAAAGCTATTCCAGCGATTCAGCAAAAAAACAAAATATCTATTGTGAATAAACTCGGAATCTTAAGCGCAATCCTAATCTTTTCTCAGTCGGTCTTAGGGGCAATCGTTAGACATACAGGTACAGGGTTAGTTTGCCCAGACATTCCGCTCTGTTTTGGACAATGGATCCCACCTTTGGAAACAGTATCTGTAGTCACTCATTTTACTCACCGTCTCTTGGGAATTATTGTACTGATATGCCTGATAGCACTTGCCTATAAGGCCCTTGAACTCAGCAAGATTCCGTCAGTCCGCGGGCTTGCCTTGGCTGCTGCTGGACTGGGGATTTTCCAGGTCATACTTGGTTTCCTTTCGGTTTACTCTTTACTGGCCATAGTCCCTGTTTCGCTCCACACTTTGATAGCGGCTACTCTCCTGTGCTGTACCGTCTATCTATCGACTCTTACCTGGCCAGCAAGAACACAGATCGGTCAAGTCAAGGAAGTCAACTCCTACTGACTTAACCGTTATCCTGAAGCATTATCGGTTGAAAATTGCAATACAAAAAAGCTAAACTCCCTCTACATCCCATCTGCAAAATGCATCGCCTCGTGATTCGCAAGACACATGCCTTACCTCAACACTACTTGTTACCAGACCCCTCACAGATTCAAGGCAGATCCCTGATACTAGCGAACACGCATTTCCTTCTGGATCGATCTCCATAAATAAATGTGACCGACTTTCCAGTGTCAGGCCTGGACCAGCAAAACCACCTATCCTTCGCCCGAACAATCCGATCAAACAACGATAGATTCGCCTCTTTGCTAACGGAACCGTTAATAGCCCAGTCAGGATCTTTGGTAGCAAAAACGGATTAAAGGCCAATCGCCGTCCACACTCCAAGAAGATTTGCACAGCGTCCGGTCTCCTATTCACCAAATCGACCAAATCCTGGAACTCTGTATCTGTAATCTTTCGGCCTCTTTTAGCCTCTTCTTGATAACCATCAATTCGATCTACTACGACTTGACTAAGTCCTAATCGGCGAGGCATAGTCATCGAGGTATTCTCCTCTTTGAGCACCTCGCTGGGCTGATCTTTTTCCTGGATTGTCTCTAAAAGGACCAGAGCAACAGATGTTGAAATACGGTTAGACCCAGATATATGGAACTCCTTTTCAGTTTAACTTCTTTAACATTGAAGTGGACATAGCTGGTTGACCGAATCAACCCTAATAACTGCTAGCCACCAATGTAAACAAACGAAGTAACTAGAGGACTAAAGGACTGAAGGCTCTTGCACGTCTCCAGACTTCAAATAACATCAGTGTATAGTAGTCTCACCTATAAGTCTACAAAAATCAGTACAAATAAAATCCTGGAACGAATTAACTTCCTGAACATCTTGATGGATTGGATTCCGATACCATGTTTAAAAACCTGCATTCTGCCTTTCTAGAAGCAATCGAAAATTTCAAATACGAGTTGGAACGAGATCCTGCTTTAGAAATCCCCTCAGATCTTCCGGAAAGCATGCGCGAAAAGATCGAGGATGCACTGGAATTGATTCGCAACCTACAAAAGGACATCCAGAAATGTCTAGGCCAGGCTCAAAAGGAAAATGATCAGGTTTCTAATTGCAAAAGAAGAAAAGAACTAGCCATTGGTATCAAGGATACAGAGACCGCTAATATCGCTGACCAATACATGGTTCGACATGAAAGAAGCCAACGAGTCTTCGAGCAAAAAACACTTGTCTTACAAAATGAACTGTCAATGCGAAAAGATGAACTTCAACTAATGCTCGAAATGCTCAAGGGAATTAATGAGGAACACTCCGACGAGAAATCTTCGGATCTTTTGAACCAACATCACTTCTCAGATGTTGATCTCCCTGCTGAAAAACCTGAACCTTTCGAGGCTCACAAAACCGAAAGGCGCAAAGATAAACACAGCCAAGAATAGGACCCCCTCTGGCGCATAAAAGAACGTATCCTTTAGATTCGCTACTAACAAAAGTGACCCGTGGAATTCTAAGGGATAAATCAATGACAAATTGGATTGGCATCGGAGTTTGGATCATCGTAGGATGCATCGTAGGATTATTAGTGAGAAAACTGGTCAAACGGCCAGAAGAGACCCTTGGTCACCTACCGATCCTATTAGTCCTTAGCAGTTTTGGAGCAGTTATAGGTGGTATGCTAGGAGTAGGGATTTTCGAATTTCAAACTCCAACAGCTCTTAGCCCAGGTGGCATGGGGGGGGCAATAGGATTTTCTGTCCTAATCAGCTTTATATATCGATGGGGCATCCGCGGATTAATGTGAGTTACATGCAGTCCGCAGAGCAATATATCAGCGAACATCTTGATACTTTTCAGTCAGAGATTTTCGAATTCCTACGAATTCCATCCATTAGTGCTAACCCCGAGCATTCGCATGAAATGGGCGAAGCAGCCACCTGGTTAAAAGGCATGATGGAAAGCTCTGGCCTTGAGGCTAAGATCTATCAAACCCCTGGAAATCCAATCGTCCTAGGTGAATCATCCAAGGCGGGGAGGGATGCTCCCACAGTATTGGTCTACGGACACTATGACGTACAACCTCCAGAACCTCTGGATCTTTGGACTTCGCCACCTTTTGAACCAGAAATAAGAGATGGACGACTTTATGCCAGAGGATCATCAGATGACAAGGGGCAGCTCTATTTACACCTAAAAGCAGCAGAAGCTTTTCTAAAGGGAACTGGCAATCTTCCAATCAATCTGATCGTGCTGGCAGAAGGTGAAGAAGAAGTGGGTTCTCCCAACTTGCTACCCTTTGTAGAAAAGTATAGGGAACGGCTGGCTTGTGACATAGCTGTCATCTCTGATACTGGAATGATAGCCCCCGGTCTTCCATCTATTCTCTGCTCACTCCGAGGCCTGGCTTATTTTGATGTTGAAGTAAGGGGTCCCTCCAGTGACCTGCACTCAGGAGTTTATGGAGGCCCTGTAGTAAACCCAGCACTGGCCTTGGCACAAATCCTTGCCAGCTTACAAGATTCGACAGGAAAAATCACTATCGGTAATTTTTACGATGACATCTTGGATTCGAACTCCCA
>CAWWAX010000106.1:0-4736 GCA_963935005.1 uncultured bacterium | reverse complement strand
AACTACAGAAGTCCCAGAATGGGGAGGGCAACAGGTGTCCTGTCGACAAGAAGAGGAAGCTTATCTGGATGAAAACGGTGTTCGCCAATGGGTATATGAAAGACAAAACACTTTCCATGTAGTCTGGTGATAAGAGCACACCAACCAAAATTATTGGAGGGCGGATAAAAACCTTGTAACTTGATCAATGGCGAATAAAAATGTTTGGAATTTTGGCTGTAGGTAAAAAGACACCCCCCGGTGAATCACTATTCCTCCAACATAAACTCAATGACAAAAACCAAATCTACAATACTGTCAATTCTAGCAGTTGTTTTTTTAAATACTGCTCCAATAGTTGCACAAGTAATACCTTCCCCCTACGAATTTATAGAGGACCGCCAGACAGGAAGACTGTTTTATGGCCAAGCCGATATCCATTCAGGTCAGCTAGACATAGGCCCTCGAACAGCTTCCATTATCGGAGGCCGCTACGGAATCAGTGTTAGCAGCATGCTGACTATTGAATTTAATGCTAGTCGGTATAAATCCACTCGGTCAGTGTACAATCTCACAGCAACAGAGGGACGCACTAAGCTCGGTGATACTGAGCTCAATTTCGGTGTCTTCGACCTACGATTTCGATTTAACCTGACTGGTCACCGCACGTGGCATAATATCCAGCCATACATAGCCTTTGGCGGCGGGGCAGCAGCTTCTTTGGCCGCTGATCAGACTCTGGAGAAAGCCGCCGAGATCGAGCAGGAAAATCGGTACGATTTTGGTAGTCAATTTGCTACTGTCATAGCTGGAGGAACAGATCTTCACATTTCAGATCGAATTACACTTTTCACTGAAGGAGTTTTCAATCTGTGGAAGGTCGGAACTCCTACTGGATGGTTAACCACTGATTTGGATCCTAAAGGGACCAACCCTAAAGATGAATGGGTCGCTACAAAGAATATCTTTGTAGGTATTAGTTACCGATTCTAACTGGAAACAATGACAAATTTCGAAGATAGAATCGCCGATTGGCTTTCAGTAGAACAAGCAATGAAAAAAATTCTTGATCGAGTAACTACCCTTGACGTTGAATCCGTCCAAATTAACAGTGTGCTTGGAAGGACACTCGCTAGAGACATATGTGCTCCAAGTACGCTACCCCCCTTAGCCAACAGCGCTATGGATGGTTACGCAGTGAGAAGTTCAGATCTTGGTGTAGCAAGCAAAACCGATCCGTCTGTTTTTAATGTGGCAGGTGTTGTACACGCCGGCAGCTTCTTTGAAGATACTGTCGGTAAAAACGAAGCTGTGAGAATCATGACTGGAGGAGCGGTTCCAAAGGGGACTGACACTGTAGTTAGGGTAGAAGACACTGATAGGGAACGAACTGAACCAGGAAAAATATCTATATTTTCCATTCGAGACCGTGGTAGAAATGTCCGCCCATCGGGAGAGGACTGGATAGAAGGGACTACTGTCTTGAAACTTGGACAGAGTATCAGTCCAAGACAGATAGCAGTACTAGCCGCAGCTCGAGTAAACTCTGTGCCAGTTTTCAAAAAACCTACGGTGGCAGTTTTATCGAGCGGTAACGAACTAGAACCCTTATCAGAACCTTCTTTAAATCCGAAAAAAATACCAGAGTCTAACAGTCACCTAATATGCGCTTCAGTCGAAGCGGCTGGAGCAATCCCAAACAACCTTGGCATAGCCAAAGATGACCAGCAAGACATAGGAGCCCACATTAAAAAAGGCCGAGAAGCAGATGTCCTTATAACAATAGGTGGAGCTTCGATGGGTGAAGGAGATCTATTCAAAGACTGCCTTGACCAGGCAGGTTTCAGCCTCGATTTCTGGAGAGCAAAGATGCGGCCGGGCAGTCCCGTTTCCTTTGGTCAGCTCCCCAGAGAAAACAGAAACAATCAAATAGTTTTCAGTCTGCCAGGCAATCCTTCGTCTGCAATGGTTACTTTCGAAATATTTGTTAGGCCTTTCCTCCTAGCATTAGCTGGTTCTTCTCAGATCTATCGGCCTATAATCGATGCATCTTCGGCAATTGCTCTTAGCTCGCCGAAAAATCTCACTGAATTCCCTAGAGTCAAAATAGAGAAGCGTAACGGACATCTAACTTTTTTTCCCGCCGGACCCCAAGGCTCGGGTTTAGTGGGAAGCCTCGGTGTTGCAGACGCTCTCGCTATCATTCCCGAAGGGATAGATAAGGTGGATGAGGGGTCTACCTTGAGTCTAATCCTGCTACACGACTCTCCCGGTTTCTATGATTGGTCTTAAGCTTTTTAGTAAACCGAATGCAAATCCTAGGACTGTGCCAGGAATGCGACGATGAAACAATTTAGGTTGCTCGTTTTTTTTGCAGGACTGCTTGGCTGCACCAATATTCCACCTGAAATAAAACACTCCGAACTTGAGAGCGATGGTGCAATCTCCATTTCCTCTGCACAACGTCAGATTGAGCGAGGAGAGGTCAATAGCTCTGAGAATACTAGTTTAGAAACTTTGACCATTTCCGAACTCATGGATGAATTTGGAGTACCAGGTGTTTCTCTTGCAGTTATTCACGATTTCCAGATCCATTGGGCTAAAGGTTATGGAGCAGCTGATGTCGAGACAGGGGAAGTCGTCGACACCGAAACGATGTTCCAAGCAGCCTCTATCAGTAAACCAGTTGCAGCGATGGGAGTGCTCCAGGCAGTCCAAACTGGCCTTTTCAGGCTAGACGATGACATCAACGATATCCTTGAATCTTGGACACTCGAAGACGAAGGATTTACCCAATCCCGACCCGTAACACCCCGCACGCTCACCAGTCACACCTCTGGACTTGGAGACGGCTTTGGCTTCCCAGGATATGACCCAGGGCAACCACTCCCTACAACCGTACAAATATTAGAAGGTCACGAACTTTCGAACGTCGGCACGGTGTTCATGGAACGTGAGCCCTTGACATCTTATGAATACTCTGGCGGTGGCGTCACCATCATGGAACTCGCTCTTTCCGATGTCCATAAACGTCCATTTGTGGATTTAATGCAGGAGGAGGTTCTTGATCCTCTTGAGATGACACGTAGCTCTTATGCCCAGCCAATCTCTTCGAAACATGATACAAATGCTGCCAGAGCTCATAACAACAAGGGAGAATCCCGCGGTCCAAAGTGGCACGTATATCCCGAGCACGCAGCGGCAGGTCTTTGGACAACTCCCAGTGATCTGGCCCGTTTTATCATTGAGGTACAGCGTTCTGCCCTCGGCAAATCGAATCGTGTACTTTCTCAGTCCACGATTCAAGAAATGTTGAATCCTGTCGGCGTAGGACCCTATGCCGTCGGTTTTTCCGTGAGTAAGGAGGGAGAAGGCTGGTACTTCAGTCATGGTGGAAGCAATTGGGGATTCAGGGCGCTTTTGCTCGCGCACAAAGTAAAGGGTTACGGCCTTGTTATCATGACTAATGCTGACCAAGGGTCGATAGTACTTCGTGAGATCAGTCGTCGTATTCAACGGACATATGACTGGGACTCATTTGCTTCTGCCCCAGAGCGTGGATATTAAACTCGTCCCAGCCTAGCTTTGGGGCTGAATCTGGTTAATTCTTTTCTCTATTAACAAGGAGGATGTTTGACCGTTTTTCCATTTTGCATCCAAATTCCACACTGTGAATTTCCCTTGTAGTAACCCTCCGCAATCACAGATCCATCTCTATCAAAGGACTCGTAAAATCCCTCCCAACTACCTGAAACATACTCTGTCCTTATCCACAGCTTCAAATTGTCATGGTAGGCCAAATAGGGACCATGTCTGACGCCGTCTAGATATATCCCCTTTTCAGAAACCTTCCCATTAGCACGGTAGACCTCAAAGCTCCCTCCGCGCTGTCCCTCATAGTAATTCCCTTTTTCATATTGTTTTCCACCAACGCTATTAGACTCAGAACGATAATCTTCATAACGCCCATGAAGCCGACCTCTTCTCAGGTGCCCCTTAAAAACGATTTCACCTTCTTCTGTGGCGTATATCGCCCCCGTGTAGCCCTCACTAGATTTGGTGTCCAACCAAGAGTCTCCCTGTTTTCTTAGACTCTGTAAGTCCACAGGAAAATCCTGACAAAGAGCTATCGTGGGTGTTTGTGCCAAAATCGTCGATACTACCACCGAAAGTAGAACTGTTTTCATCTAGTCTTAATCAACAATACCATCAAATTATTACTCTTCGGAGTTTAACTGACCCACTTTTTCGGTAAGAATCGGCAGTATTTCCATGGCATCACCTACGATTCCGTAGTCAGCCACACTGAATATAGGAGCATCGGCGTCCTTGTTGATCGCTACGATAGTTTGAGCCGTACGCATCCCAGCTAAGTGCTGGACCGCACCAGAAATCCCAACTGCAAAGTATAACTTTGGAGCTACTGTTTTACCTGTCTGACCAACCTGCTCACCGTGAGGCCTCCACCCTGCGTCAACGACTGCTCTTGAAGCCCCTAGTGCTGATTCAGGGCCAAGTGCATCTCTTAAATCTTCGAGAAGTCTCCAATTGCCTGGTTCTTTCATCCCTCTCCCTCCAGAGACCACACTATGAGCCTCCGAAACATCTAGATTCTTCCTTCCTAAAGTTTCGATCTCTTTCACTCTGTGTTTCTCTGACGAAGGCAAAGAAACCTCAATATTCTTGATGCGTCCAGCCCCAGAGTTCTTTTTGGGAGAGAAGGCATTAGGCCTGAGAGAAATCACAGCTGGAAAAGC
>CAWWAX010000105.1:0-4836 GCA_963935005.1 uncultured bacterium | reverse complement strand
GTATGCTGCCTAAGAAGCCTAGAGACTCTACTAGGACCCGCATTATAGGCAGCGGCGGCCAGATACCAGGATCCGTAACGTTCATACAATTCTTTTAAATAATAGATAGCTGCATCTGTAGCTCTAACTGGATCTCTCCGTTCATCAACATAGGCGTCCATCCTTAGACCATATTGCCTAGCTGTCGGACCCATAAATTGCCAAACTCCAGATGCAGATGATACTGATTGAGCCTTAGTCACATAACCTGACTCAATTTGGGCAAGATACAGCAATTCCTCTGGCATTTCATACTCAATCAACTTCGTCCGAATCATTTCTGAATAGAGCCCCGCTCTGGATAATTGTTCTAGAAACGCTTCCTTATTTAAAGTCGAAAAATGATTCATCCAGTATTCAACTTTTTTGTTCACTTCCATAGGCAGCTTGACGGTAACAAAGTCACTTTCCATAGCCTTCATAACGGAAGGAACCACTTGATTCTTTTTCTCTGAGTTGCCAATCCCACCAACTATCTGACCTGCTCTTATTCCGACATTCCACATCAAAACAGCACCAAAAACTCCAATTAAGAAGTTTTTAACTATTCTGTTATTAAATGTCTTCGGGCTCATGAGATTCTCTTTGAATTTAAACACTGTGATTAATTCCTTGAAACTATACAAAGTCGAGGGCCTAAAAGATCCACGTTTAAGAATATTAGAAATTAATGATAAGGGGTCTCTCCTAGTGCAATCCTATCTGGAGATGATGGTCCGAGAGTACTTTACTTAAGAATCGACCGACGGGTGGACTGAGACTGCTCTACGTCGACGAAAGGTTTCAAATTTCACAAAACCACTTTCTTTGGCGAACAAAGTGTCGTCTCCACCTCTCCCAACGTTAAAGCCAGGATGAAAGTGAGTTCCCCTTTGTCGGACAATAATTGAACCGGCATTGACCCATTCACCTCCAAACCGTTTCACACCCAAACGATTCGGGTTGCTATCCCTGCCGTTCCTACTCGAACCGACACCTTTCTTATGCGCCATTATACCTCCAGCAACTTCGACAGACTGATTTCTTAATCTAAGCCTACAATGTCCGAGATTCTAATCTCGGTAAACTTTTGTCGGTGACCCTGTTTCCTGCGATAACCCTTACGACGTTTCCTCTTGAAGACGATTATCTTATCGTCTTTCCCATGACGTAAAACTTCAGCAGTAACTACTGCACCACTGACGATTGGATCACCGACTGAGATACCACCTCCATCGGATCCAATCAACACCTTGTCAAAGGAAACAGTGTCTCCCTCTATAACGTCCAAAAGTGGAACTCGCATGGTGCCACCCAATTCCGCTCGAAACTGTTTGCCACCTGTCTCAAAAACTGCGTACATAATATGCCTCGATGGCAGTAAATATAAACACAATAAAGTACCGCGAAATTTATGAAAAGTGAAATCCGGGTCAACCCCTACTCACATAGAAACATAGCGAGAGGTAACATCTGTCTCCGCAGATCCAGACAAAATCCTGAACTCATCCTCCCGTAGCAATGGATCGTCGCGCAAAGCTACACGCAATTTCGTAGATCGACCAACGTTTCGTAAAAAGTTGGGTTCCTTTTCGAATATATTCAACGCTATTCCTGGGTGAAGCCGGACCAACACATGTTTTTCTTTTTCATTCTCGGACAATCTGTTCAGAGCTCTTTCGATTTTACGCACTACTGTTTCTGGAGTGTAAACACGACCTCCACCCTCACAGTGGCCACAACTCAATGTCAATGACTGGAAAAGAGATGGACGCACACGATGACGAGTCATCTCCACCAGTCCTAATCTGGAAAATTCAGATACTTTGGTACGAGCCCTGTCCTTAGCCAGGTGAATTTTCATTTCATTAAGAACTTTATCTCTATTTTTTTGTGATTCCATATCGATAAAGTCACAAACGATTATTCCGCCAATATCTCTTAGGCGTAACTGCCTAGATATTTCACCTGCAGCATCCAAGTTAGTTCTAAGGATGGTTTTTTCAGGATCTTTTTTCCCAATGTATTTTCCAGTATTAACATCTATAGAGACTAATGCTTCAGTCTGTTCAATGATGATATATCCCCCCGAAGGCAACATTGCTTGCTTTGTGAATGTCGCTTCCACTTCGCCTTCGATTTCATATTTTTCAAAAAGAGACTTGGAATCATCATACAGAATGACTCTATCTTTAAGATCGGGCGCTATACTTTTGACGTACTGTAGAATCTCCTGATAGATTTTCTTACTGTCTACTTTAATGGATTCAAAACGACTACTGAAAAGGTCCCTGATCACACTACTTATTAAACTCGCCTCACGTTGTAGCGGTGCAGGAGCCTCCAGAGTTTCTTTCTTTTTAAGAATCTCTTCCCATGTAGAACTGAGCCTCTTGAACTCTTTTTCGAAAGTTTCTCTGTTAAGTTCCTCACTTACCGTGCGAATGATTATGCCTCCACCATCTTTAGGTAGGATTTCCTTGGCTAGTTTTCGCAGTCTAGATCTTTCACTACGATCTTCAATTTTCCGGCTTACTCCCACATGATACGAACCGGGCATATAAACTAAAAACCTCCCAGGTAGAGAGATCTGTGACGTCAACTTAGGACCCTTGGTGGATATGGGTTCCTTAGTGACTTGCACAATGATCGACTGGCCTTTCTTGATCCTGTCTTGGATAGCTGGAAAACGTCTATCTCGCCTTCCCTTTGCCGTATTACCCCTAGTCCGACCCGACTGATCATGATCCCATTCTAGGTCAGAGACGTGTAAAAATCCGGCTTTTGCAGATCCGATATCGACGAAGGCAGCTTGAATTCCTGGAATGACAGCTTCGACTTTTCCAAGATAAATGCCACCGACCAATCGATCTTGGTCAGAGCGATCGAACATCACTTCCACTAATTTTTCATCTTCCATGAGGGCCACCCATGACTCATCCTGAGTGGCACTCACGAGGATTTCTCTCCTCACTTTTCTTTCTCCCGGAAGGCTTTATCTGGCCACCCGTCGTGCGCCCAGCTTGTCCCGTAACCAGTCCTTGACCTTAGACTTTCCAAAGAGCGGTTCCGACCACAGTCAGGGCCCGTGTTGACGGACCAAAGACCAAATCAAACTTTCCTGTTGTGCACGAAACAGTGTCTTCTAGTACCGCCAATTTGGCGATAACAGACACTGTACGTTCAATTTTTTTATCTAATAATCATCAACTGCAAATCATCTGGATAGATGTATAGTTCCTCGCTGAGAACTAGCTCTCAACTACCCCAACAAATCTATTTGAAGAAAATTTTTCACTAAATCCATTCGGTTATTGATAACTCTACCTCCATACTTCATAACCACCCCGAACCAGTGCCGTTAAAACTCTGATTACTAAATTTCTATGTAACGGACGATATAAACCTAACCAAGGTTTAATATTACGGCGATAGGATGCAAATAACTCGATCTCAAATGACTTACGAATTATTCCTCTAATCTTCGTGACGATGGCGATAACCATGTAAGTAATAGCCCGCGGCATAACCTGCTACTAGAACAGCCAGAGCGACCAGGACCATCCATGATTTGTTAGAGAAAATTCCACCTAGTGCCAAACAGGAACCTGCCACAAAAGTACGGACTTTCCACTGCAGAAATTTTCTGTTATTCAATTCCATCTCAAACACTCAACAGTAACAAGCTGACTTCTTGATCAATCATCACACTTGTTGCCTGTCACTATTTTCCATCTCCTGACTACCATGCCAATCTCTTACGTACGAGATTATTTCTTCAGTCGAAGTGCCTGGACCGAAAAGACGCCCAACGCCCAATTCCTGCAACGAAATCATATCTTCTTCTGGAATAATCCCCCCTCCAGTAAGTAACACATGGCCAGCTCCCTCCTCTCTCAATAGTGATAGAACTCTTGGGAACAGTGTCATATGAGAACCAGATAATATCGATAGCGCTACAATGCTCACATCCTCTTGAATAGCCGCGCTGACGATTTTTTCAGGGGTTTGACGAAGTCCAGTATAAATGACTTCGAAGCCAGCATCTCTAAAGGATGTCGCTATCACTTTAGCCCCTCGATCATGTCCATCTAGACCAGGCTTTGCTACTAAAATCCGGATTTTACTCTGACTTAAGCTCATTCGAGAATTCCTTGCGCTCCTTATCTCATAATGTTTCATTGCACTACAATTAGAAATAACCTGGTGAAAATTTTCCTTGAGACAAGGTGATACTTTAACTGGTGAAATCAGCGTGCCGATATATGGGAATTATCATAAAATTAGGGAAATTCTAGACATTAGCAAAACTTCTTGATAGCCAAGCTTCAAGATGAATTTGGATTATCATATTGAGGTTCGAAAAATAATCCCATCCTGAGAAGTCACTAGGTTTTCTGGATTCCACGGAGAAAGATATGTATAACTGTTTAAGAAGTCTCAGCCTGTTTCTCAAAATCTTCCTCTTTTCACTCATCTGCGTAGTGGATGGCATGTCCCAAGATTTTCCTAGTAATGATCAAATTATTAAGACGATTTGGGAAGAAGGGATGACGGACAAATCTCAAGTGGAAGGACTAGCTCAAGTACTACTTGATTCAATTGGCCCCCGTCTTTCTGGGAGTCCTAATCAACTTGCCGCAGTCGATTGGGTTGCAAAAATGTACGATAGCTGGGGGGTTACTACTAGGAAAGAACAGTACGGAACCTGGAAAGGTTGGGATCGCGGCCACACTCACATAGATTTAGTGGAACCCCGAAAAAGAACCCTGAATGGTACTATGTTGGCGTGGAGCCCAGGGACAGATGGACCGATCC
>CAWWAX010000104.1:0-4964 GCA_963935005.1 uncultured bacterium | reverse complement strand
AAAAGGAGAGATGCTTCGTGAAGAGGGTCGGTTAAGCGAAGCTATAGAAATTTTCAAACAAGCGGTGGAGATTGAAGATCGGTTAGAGTACGACGAACCAGAACCGTTGAACTTCTCTGTCCGTGACTGGCTGGGTTCTGTCTTGATTGAAGCAGAAAGATTCTCCGAAGCCGAAGAGGTTTATAGATTGGCTTTAGAGGATCATCCGCATAACGGATGGTCGTTATTCGGACTGGAGCAGGCACTTAGGCATCAGGGGAAGAGAGGCCCTGCGGATGAAGTCTTGAAAGCGTTTGAAGAGGCCTGGCAACGGTCCGATGTTTGGCTCGCTACTTCCCATTTTTAGAATTCTAATTTCTTCTGTCAGACCCTTGGGGGGCTCAGATTGTCTCGAGCTCCTCAAAGGTCTGTAGGCCTTGTCGGAACCACTGTTCTCTAAAGGGAACAGTGGAGATGTCATCCAGGTCGAGTCCTTCTGTCATCTGATGAGGATAAAGCTTTAAAGATCCTGTTTCTTCCTCGTGCTCACTGTGCTGTCCCTGCATGAAAATATTGACTTTGAATTTATCTTCTTCGTCGGTCGTAAAAGCATTGAACAGAAGAGTGTCTGGTTCCTTTGAGAAATCAGTAACAGTCAAATCCAAGATAGGCTTCTCTTTTTCGTGAACCCGTACGAGAAGGCTCTCTTGAGATTCAGTGAATTCTATATCGATATCTTTCATGTAGTGCGGAAGATGCCAGCGCTTTATAGCATGCGCACGAGATTCTGCAGTCGTTACTCCGACCATGAAGGGATAGAAGGCTGCGTTCGGGATTGGTTTACTCGGGTCGACTCTTGGAGGAACTATGATTGAAAGAACTATCTCATTATAGGAACCCACTTCGGTCTCGGTAAACTTGAATGCTGTGATAGCTAGAATGCTTCTCTGATGCTGGACTTCAAGGGACTGCAAGTGTTTCGGAAGAATCTTCGTTGCATCATTCGTAGGCATCTCGAAGAAGCCAGCCACTGCATTTTCAAAACCATATTTAGTTAACTGCATTTGTCATTGTTTCCTTACAGGACATTGATGATGGTATGTTACTATATAGCAAAAGAAATTCAATAGAGCCAGTATAATATCAGTCTTTGAAAATACGGGTGTCAACAAGTGGCACATGAGGGTGGCGAATACTGTAAAGATGATTTATAGAAAGAGTTTAAGGGGTCTATGGTTGTAATAAGGAAACATTGTGCGGAATGTAGTTTCTTGAAAAGTCGATTGTAATGGACAGTAAACGCCCAGTACAAGACCTTTTCGTACCCCTATTAGTTAATATCGCAGGAAGTCATGTAGAAGCAGTCATTCTCTACGGCTCACATCTTTTGGGTGCCAATCCAGGTCGATATAGTGCTTACGACTTAGTTTTAATAGTTGATGATTATAGAGGTTTTTATGACGCATTGTATTCAGCTAAGATAATACATAGATCGCCACTTCTAATGGCTATTGTAAGCAAGTTTCTTCCTCCTACTGTGATTCGTTTAGCTCCCGAAGGAGACGGAGGAGTTCTTGCCAAGTGTCTTGTGATAGATAGATCGGATTTTGAAAGGTCTCTAAGAATTGGTCGGGCTCGGGATCATTTCATGATTTCAAGAATGATGCAAAAAGTACAGGTGGTTTACAGCAGAAGCGACGTGATCGGGGAATGGGTCCAAGAGACTCTTTGGGTCGCTAGATATGGCGTTCTTAGTTGGGCCACTCTGTGGATTGATCAGCCGTTCGATTCGGAATCTCTGGCACGTGAAATGCTTAGGATTTGCTACCGAAGTGAGAACAGACCCGAATCATCTGGCCGCTCGAACGCAGTTTTTCTTGCACAGCAAGAGGAGTTGATCGAGTGTTATAGTAATGTGTTGGCTGAGGCTGAGATTAAGGGAGAAGTGAAACGAGAAGGGGGCGGTTATAGGACATTGATTCCAGCTTCCAAAATCCGCAGGTTGCAACGCTTACTGTATTTCAAAATATCGAAGCTTAGGGTAACGCTTTCTTGGTTGAAACATATGGTGACATTTGAAGGGTGGCTTCCGTATATTGTTAGAAAGGTAGAGAGGAGGACCGGGAACCAAATCCGGCTCACTAAGATAGAAAAAATGCTACCACTCTTGTTTTTGTGGCCACGTGTTCTCTTTGTGTTCTGGAATCGACCTGAGCGAGAAGTTGAACCAAGCCAAAATGTAGAAACAGCAAACGATCAAGGAGAGAGTTGATTTTGGGACTGCAAATATTAATAGGCGTCTTGGCACTGGCCACGATTTCAATCTTGGTTTGGGTTCTAAGTGGGAAACATAAATCTTTTGATCCTCTAGAGAGTGAAAATCGTGGTGACTTTATATTAGGGAGATTTTTGAGAGACTGGTTCTATTGGTTCGTCGATCCACTGAGAAGATTTGCGATACTAATCGGAATGGGACCGTTGTCCTTTAACCTCTTAGGCGTGTTGTTCGGTATCCTAAGTGGAGTAGCTTTCGCCACTGGTCATTTGGCTTTAGGTGGATGGAGTATTTTACTAGGTGGAATTGCGGATGTTTTAGATGGAAGAATTGCTCGTTCATTAGGAATAGCTGACAAGAGGGGTGCTTTCTTAGATTCTGCCTTGGACAGGTTCGCAGAAGTGGGAATGTTTTGCGGTTTGGTCTATTTGTTCAGGGACTCGGAGGCAGGTTTGTTATTTGCTGTTACTGGCCTGGGGGGATCATTACTAGTGAGTTATACACGGGCAAGAGGGGAGAGTTTGGGGGTTTCTTGCAAACTAGGCCTGATGCAACGTGCAGAGAGATTGCTCCTGGTAGGTTTTGGTGGCATCCTGGATCCTACTGTTTCAGCGCTCTGGGGTTCTGGACAGGGATTTGGGCGGCTTTTGATTCCCCTACTAGGTGCTATGAGTTTCGGGACGATAGGAACTTCAATATTTCGCACATTTTGGATAGCAAGGCAACTTAAGAAAGAGTCATCTCTGTGAAATCGATCCTCTAAAATTCTACGACTGAGATCTACTGGAATTTTGTTAAAAAAAGGAAAGCAGTAAGAACCATTTCATAGTTGTCTGTTAGAAAAGTTGAATCCTAATTATCTTACTGTACAGAGGGGCCATAGCTCAGTTGGGAGAGCACTGCCTTTGCAAGGCAGGGGTCGCCGGTTCGAGCCCGGCTGGCTCCATTATTTGAGGATTCAAGTATGAATCAATCCCTATCGGGGGAGCAGCTTTAATCCTAACTCTATCCAAATCTATTTGGTTTCATAGCTGTGGATTTTTCTCTGCCTTACAAAGCGAATAACTTGGGCGACATTACGGTTTCGATTGGATGCCACTGGCGATATCCTGACCCGAAGTCCAAAATATATGGACACTACATTTGAAATAACACAGCATGGAGACGTGTAAAGTGGATAATCACGCTTACATAAATAGACGGCAATGGCTAGTGCAGGGAGGATCAACAGTTTTAGGTCTAGCTCTACTAGGATGTGAATCGGAAAATGAAACGTTCTTCATTGGCGAACAGGGCAGGTTAATTCCTTGGTCAGACTCTCCTGATACGGGAGCAATGAGCCAAGTGAACTTATTGGATTGGCAAAATCTTGATTCCTGGATCACTCCTACGTCTGACTTGTTCACAGTTGGTCATTACAATCGCCCAGTGATTCAGGCAAGCGACTGGAGTTTGGAAGTTGCTGGTTTAGTTGAGAACCCTCTGTCATTAACACTGGACGAGTTGCGATCCAGACCTCAGCAAGAAGAAGTGTTCACTTTGGAATGTGCTGGCAATAGAGGGTTTTCTAGTTTTATAGGGGCGGTCCATAATGCTAAGTGGACAGGCACTTCATTGGCTTCTGTTCTGAAAGAGGCAGGAGTCATGGACGATGGTATCGAGGTGGTTTTTTGGGGGAGTGATACTGGAGAAGAAGAAATACGTGGGAATCAGGTAACGCAAAATTTTGCTCGGAGTATGTCGATTGAAGATGCGATGGATTCTAAGCTCATTCTCGCCTACGAGGTGAATGATGAGCCGTTACCGAACGCTCATGGATTTCCCTTGAGGCTGATCGCTCCTGGTTGGTATGGTGTGGCAAATGTTAAATGGTTAAAGAAGATAGAACTTCGCGACACTCGCTTCATGGGCAGATTCATGGCACGAGACTATGTTACGTTGAGGGAAAATAAAGTTGATGGTGAGTCTGTTTGGATAGAGTCATCAGTTGGTAGGACAAGGATTAATTCGGTACCCGCTAAGGTTATGTTGACGGAGGGAAACTATCGAGTGCATGGAGCAGCCTGGGGCTCTTCTGTAGCTGGTGTAGACGTCAGTGTGGACGGAGGTCCTTGGAGGCCTGCTGAAATTACTCGTTCACAAAACGATGCGTATTCCTGGACTTTCTGGCATCTGGATTGGGATGGAGGTGCTCCTGGTGAACATACGATCACTTCCCGGGCTACGGATGCTACGGGCAGGGTCCAGCCAGCCACTTCCGATCCTTTCATTGCTTTAAAGAAAACCTACTGGGAGAGCAATGGCCAATTGACTCGTAGAATAGTCACCGGTGACCAGTAAAAGGGTACAGAATAATGCACATTTTTGGAAAGAGTATCCTTAGGACTTTGATTTGTAGTTCTGCCATTATTTTGGCAGGAGTGGTTAACCTAGAAGCCCAGTCAGATAACGGACTTCTTTCCTTGGAGAGCATTTTCAATTCAAGGGATTTCCTGTCGGAACAATTTGGTCCTGCGCGGTGGCTATCAGATGGATCGGGATACACTACGGTGGAAGTATCCAATAGTCTGAGAGCTCTAGAAATAGTGAGTTACCAACCTGAAACGGGTAGACGCGAGATAAAGGTGTCAGCTCGAAGATTAATACCTCGTGGGAGTTCCTTACCTTTAATTATTCATGATTACCATTGGTCCGAGGATGGGACTAAGCT
>CAWWAX010000103.1:0-5034 GCA_963935005.1 uncultured bacterium | reverse complement strand
AAACTGCGAAATCGGAGATGGTGAAATCGTTATAGCTGCTATCACTAGTTGCACTAACACTTCCAATCCTTCTGTTATGATTGGCGCAGGATTGCTAGCAAAAAGGGCTGTCGAACTCGGACTCCAAATAAAGCCTTGGGTCAAGTCGAGCATGGCGCCTGGATCTAAAGTTGTGACTGATTACCTGGAAGCATCTGGTCTCATGAAATACTTGGAAGAATTACAATTTGGCGTAGTCGGTTATGGGTGTACGACCTGTATCGGAAACTCAGGCCCACTTCCTGAATCAATCGGTGAAGCTATCGAAGAGAATGGACTGGTTGTTGCATCTGTTCTTTCTGGAAATCGTAATTTCGAAGCACGTATCCATTCTGATATTCGTGCAAACTTCCTGATGTCTCCCATGCTGGTAGTAGCATATGCCCTAGCAGGAAATGTTCACATCAATTGGGAAACCCAATCCATCGGCAATGACCTCAAAGGATCTCCTATTTTCCTTCGAGATATCTGGCCAAGTTCTGCTCTGATCCATAACACCCTCAAAGAGGCCCTTGATCCGAGTATGTACAAGCAACGTTACGCCGAAGTATTCGAAGGAAATGACCTGTGGAAAGAACTTCCGCTTCCAACTGGAGACAAAGACCTTTACGACTGGGATGACACATCTACCTACATACGAAATCCTCCATTCTTCGAGGGAATGTCACTCGAGGTTCCTAGTCCCAGTGACATTTCAGGAGCTAGAGTCCTCGGTATATTTGGGCACACAACTACCACAGACCACATTTCACCAGCAGGGGCCATCCCCAAGAGTGAACCATCCGGACAATACCTAAGATCGAATGGGGTTGAACCAAGGGATTTCAACACTTTTGGATCTCGACGCGGTAGTCATGAAGTCATGGTAAGGGGTACTTTCGGAAACATCCGTATCCGGAACTTGTTATTAGATGATCAGGAGGGTGGTAAAACACTGCATATCCCAAGTGGGGAAGAAACTTCAATCTACGAAGCTGCTATAAGATACCAGTCAGAAGGAACACCTCTAGTGGTCTTGGCAGGTCGAGAGTACGGAACTGGAAGTTCAAGAGATTGGGCGGCCAAAGGAACTTCCCTTTTAGGTGTCAAAGCGGTGATAGCTGAAAGCTATGAAAGAATACATAGAAGCAACTTGGTCGGGATGGGGGTATTGCCCTTGCAATTTGAGGAGCAAGTCACGCCCGAGACTCTCGGTCTTTCTGGGAAAGAAACCTACAGCATCTCTGGTATATCTCAGGGACTCTATCCCAGCAAATGCCTGCAGGTTATCGCAGAACAAGAAGACGGAAAACAAATAACGTTTAATGCTACCGCCAGATTAGATTCCGAAGCAGACGTAGAATACTACCAAAATGGTGGCATTTTGCAGACGGTTCTTCGTAACATAGCATCGGAAAATCTCTGACATATTCTTTGCCCACAGGAAGAGCATCCCAACTCAAAATTGTTATTCTGGTTTCCTCATAGACACTGGCGGGCCTAACACCTCGGACAGTACTATTGCCCTCCGTAGAGTCTTGGTATCCCCACCAGTCAAATACGGTAAAAACTGATCTTCTCTGTCCCTATCGGCGGTCAACTGATGGTCTTCATCCTCCATATTAGCATGCTGATAGATGGGTTCGTCTTGGCCAGTGAGACCTAATTCTTCAGCTTCCTGGTATCTATCAGATCTCTTAGAGAGACGACTTGATTGTACAGTATCGGATTCCTCCTTCCACTCGACCGAGGGTAGATCCATCTTCCAAGGCTCTGACCGATTTACATTATCCGATTGTGCAGGATTATCCATATAGATGAAATCCTGAATTTCCTCCTGAATTTCCTCCATAAAACCGCTTTGTTCTTTTTGGACTCCCACCGGTTGCATCGTTTCTGCGGTTGCCTGTCGCTTTTTAAAGCCACGGAACTGATTGATGACCCAAAAACCAACTAAGCCTGTCCAAAATAGGTCAACAAAGGATTCCATTAGTTTATTCCCATTTTAAGCTAATGGCTCCGAATCCTTTTCCTCACCAGTCGCAATAGATCTACGCATTTCAGTATCTGACGTCATATTGTTGTAACGAACGTAGTCCATAACACCCATATGTCCCAGCCGAAATGCTTCTGCCAGGGCCGCTGGTACTTCTGCCTCAGCCTTCACCAGTTCAGCTCTCATTTCTTCGACCCTAGCCGTCATTTCCTGCTCTCGAGCAACCGCCATCGCTCTACGTTCTTCGGCCCTGGCCTGAGCCACCTGTTTGTCAGCATCTGCCTGGTGTGCTTGAAGATCAGCACCGATGTTCTTCCCCACATCCACATCAGCGATGTCAATAGAAAGTATTTCAAAAGCTGTACCAGAATCCAAACCTTTCGCTAAGACACTCTTTGATATCGCATCTGGATTTTCCAGCACAGCTTGATGAGTGACCGCTGACCCGATTGACGACACAATCCCTTCACCGACACGAGCCAAAATGGTATCCTCTCCGGCTCCTCCTACTAAGCGATTAATGTTGGCTCTCACAGTCACTCTGGCCTGAGCAATCAATTGTATCCCATCAATAGCCATAGCTGCCACTTTTGGGGTATTGATAACTTTCGGATTAACAGAAACCTGAACAGCTTCAAAAACATCTCTTCCAGCGAGATCGATAGCAGCTGCCTGCTGGAAGGCCAACTCAATACTTGCCTTATCGGCACTAATCAAAGCCCGCACCACTCTCAGGACGTCTCCACCAGCGAGATAATGCGCCTCTAGATCGTTTATGTTTAAAGGAATGCCAGCCTTAGTAGCCCAAATCAACGGCCTGACCACAGCAGCTGGTGTCACTTTCCTCAAGCGCATACCAATTAGATAGCTGATTCTTATCTTTACACCGGCAGAAATAGCTTCGACCCACAATCGTACCGGTACAGCCCAGGCCACAATAGATATTAATAATAGACTGCCAACCAATATGAATATGCTGAAAAAATCTTGCTGTTGCATAAAAGTGACCTTCCCTTTAGCGGTTTAACTCCCTGACTGACCTAGATCAGTCGCTAGTTTCCAACCAATACGAATTATTCACTAATCCCGATTCACCCTCACAATGTGGCGAGATCCTTCTACAGTCACAATACGAATCGAAGTTCCTTCTTCTATGAATTCTGATTCCGAAACCACATCGAGTTTCTCTTGTCCAAATAAACCATAACCTGATGGTCTCAAGTCCGTAAGCGAAACACCCTCCCTGCCGACCAATTCTTCACGAGTTTCCGCAGACTCATATCCTTTTGAACGATCTTCCTGTGTCTTTAGAAAAATCCCAGAACGATATAAGCGAACACTCTTAGGTAGATATCTGATCGTTGCCCACAACATCAGCAGTATTAGCACCATAGTGGTAGCTAATACTACCCCTCCACGGCTCACATCTTCTGGCCCAGGAAGGCTCCCTAACATGCTCATATAAATACCTCCAAGTATTCCAATGATGCCAAGTATTCCAAAGACTCCGAAACCAGGAATCACCAAGGTTTCTATTCCCAAAAAAATAATTCCAGCGCCGAAAAGCAATAAATCTTCTAGACCGGCTAATCCCAAGATAACATTTGACCCGAAAAAAAGAGATAAAGCTACCAAGCCTGCCCCGCCAGCGAGACCAAACGTCGGCGTTCGAATTTCTATCATCAATCCGAGAAAACCTAACGATAACAGAAATGGAGCTACGATTGGGTCAGAAAAAAATCTTACCAATTTTTCTGCCCAATTGGTTTCGGAAGAAATTACTTCGGCATCTTCCAATTCTAAATCGTTAAGAAGTGCCGACAAATCTTCCACTTCAAGTGCATAATTGAGATTGACTGCCTCTTCCACAGTTAACGTAAGGAGTTTCCCTTCTTCAATTACACCTGGTATTGCCAGTGATTCATCAACCATCGCTTCAGCAATTTCGGGATTTAAGTCATTAGCTTCAGCCAAAGATCTCATCTCACTTCGCATGGCAGAAACAATCTTTTCAGAAGCTTTTGTACCAGATCCATCCACAGGTGTCACAGCACCCATGACTGAACCTGGTCTCATATAGATTCGTTTGGTTGCTAGAGAAATCAGTGCTCCAGCAGAAAAGGCCCTTCTATTCACAAAAGCAAATACTGGCACCTCCGAATCGGATACAGCATCTACAATACGTTCAGCTGCATCGACTCGTCCCCCAGGTGTATCGATATCTAGAATCACGGCTGCTGCATCCATGATTCTTGCCTCTTCAATGGATCTTTCAATGAAGGGGGCCAGACCCATTTCTATTGTCCCGACAACAGGAACTCTCAAAACTTTAGCGCGTGTTTGTCCCGAAATAGATCCAAAAAGCCCCAAACAGCCACAAGCAATCAGAATATATACTCTGGAATTCCTGACATACATGTTCACGCTCCCCATTTTGAATCGATTACTAGGATGTGTCTTATTCATCTTGGAAATTTATGAAAATCATGCTAGACATCGGCAACTAAAAAGCACCATTCAGAATGTAGACTGACCCCTATGGAACGCTGGCAAGTAATCGCTTTCGTAATCGTAGTCTATCTGAATATAACACTTTGAATCGGATTGGCTGTCGGCAACAGAAACTACCAAAGTCCTAGTCGTCGGCCAGACGTACCTGCCGACTGGGAAATCCAACCACTGAAACCACCTCAGCTGAAGTACCTAAGGGGACTCTTAGTGGATAAATCTCCCCTGGAGGAGTCATCCCACGTATGAGGTGTGGATTCAAATCCTCAACCTTCGAGCTAAAAACACCGAGTCTCTGAGCTAAACCTGACAAGAGAGTTCCGCCAGGCATCCAAACGATATCATAAGCGTAGGGTTCCAGCTCCGAAACTTCGAAACCTTTTCCATATTTGGCCAAGTAAGTAACCGCTAGAAGCTTAGGGACATATTGAGCTGTTTCTTTAGGAAGATGATCTATAATCTCCCAATAAAGATCTTCATCGCCTACTCGGCCATCTGTATGCTGCCTAAGA
>CAWWAX010000102.1:0-5185 GCA_963935005.1 uncultured bacterium | reverse complement strand
AATCATATAGACCAAATATCCTGTACCAATAGCTAAAAACGTGCCTATTGGAATCGACTTGCCAGGATCTCTTAGGTCTCCAGATAAATTCACGCCAACTGTTATCCCTGTGACTGCTGGGAAAAACACTGCAAAAACCACCCAAAATCCGACAGGTTCAGAGACTGTACCAGAGACACCAGCCACTTCAGTCGAGATTGGTTTCCCGAATAGTAAAGATAAAAAAGAAAGTAGTACCACTCCCATGACCAGGTACTGCGTACGTATCGCCAATTTGGGGGACAACAAAGCGATTCCTGTTACCACCATGATCGTTACCGTTACAACGAATTTTTGAGACAACTGTGGATACACGGCTGTAAAACTTTCTGAAAATCCCACAGTATAGAGAGAAACGGAAAAAGCTTGAGCCAAAAACAATGGGATACCAACGGCACCACCAACTTCCAACCCTAGTGACCGGCTTATCATGTAATAAGCCCCTCCGCCTCGAACTCGCTGATCAGTCGCTATTGCTGCAATAGACAGGCTGGTCAGAAAAGTGATAGAAGTGGCAAGTGTTACTATCAACAGTGTTTTATAGAGACCCACATTCCCAACTACCCAGCCCAACTTGAGGTACATAATGACCCCGAGGATAGTTAGAATAGAGGGAGCGAACACCCCATCAAATGTACCTAAACTCTTCTTGGATTCAGCCAATTTCCCTACCATTTAGAGTCACACAAACTAACAGTATAATTCCTAAGCCTGCAGCAGAGTCTGCCCATCAGTCGACAGACTTTACACCTTAGGGACAACCCAAGTCATGAATTCCGTGACCTTGCCAGTTCCAGCACACATACGATAAGCCTTAGAATCATGTTTCACCCCCTTACCAACCGAAGTAAATACTTCACTACATAGCTCCCTACTGATCCCATCGCATTGATTAAACGACCAAGGACCTCCACTCACCCACCCCTTTTCGGGCAGGATCGGAACGCAAGAAAGGGAGATCTCCTTAGCTACTGCAAATCCTCTCCGTATCCTATAGTCTCCCTCTCTCGGCAATAGACCTGGATTCCACTCACTAATGCTGTGTTCTGAAAATTCCCGCCGAGGATCTCCTGCATCAATAGGCAGCCCTACATCTTCGCCTAGCAAGGGAATCCTCCATAGGCCAGAACTGACAGAAATATGGGCGGCCAAGGTGACGCTGACGCTTATTCGCGATTCATAGTCAACGAAAATTTTTTTTTCAATGTTTGAAACATACGCTAAAGGGAGAATCGACAGAGGTGATTCAATCCTGACCCTTTCGTCCAAATACTCGAATAGTATCGGTTCGCGAGGCCCTGGACGATCCACTTCATTTCTGGAACTTAGTTCACAAGCTGAATAGATCGAGCTAATCCCAATCAGTCCCGATTTGTGACAAAGAAACTTCAGGAAGCCTTTCCTTCCCATGGCTGTAGTCGCATCATCGATTTTTGTACGTAGAGTTTTACTCAAGATTTCTCTGGTTTTTCATTGCCTCAATGTAATTTTTGATTCCCGCGTACTGACCATCTCCATCAAGCCCTGCCTCGCGGATCACATCGTCACCTGGTCCGCTGCCCAAATAATGCCCCCTTTGAAATGGATGCATAGTATGCTTCCTGCCCAAGTCTGATTGGATCCAACGATACATTGTGGGCAAAGTAAAACCAGTTATACCCATCGCATTCTGCGCCATATCTTCGTTATAAATAATTTGCTTCTCGCTATCTAAAAGTCGGTCGAATAGCTCGGGGCTCGCCACGTACATAACCTTTAAATTGATCCCTTCCTTCTTGAGTCTTGGCAAGACATCATTGACAAACACTAGCGTGACTCCAGAGCCTTGTAGGACGATAATGCCGTCCAAATCCTTTTGACTTGGTTCCGACAGGCAGTACACTCCAGTGATTGCACTGGACTCAGGGGCCAACCCCAGAGAGGTTCTATCTAATATCGGTTCATTTGGTCTTGTCACAAAAGGTACAAGAACGGCTGGACGTGCCTTGAGTCCAGCAGCTACGAGAGGCCATATCTCTTGGGGCTCCCACGGGGTCAAGGTGATAGCGGTACCTGGTGCATAGTTCTCAGCATGCAGTTGATACGCTTGGGGATCCGCATGGGTAGGCCCGTCTTCACCAGTTTTCATGCCTGCATGCCCGCACTGTAATATCACCGTGCTATAGGGTCCTGGATCTAGTTCCTGCTTCATTTGTTGACTGATCGCATGAACACGAGCAGCAATATGGCCCAACGGAGATAAGAATGCACCATACGAAGCACCGACGCCTATATGTTTACCAAACCCCGATATTCCGACGAGTATACAAGACAGGCCGTCCTCGCAAATCCCACCCATACTTAATGACCTGCTTGATGTGTTATGCCTGTAATGCCAAAAGTTTTCTGCAAATCCCTTATTGGCCCCGGACACAGCGGTCGAGTCGCTCAAATCAGCAGATCCAAATAGAATAGCTCCATTGGATTTTCTATTTAAGTATCCTAGAACTTCCCCTATTTGTTTACGGAGGGGGAACTTTGAGCCGATTTTCAAAACCAATTCAGAAGGTGTATTTCTAGGATCACACGCCTCAACCACACTCTCCAATCTTGGTGCGTTAGCATGCGCTTCTCTCTTGTGGCCGTCTAAACGTTCAAAAGAGTCTTGAACTCGAGCAGACAACGATTCGCACATACCTTCTTCTTGCTCAATCAAGCCACGTATTTTGAGCAAGGTTTCCCAAAAACAAGCTTCAATTTCTTCCAAGTTGGACGGGTCTTCAGGGGAAGGAAGCTCAGTTGCCTGTTCTCCGAAAAGTGGAGACATGACTTCATGCCAATTATCGCTTCCCATTTTATGTCCCGCACCGTGAGATTTTTTTCCTGAAATACCGTAATTCCATCCCTTTTCTGTGCGATAGATTATAGCAGTTGGCTGGTCGTTATCGATTCCAGAGACCATTCTTTGTGCGGTGACTACCTGCCCCATATCGAATCCATTGGCCACATGGATCACATTCCAATCATGAAGATAAAAGAACTCCATCGGGTCCCATTGCACATAATCCCCCCAAGAATCTCCCTCTCTGGTTACTTGATCAGAATCAATGGACGCCTGATTCCAATCCAAGTGGCAAACAGCGTTAGATAATCCAGCCACACCTGCGGCAGCGACACTTTCATAAACCCTACCAGGGGTAAGTCCACCCTCGCCCTCCAGCATGTGAACGGTTGGAGCGTCCTTGCCGTAATAATCTGCCGCTCCGAATGCCAATCCAATCGAACTGGCCATACCCACACCCGATGGCCCAGTAGCAATCCTCACAAATGGTGTCATGGGAGTCGGATGTCCATCCAATGGAGTAGAGCCAAATTTGCCGAATAACGGACCGGTGTGAGTAGGATTCCTTCTGAAGCCCAGGAGGTCTTCAAGTCTAAGTCTGAACTTTTCCTGTGAAGGCAATAGTCCTGGTTTTGTGGCCTTCATTAACTCATCCCTTAGGGCCCACATTGCATAAAGCCCAGTGGCCTTGTGGCCAGCAGCAAAGGACAGAAGATCTTGATCCGAGCGAACAGGATCACGGAAGTCATAGTCCATAGAATCGAAAAGCAGACTACTCATAATGTGGCCAGCCGAAACTGATCCGCCTGGATGCCCAGTTTGATGGAAATTAAACTGAGTAGCTACTACAGCTCTGTATATTTCGTCGAAACGCGTAAGATGAATCAAAAATGCTTCATTCTTTAAATTCTCGTCGCAGTCACTAACATCCAACCAGATAGCACGCCTAGGGCCAAAAGATCTTGTCATATTATTTTTATTCTCTTAATAGTTGTTCGCATTTTTTATCTAGACTAGGAGGTGAATCAAAACATCCCCGAATTTTATGCTCCTGGAAAGCAAACAGTCTAACCAAGGAACTCCACTTCAAACAACCCGAAGTTAAAAGAAATAATCCGATTGGCTTTTAGATTTATAGACGCCAGATACATTTCAAGCGACCCGATCTTGCCCTCCGATTAGTTAATTTTGCCTTTTTCAACTTGTAATTGCAGTATGTCTGGCTCCCACCTGTCATCTCCGAGGAGATGCTTTACGAAATATTCTGCTCTCAACCAGAACCAGTAGTCACCCATATCTCCATAACCATGACGCTGACCTGGAAACATAAAAAAGTCAAACCTTTTATTTGCTTTTATTAATGCCTCAGCAACACGAAAAGTGCCCGCATGATGTACATTGTTATCTATATCTCCAGTTGTCAGTAATAAATGTCCTTTTAGATTCCCAGCTAGGTCAGAATTTTTCTCTATATCGTATTCAAAAGATACGCTACCATCATCAGCTACCACCTCTTCTACTCCATGGTGATCTTCAGACCAACTACGGTTGTAGACGTCATTGTTATGATTCCCAGAAGATGAAACAGCGACCTTGAAAAAATCTGGATATACAAGCATGGCCGCAGTTGACATAAATCCGCCTCCAGAATGACCATAGATCCCTACCTTGTCTAGATCTATGAAATCATGTCGATCGCCGAGCTGTTCAAGCACTGATTTTTTGTCCGCCAAACCGTAATCCCTGAGGTTTCCGTATCCATAATTATGATACCACTTGGAGCGATCGGGATGCCCTCCCCTATTTCCAAGGGTGACTACTATCATTCCGAACTGCGCCAAACCTTGTTCGTAGCCATTCAAGCTGAAGGACTTCGAGACTGACTCGGTTTGAGGACCAGGATAGACGTAAGCTACGATCGGATAGTTCTTTTCAGGATCAAAATTGTACGGCTTGTACATCACCCCATAAATGTCAGTAATTCCATCTGCAGATTTAGCTTTATAGGGCTCTGGAAAACCATAGCCTGCCGCAGTGAGGGAACTAAAATCTGACTCTTCTAGTTCCATAATCACCTTGCCAGAAGAATCGTAAAGGTCTGCTCTTGGAGTGGTGTTTACACGGGAATAATTATCTACGAAGAAGCGCTTCGACTCACTGACCTCAAACTGATGGTCAAAATTCCCCGAGTTTAATAAAAGAAGTCCTGATCCATCCAAATTGACTCTATAAAGGTGCTGGTAGTATGGATCCTCATTTCCCTCTCTCCCATTGGCCCGTAAAAAGACTTGACCCCGTTCTTCGTCTACCCCAAGAAGCGCGTCT
>CAWWAX010000101.1:0-5220 GCA_963935005.1 uncultured bacterium | reverse complement strand
TTTCACGGTTGAATCGGTAAATTTCAAGGCATTCGATTCTACGGGTACTGAGTTACTTATGGAGCAATTCATCCTGCCTCAGTTTGCGGTTCTGGGAGAAAAATGGAAACGTTGTCATTCAAGGGGTTGGGAACATATGGCTTCGGAGAATCAACCTTTGTTTGCTCCAGAAAGCAGTCCGGACATGATGTAACGTTGAAAAATAAGCGCAAAGGAAACTGGTGGAATTACCGAAAGCACTCCTGCTGCGATGATGCTAACATATTTTACATCCACATCGGTGGCAAACATTGAAGCCACTACAGTACTTGTGAATGAGCTTTGCGATTGAGTAAGAATTAAAGCGAAAAAGAAATCGCCCCAGGAAAGCAGAAAAGCTAGAATTCCCGTTGAAACCATTCCCGGTAGCGATAATGGTAAAATTATTCGGAACAAGGTCCCCAAACGGGAACACCCGTCAATCCTCGCGGCATCTTCTAGCTCCATCGGAATGGAGCGGTAATAGGCTTGCAAAAGCCAAATTACATATGGAAGAATTAAAGACAAATTAATGATGACCAGTGTTTCTAAACGATCATTCATACCTACAGCTTTGACCATCAAAAAAAAGGGGACAGCCAGTGCAATTGCTGGAATGAGTCGGGTGCCCAGGATGAAAAACATAAGAAAATTTCGCCCCCTGAATCGCATTCTTGCCAAAGGATAAGCCGCTACACTGCCAATCAAAATCGATATTACAGCCACTCCTGATGCGACAATCAGGCTGTTTAGCATTGAACGCATAAAAATTCTCGCCTGGTATGGAATCCCTGAAGTTTCATCATAGAGAAAGCCAGTCAGAAGTTCCCTGTGTGCAGTGAAATCCAACTTGGTGGGAAACAGAGATCCTTCTCGGTCAAGCAGGTTTTGCTCAGGTTGAAGGCTTGAACTGACCAGCCAAAAGAATGGACCAATAATATAGAATAGCACGAGAACTGCACCACCATAAACCAACAGGCGATTAATGAGTTGATCCGGCTTAATACCAAAAACGTGTTTTGAATCATTCATCAATCTACCTCACGGTTCAGGTATTTGAAATAAAGGATGGCTACCGTCAAAGTGAGCAATCCTAATAACATCGCCAAAGCACTGCCGCGCCCAAAAGATAGATTGATGAATGTACGAGAATAAATCTCCCACCCCAGCACTGTTGTTGCCCTTCCTGGCCCCCCACCAGTCAAAACATAAATTACGTCAAATACTTTTAAGGCGAAGATAGTCTCGAAAATCAGTACTACCACCAAAACTGGTCTAACTAGAGGAGTTGTAATTAGAAAAAGACGGTGGAAAAGTCCTGCACCGTCCACAAGTGCAGCATCTTTAACATCCTTTGAAATTGACTGCAATCCTGCAAGAAGAATTAAAGCTGCCAGAGGAACATGGGTCCAGACATAGGCAATTACAACACAAATCATTGCGCTGGGCATGGAGGAGAGCCACGATTGGTATTCGCCAATCATTCCCATGCTAATCAGCACACGGTTTAGAATGCCGAATCCGGGATCCAGTAGCCATTTCCAGAGTATACCATTCACGACCTCTGGAATCGCCCATGGTATCAACAACAATGCTCGGAGAACACCTCTTCCCCAAAAATCTTCATTTAACAGTAAGGCAATCAGATAACCTATGATCATAATCAGGATCACTGAGAGAACACAGAAAACTGCAGTAGTTCCTAGAATCTCCCAAAATTTGTCACTGGCTAAAATACGGTCGTAGTTTTTGAAACCAATGAAGGGAGTTGAGCGGTACTTGAGGTTCCACTTGTGAAAACTCAAAAAAAGAGCGTATCCAAATGGGAAAACAATTGTTGCTAAAATAACAAGTAGCGTAGGAGATAAAAATCCTAATGCGTGCCAAAAATTATTTTTCACTTGTATTCTTTAGATGTGGAAATTAACAGGCGGAGATAGGAGAGATTTCACTCCGCCTGATAAAAATGGGATTAACCTCTTAGGTCTTCCCACGCAGCAGCAAGTTTTTCAAGATCGACTCCGAGGTAGTCGTCGCCCATCAACATTTCTTGAAGTTCTGCCCAGGTTTCGGTCTGCCAATCCGAGAAGTGTGGAAGGAATCGATATCCTCGGTTTACTGAGTACTTCGACTGTTCGGCCATCACATCAGGATTGGTCCATTTACCTAAGGAATTACGTATATCTGGATCGTCATAAAGTGGCAGTTGCGCAAAGCCCAGACCGTCGTTAAGTGCCCACTTTTTGGCCACAAAATATTCGTTATTTGCATCACGACCACCCAGGAACTGAAGTAGTTTCCAGGAAGCAGCTTTGTCTTTGGAGTCGGCAGTAATGGAGTAAAGGCGAACATAAGAGGTCGTACCGCTACGAGTCTCACCATTACCGGGGATCAAAGCATTTTTGAATTTTCCAGCGTTTTTTGATTTTTCAGGATCATTCAGACTTTTGAGATTATAGTCCGCAACAATCGTAAAAGTGTGGCTACCAGCAGAGAGCATATTCACCACATCATGGTCACCAGAACTCAAGGAAGCTTCGTCGATCAACCCGGCTTTCATTCCTTGCCTTGTCCATTCCATCGCACTCCAGAAAGCACTTCCCGCCTTTTGAAAAGTTGGGTTATGCTTTGAGTCAAACATTGTTCCTCCAAAACCTGCAGCAATCACTTCCAAAGAGATGATGATATAATTCCCTTTTTTCAACTGAAGAATAATTGGCTTATTGGAAATTCCTGCAGCTTTGATTTTTTTAGCTTGCTCCAGTAATTCACTCCATGTCTTGGGAGGTGCACTGATACCAGCTTTTTTCAAGTGATCCTCATTGTAGGCAAACGCCATCATGCCAGCGTAATAAGGAAGCCCATATACATTACCGTCCACGGAAAGCTGATCAATGGAAGCTTGACTCAAGTCTTTACGGTATTGACCAAATCCAGGCATGTTTTGGATAGGATGTAGCCATCCAGCGGAGGCCCATTCTGCGAGAAAATTATCACGTACATAAACCACATCAAAATCTGTTCCTGTCGCAAAATCCGAAACCATCTTGTCGTGGTAACTGTCACTAGGAATTGGAAGAAACTTCGAACTGATTCCAGACTGAGTTTTGAACACTCCGAGATTCTCTGTGACAGTATCTGGCTTATAAGGCCAACCTGTCATTTTGAGATCTTTTGCTTGGATAGTGCTCACAGTAAATGCTGTAAGCATAATTAAACCCAAAAGGTTACACATAGTTTTTTTCATTTATCTTTCTCCTATGAAGAGTTGTTTTATTTAAATTGACTCATCTTCACCATTGAAGAGGCCAACAAGCTACAGAGACTCTTTTCCTCCCGACCACATTATCAGGTATTTCTTAAAAAGAGAACTCTTTAGTGAGGCAAACCATAGGCTAGCCACATAAATGGTGATCCTGTCCATTCAGAACTCACCATTAAGGAAATTTATGATTACATAAAAATACCTAAGCCTTCTTTACACATATAAAAAAAGTTAGGGTCAGCTTTGTTTTTAAAAAGATGGAGCTATATAAAAGCCATTTTAAGATAGCGGTTTGTATGCCACCACGTCAGCTTCTATCTTCGCATCTACAACCAATTTCGACTGCACAGTAGAGCGGGCGGGTGGGTTTTCAGGAAAATACTTTGCAAAAATACGATTATATCCAGCAAAATCACGTGTGTCGTCCAACCACACATTGACTTTGATAACGTCTTCCATACCACATCCTGATATTTCCAGGATATTTTTAATGATCATAAACACCTTATGTGCTTGGACTTCAATGCCTCCAGAAACAATTTCTCCTTGATCGGTCATGGCTGTCTGTCCGGATACATAAACAAAATCTCCTGCCCGAACAGCTGGACTGAAAGGTAAGCTCTGTCCTCCAGATCCAGATCGAATGTCTCCAATACATTGTTTTTTCATTTACCTTTCTCAGTTTTAAAGAGTTGATCTACTATTGATTTTCAAGGAGGAGATTCTCTTTTTTTGATCTTATTGTCAATATAAAATATTTAAAAAACAAGTTCTAAACAGTAACGTTTTTATAAACAGTGAAATTAATCCTCTAAACAACGAATACTAAAGCCGTAATTTCTATAAGTGCTATTAATATTACCAGAGTTATTTCTATACCAGGCACTAGAACCTGTGGGGGATGATGTCCAGAAATAAGTAAAAGTATCTAGATAACTATATGCTCCATTATTGTAGGTTCTTAATCCAGCGCGAACTGCAAGAAAATTACTCTGAAAATCCTGTGTATTTACAATATTAAATTCTGATTTAGTAGGTACATGCCATCCATCGGGACAGAGACCGCTGCTGTTATCTGCTGCATACCAGTTATACAGCCTACCATAGGTATCTAAGTTTGTTGTATTATTGTTATAAACTCCATAAGCACCAGAACTGTCACTATTCCAATCGGAATTACTGGTAATGTTAGTTATATTATCCCCATTTCTATATTTTGTTACTTTTAGATTTTCCGCCATCCAATGCTGAGCACCAATTGCTACAGTACTGTATACATTACCGTCAATATCAACCAATCCTGATACAATGGTAACATTGTCTGCCGAGGGACCTGAGAGGTTGCCTGCTGAGTCCACCGCATAAACTTTGTAGGTACCGTCCGCAAGTCCCGCAGCTGGCAAATCAGTATCGGTATTTGCTAAGCTGATGGCGACACTGTTTGACTGGTTATCCGCAGCGTCCCTTATACTCGCA
Organism: uncultured bacterium; assembly: GCA_963935005.1. Taxonomy (GTDB): domain Bacteria; phylum Gemmatimonadota; class Gemmatimonadetes; order Longimicrobiales; family Gaopeijiaceae. The sequence continues at coordinate 461 of CAWWAX010000101.1, read as the reverse complement.
AGAGTACTGATTGAGACAGTAGTTTTTACTAGGTATGCTGTACCAGTTTCTGTGCTTTGTACGACAGCGTAACTTGAGTTGCTTATAGTGGCAGTAGTTACACTGGCAGTTGGAGCTGTATTATCCATAAAAGTATCAGTATCCTCTTCACTTGTATCCGTATCTACGCCGGTATGTGTTTCTGTGCTTGGAACCTGTATCAAGCTGATACCTAGACTGAGACTATTGGTATTTGTACCTATAGAAAAATTTTGCGATTCCCCGTAGTAGCCGACTTCACGAACTCTGGATAACAATTCGGACATGCTGTAATTCTCCTTGAACAGAAAGGTGAAGATTTTCATCTGTGTGTTAAGTGGTATATCCAGGCTAACCTTATTATTTGTCGTATTCATCAATCCTTGTACAAAGCTGCTGTAATAATTCCTGTAGCTGCTTGTCAAGTTTTCCCAGGAAGGCAG
>CAWWAX010000100.1:0-5470 GCA_963935005.1 uncultured bacterium | reverse complement strand
CATCGCCAAAGCGTATCCCTTATGCCCTGCCATGGTGAGAACGGCTCCCTGCAAGGCACTCTCAGCATCTGTAGTGGGATACCCTTCTGGATCAATAGCCCAGTCCGGAGGTATTTCTCTGCCCTCCTTGGCTGCTGCCACAATATTTCCTCTGGCCGTTATTGAAGTGGCTAGGTCGATCTTGACCGAATATCCCTTACCAGTAGGGAATGACACCGCTATTGGATTAGTTCCAAAAAACGCTTCCGTGCTTCCGTGCGCTGGCATAGCCGGCTCGGAGTTAGTTGTGACCAGCAGAATCATATCTCTTTCCGCAGCCAGCTCGGAGTAGTGACTAGCAGCCCCAAAATGTTGAGAGTTTTTGATAGTCGCGGAGGCCACACCTAATTCAGTGGCCATGGGATAAAGTTTTTCCAACACTCTCACTGCTTGTACTTGCCCTAGTCCTGACTCCGCGTCTGCTACCAGCACACCAGGGCTTCTATTCCGGATATTTAGATCAGCTACCGGATCGATCAGCCCTTTCCCAATGCGTCGAAGATAGATGTCAACTCTGGAAACTCCATGTGTAGAAGTTCCTCTGAGATCAGCCCAGACCAAAGCCTCAGCAAAAATGACCGCATCTTCGTGAGGCACACCTGATGATTCGGCCAATTTCACAACTAAATCTTGTACCTTTCGAAAATCGAAGCGATTTCTATCTAAAACACTATTAGCAGTCATTTAGTGCTCTACTTAGGCACTCCGATAGAGTTTGGTCAAGACGAATTCTCTGTGACCCAAAGCCTCAGCAGCAGTCAGCCGACCGTTACAAGTTTTCAAGGTCAAATCAAGCAGTTGTTTTCCCGCATCTGGATAACCCATCTCACCTCTGAGAAGTCCAGAAACGTCCAGATCAATATGCTCGCTCATTGTAGAGCACGTCAAAGGATTTGCAGATAGCTTGATCACAGGCACCACTGGATGGCCCACTATGTTCCCTTGCCCTGTAGGAAAAAGATGGACCACAGCCCCAGAAGCTGCCCACAGAGTCACTGCTTCCGCAGCAGCCGAAGAAGTGTCCATGAACCACAGCCCAGGGCCATCGGGAGCCTCTGCAGGCCCCAACACTCCAACAAATTTGGTGCTTTTTCCTAATTTTTCAATGTTTCCGAAAGCCTTCTCTTCGATAGTAGTCAGTCCCCCTCTGATATTGCCCTTTGTCGGCTGTGAATCAGATAGATCGTTGGTTTTTTCTCTGAGGATAAAGTCATTGTAGTCGTCATATATCTCTTTGAATGCAGCTGCAACTTCTGGAGTCGCTGCAAGATCCTCTACTACATGCTCACCACCAGTCAGCTCCGACGTCTCTCCGAAAGAACCAGTTGCACCCATAGGGATTATTCTGTCGTATACATTTCCAACTGTCGGACAAGATCCCAATCCTGTTGTAGTATCGGATTCTCCACACTTAGTTGAAACGTACAGATCACTAATCGGGCATTCCTCTCTCTGAATCTCAGATGCATTTTGGAGGTACTCCTTAGCTAGCCTAGAGGCATCTGCTATGGTCTGTAGGTCTCCATGCCGTTCAATAGAAAAGCCCGTCACTGGCTTACCCGTCTCTGCTATCCCCTGAACAATCTGATCAGTCCACTCGGGTTCTATGCCAATTACGATAACTGCTGCTACATTAGCATTAGAACCAGTTCCTATCATCGTTCTAAAAAAGAGTTCTAAATCAGCTCCGAACTGGAGCCTGCCATATGCATGAGGAAGGGCAATCGTCCCCTTGATATTGTTCGCCACTGCTTCACATGCAGCGTTAGAAATGTCATCTACGGGAAGAATGACCACGTGGTTACGAACTCCAACCCGACCGTTCTCCCTCCTATAACCCCAAAATGTTGGCTTCTCCATGTCTACCACCTCTTGGTTTTGAGGTTATGGGTGTGGACATGCTCTCCCATCTTTATAGTAGCGACCACCTTCCCAATATCCTGTCCGTACTTAGTAACAAAATTACCAATTTCAAAGTCTCTCAAAGCAACTTTATGACCCAGCGGAATATCCATAAGAACCTCAACTCCTCTAGTCTCCTGGGTGTCCAAGGTCATCCCTTGAGCAGAGTCACCCTGTTCCATATCTATAACTGCCACACCAACATCATCTTTCTCATTATGAACCAAAAAATGCACCATTCAAAACTCCAGTTCTAGGAAAATTCCAGTGAGGTTCAAACTACTCACCTCAGCATAACCTTAACCTTCTTAACCCTTCTTTATATAGTTGCTAATAATTTTGTTCGGCCTCAGCTACCAGCTCTTCTGCTGATTACCTCGATAACTCCATTGGCAAATCCAGTCCCCCATCGAAACGTTGCCTCTCTTGCGTCAACAAACCTCAGTTCCTGAACGTCTTGGATACGAAGTTGGTGCAAAAAGTCCAACTCAAACTGTTGATTGTCAATCATAGCCTTGGGCAGTCGATCTGAATTAAACTGAATGCTAGCTGGAGTCCTCGGTCTAAGCCACGTCACCCGCAGTCGTCCAATCGCTTCATAAACAGTCTGATTTGCCACAGCGATCTCGTCCAGTTCCATCCTGGTGATCACATCGGGATCGTAACGTATGCCAGAGCTACTACCAGTACCCCCACTCGCACAGCCAATTGAAATAATTAAAAACACAAATGAAACAAATAGCCTGAGCTTATACATAGTTCCTCTCCAGAAAAGTGACGCGGGCTAGATTATAGCAGTACCCAAGTACATCACGAAAGTACGGACATTGATCTCGTCTAACAGGTAACGCAGTTGTGATTATTGATGGCTCCCAAGCTTTCCAGGAGGGCGATCGTTTCTGGAAAGGGTTGTATTCTCTGGACTGGCCCATTTGCCAGATCCACAGTTGTCTGTCCAGTCCTACTTACCAAGGTCACATCTGCACCTAAGCTGACCAGATATAGAATCAATTCGTTATCACCCCTAGCAGCTGCGTGATGAACTGGAGAGTACCCATTGTGGTCTCTATCGTTGACATCCGCGCCGTGCTCTTCAACTAAATACTGTACAGCTGGAATCCAACCATCTGGTACATGTCTATGAGAATTCCCTGCGAAGCCCTGGCCATAGCCCACGCCGGCGGCGGCTACTATCGGTGCGACAGCTCTACCACCAACTGGAACGGGTGAAAGTCCTGAAAAATCTTCCTGCTCACCCCTCCTCCTACGACGATCGGGAGTTTTCCTTGTCGCAATCGTTGGGTCGGCTCCATATCGCACTAATAATTCCATTGCAGCAACATCGGTAGCGTGAGCCGCTCTCCAGAAAGGAGTTGCACCACTGCGGTCGACACCAAGTAGATCTCGAGCATAGGTAGTGTACCAAAGATTCTTCTTCAACCTGACGTTTGGGTCCACTCCAAATTCCAGAAGGACCTCCATTAATTCCAAATAACCAATTTGTTGTTGCATATAATCGACTGGCTGAGGATGCCTGGCCTTTGGAGCCCATTCCATGTTCAAGACAGCGTAAAGAGGAGTGCCCCCTGCATCACTAGCTATGTTGGGATCCGCGCCCCATTCCAGAAGCTGTTCCACCAAGTCAAAATGACCATTAACCGCCGCCAACAATATGGAACTCGTTTGGTCACCTGCACTGGTTTGGTTAATGTCGGCCCCATTGTCCAACAAAGTACGAATGGCTTCAAAATGTCCCTCCCTGACAGCAAGAAGAAGGGGAGTAAGTCCGCCGTGAGTACCAACCAGATCCGCATACGAAAGTGGATCTATCTCATCGACTGCCCTTAGCTGTACCTCTTGGACTGGTTGGGGAACCGTATTTGATGCCGTAGATGCACTGCTGTTTGACTGCCTGGGTTCAGAACTTCCTGTTGAAGATCCGACTAGAGTCCTACGTAAACTATTCCACTTGACCTGGTCAGCTCTGTCTTCCTGCTGTCTTTTTGCAATATCGACTACCTTCGCTGCCCTAGCGATATCTGCTCCATGAGCTACCAAGAGCTCGATGGTCTCCGTTCGATTGAAAGCGGCTGCAAACATCAAAGGTGTCTGACCCCACTGTTGTTCTTTAGCATCGACATCGGCCCCATAATCCAACAGCGCTTTGACCGCCACCTGACTTCCTGAAGAAGCAGCAAAATGTAATGGGGTCACGGCCCCAGTCGTTGTTCTAGGATTGACTGCGCTACCCAGTCTAAGTAGCGAAACCACAGAAGCATCCTTCCCTATTTTACTAGCCAAGTGAAGTGGCGTATACCTGCCCAAACGCGTCACTGCTTCAGAATTAGCACCTGCTGAAATCAGCATCTCCAACATTTCAATATCGCCGTTCTCCGCAGCCCAGTGCAAAGCAGTCATTCCATCCCCTTGGGCAGCATTCACTTCCTCTCCCTCCTGGATAAGAATCCGCACAGAATCAAAATCTCCATGCATTGCTGCATCTGCAATCGGAGATTCCGCAGTTGCCAGAGGCAATACCAAGAGTGCCAGAACGAGTGATCCCAAGACTTCTACCCTCAAGCCCTGATTGATAATTTTCACAAAAGTTCACCATTACTGTTACCGAAGCTCTCCAAATCGTTCATGCCCAGTTTCTGACCTAAGCTTAGCATCGCGTCTGCCATCGGTGTTCCATTAGGTGCGATAACATGGGAGTTTCCTGGAAGAGCTCCATTGGCTCCGCCTACTACAAACAGCGGACAACGCTTGTGGTTATGTAGGTTCGAATCTCCCATTGGGGAACCATAAATGACCATGGTTTTATCCAACAGAGTTTCTCCGTCCTCATCGATTTCTTTCAATTTATCCAGCAGATAAGGGAGCATCCCCACGTGATAATTATTGATCTTAGCAAACTCCAGCACTGATTCAGGACTGCCACCATGGTGAGAAGCGGGATGAAATGGCCTGTCCGATCCACTCTCAGGATATACCCTGCTAGATGCGTCTCTTCCCATCTTAAAAGAGAAGACTCGAGTCATATCTGCTTGGAAAGCTAAAACCTGCAAATCCATCATCAATTTTACATGCTCATCGAACGAATCAGGAACACCCGCTGGCGCTTCAGGAAGTTCTCTAGTTTCTCCGCTGCTGTTTCTGGCTTCGATTCCTTGGATTCGCCGCTCAATTTCACGGATATTTTCGAGATACCTGTCTATCCTGAGACGATCACTAGGTCGTAATCCCGTTTTCAATCGACCAATATCGCCAACAATCCAATCTAGAATACTGGCACTACTTCGACGTCTAGCGGCCCGTTGTTCCGCACTCCCGCCCGCTCCGAACAGCTGATCAAAAGCGACCCTGGGGTCACGGATCATGGGCAAAGGTTCAGTAGGAGAAGCCCAACTAATAGTGTCAGTGTATACACATGCATACCCGTAAGCACAACCGCCGGCCTGATCTACATTTTCGATACATAGCTGCATGGAAGGGATCGGTGTGTCCTGACCAAATCTTTGGGCATACA
>CAWWAX010000099.1:0-5477 GCA_963935005.1 uncultured bacterium | reverse complement strand
AGTACTTCGATAGATTCGTCACCACGAAACTGATCGCCATGTATATGCCAAAAAACATTAGCTATCTCTGATATGTACTCACCGCTGTAGCCTCCTTCTGGGATTTCAGCCTCTTCACCTATTTTTTGTTGATAACGAGCCCACACACTCTCAGCCAGCCGTTCAATTTGAGTGCCAGCATCGTTGTAGTAATATTCTCGGCTAACTGACCAGCCAGTCCATTCAAGCAAACTGGCAATCGCATCTCCCAATGCTGCTTGCCTCCCATGTCCCAAGTGAAGAGGTCCAGTCGGATTTGCAGAAACAAATTCAACCATTATTGCTTCATCGCCTCCAGTTCCAGACTTGCCATAACCCCCGTCAGTCAAAACGATATTTCGAAGGCCAGAAGATAGTTTGTCACCACTTAGTTTGAAATTGAGAAATCCAGGGCCTGCTATTTCAATTGTTTCGATACCAAGTTCTTCTCGGTTTAAACGTGAGGAGATCTCCTCTGCGATTTGCCTGGGAGACTTCTCCAGTTGGGATGCCAATGACAATGCGACACTGGTGGCCAAGTCTCCATGGCTAGCATCTCTAGGCCTATCAAGTCTAACGGGTATATTAACAATTCCCATTTCTTTAAGGATAGCCTCTAGGTTCCTCTGGATCTTTTTGTCATCCATAGAATTCTTACAGCTCCCCATTGAGCTTAATCACTAGTAGAATCAGTTTTGCTTCCCATCTTTCCTGAACCCGAAGTACTTGGTGAGGAGGAATCTGCCTCACTCGGACTTGGTTTCGATCCCGAACTTTTAGCAGCCTCACTATCAGACGAAGCGGCTTTTTTATAATCCTCGCTTCGATAGTCTGTAATATAAAATCCTTCACCTTTAAAGATGAAGCCTGCTCCCCCGGAAAGTAGCCGCTCAGATACAGCTCCACATTCTGGGCACTTGGATATGGACTCATCACTCATACTTTGAAACCGTTCGAACCCATGACCTTCAGAACATCGATATTCGTAAGTAGGCATTATGGTCTTTTATTTAAAAATAATCCTATTATTAGCATTTATTGGCCCCTCAAAGTAACAACTGTGGTGAAAGTGACTAGGCCTGATACTCACCCCATTCCATTCGTAAAATTTCACTGATCTCACCCAAGGTAACACCTGCCTTGACAGCACCTATGAATACTGGGATTAAGTTCCTTTCGGATTTCACGGCCTTTCGGACATCGTCACAAGCATTTTTAACTTTCTGCTCATCTCTCCGGGCTTTCATCCTCGCCAGAGAACGGCACTGATTTTCTTCTAATTCTAAATAATTAGCAGGCACAGTCGAGGGGGGAGCTGCTGCTTCCTCAACAAATTGATTCACTCCCACAACCACACTTTTCCCTGCTTCAACACTTTTCTGGTGAGAATATGCAGCTGCAGCGATCTCTTCCTGCATAAAAGCGATTCCATCTGTTGCTCCACCTAGCGTAGCAATGTGATTCAAATAGTCCCGAGACATCTCCACAATTTTGTCGGTCAATTCTTCAATATAGTAACTACCAGCCAATGGATCTGTCACTTTCGCTATCCCTGACTCATGTGCAATTATCTGTTGGGTTCGCAACGCTAACTTGGCAGAATCAGTTGTCGGCAAATTTAAGGCTTCATCGAATCCGTTAGTATGTAAAGACTGAGTGCCACCCAGCACTGCCGCCATTGCTTGTATCGTAACCCTAGCCGCATTATTCATAGGCTGCTGAGCTGTTAAGGTAGACCCCCCTGTTTGCGTGTGAAACCGGAGCCAACAAGACCTGTCCGATGCTCCATACTTTGCCTTCATAGTCTGAGCCCAAAGTCTTCTAGCAGCCCTGAATTTTGCCACTTCTTCGAACATGTCATTATGTGCAGCGAAGAAAAAAGACAAACGGGGCGCAAACTCCTCTAGATTCATTCCCCTTGCCAACAATCTTTCCACATATTCAAAACCATTAGCCAAAGTAAATGCGACCTCTTGTACAGCCGTTGAACCAGCCTCTCGAATATGATAACCTGATATTGATATGGGATTCCAGGCTGGCAACTCATTCGAACAAAAAACAGTCAAGTCAGAGACTAATCTAAGGCTCTCTTCCACTGGATAAATATAGGTTCCCCGAGCGACATATTCTTTGAGGATATCGTTCTGGACTGTGCCCGCTAAGGATTTTCTACTTACACCCCGTTCGTCTGCTAAACTGATGTACATGGAGAGCAAAATAGCTGCCGTAGAATTTATCGTCATTGAAGTAGACACTTCATCAAGCGATATTCCCGAAAATAATCTCCTCATGTCATCGAGTGAATCTATCGCCACACCTACTCGACCAACTTCTCCATTGGCCATGGAATGGTCCGAATCCAAACCCATCTGCGTAGGAAGATCGAACGCTACCGAAAGACCACTTGTACCTTCATTTAAGAGATAATGATATCTCCGATTGGTTTCTTCTGCAGTGCCGAATCCTGCATATTGCCGCATAGTCCAATAGCGGCCCTGATACATACTCGGATGTATTCCACGGGTGAAAGGGAATGTTCCTGGTTCTTCGGATTGTCCCCTACGATGTGGTCCTTGTTTTTCAGGATCATTTTGCAAGTATAAATCAGATTTTCCCTTCACAACGGCTTTCCCTAATCTGAGTCATGAACGTCACCAATCTCTGGTTGTGTCATCATCCTACATCTTTCTATGCATCACAGCTACAGTTTCTGTGTGTGGGGTCTGCGGAAACAAATCAAAACTGCGGACTTCAGTGATTTCATAAGCGTCACCTATTCTGGCGATATCTCTTGCTAAAGTGGCTGGATCACAACTAACATAGATTACCAAGTACGGCCCCCTATCTTTTATCAAAGTGCTAACTAATTCACTTAATCCTATCCTGGGAGGATTAAGAATTATGGCATCAGCAGGAAGCACTCTTGGAAGCACCATCTCGACAGTGCCCTTGAGACACTTCAAGCTTCCAGAACCATCGCAGTCGAGAACCACATCGTTATCTAAATCCCGCTCTATTCCGACTACCTCTACCCCCTGGACCATCATACTCCTACCGTAAGAGCCAAAACCGCAATAAGCGTCTATCAAACGCATACCCTTGTGCGGATTGACCTGATCGCAAACCCAATCATTCAAGAGGATCTCGCATTTACGATTTGCTTGAAGGAAGCTAGTAGCTTCAATTTCTACAGTGTTTCCAAGCCTATGATCAAACAATCGTTTTGATCCTGCAAGCAAATTTTTATTGCCCTTGCTGTCTATGCTCCAAATTGAGATCAGTTCGGAAATCTTCCCAATTAACAAATCTGGTCTTCCGGGACCCTGTCCACCTCGAATCACTAGGACGATGCCCCCCTGCACAGTTCGAAGAGTGAGGCTTAGCTTCTTTCCAGCAGGAAGCAATCTCGCATTTTCTCCCCAACTTGCGCGCAACGATTGCCAAACTTTAATCAAGCTTTCTTCTCCAAGGACACAATTTTCCTCTATATCTTCTATCCTCTGGGGAGAATCGAGGGAATGAAATCCAGCTATTACTCTCGAATTTGGTAGACGCAATAAAGTGAAATTCAACTGGGAACGATAGTTATACTCCTCAGGGCTTCCTTCTATACAAGAAACAGCAACCTCCATGCCTGCTATACGCTTAAAAGATTCTTCTACAGAGTTGACCTTCCACTTCAGTTGAGCGTCATAGTCAATATGCTGTAGGGCGCATCCATTACAACTTCCATAATATTCACACAGTGGTTCAACTCTATCTAAACCAGGAGACATAATTTCAATGAGTCTACCTCTAGACCACCGAGATTTTCTAATCATAATCGCAACTCGTACCGTGTCTCCAGGAACAGTCCTTGGGATGAAGATGACACTACCATCTTGCAACCTTCCCACTCCTTCACCCGACGAATTGATTCCCTTAATATCAACAGTTTCTTCAGATACATCGTGTGGTCTCTTAATGGGAATCACGATCCTGAATTGGCACAATGAAATCCCATTATTCGATCTGGAGCATTCTCCGGTATTGAGTCAGTTTCCGGATCAGGAAGAGGCGGCATCATGATTGGTTGTGATTTTTGGTGGGGTAAGACCAAAATTTTTGTTCTGTCTTGCAAACAACTCACAAAATGCTTTCGGACGACATGCCCATCTTTTACAGAAAGTATCCCAGTAGCACCGGGCACTTCGGAAAGTCCATCTAATGTTTTTAACAACTCCTTTGATGTCTGAGCACCCGCCTTCATTCCTTCTAACAATATCGAAGCCGCGTCATACCCAAATGTGGGGAATAGATTGGGTAGCGTTCTCTGATGCATCCTTTCATAAGCAGACAGAAATTCCTGGTATCCAGGTAGGATTTCTCCAAGAGGAAAAGGGCTGGAAGTGACAACCCCATCTGTATGCCTAGTGTCTATCGTATTTAAAACATCCCCCTGACTCCATCCCGCAGTCCCGAAAACTCTTATGCCTAATGAGTCCAAACCAAAAAACGTCACTTGTGGTGCTATCAGTTCGATGTCCTCTTCTGGTACCGGTAAGAATAGTATATCTGGCATTATAGCCTCTACGGCTCGAAGATGTTCTTCAAAAAATGTTGAACCTATTGGGTATTCAAATCTGCCCAATACAGATCCGCCTAATTCTTGAAAAGCGTCAGTAAAAGCCTCCGCTTCGAATGTACTTTCAGGCTCTCGCGAGTATACAATAGCAGCCGTCATTAGACCGCTTGAAAAGGCTTGTTGTGCCAGCGCCTTGGAAGAACCAGGGTCTGCACCGACTAAGGAAATAACCTGTTTAGCTTCACGTGAAATCACTGCTGAAATAGGTGAAATGATGGGAAGAGATGATTCGCTATGCCGAGAAATCCCCAATATTATCTCTTCCTGCAGCGGTGCCACGATCCCAACAAGTTCCATCCTGGACAGTTCTGTTACTGCCTCTAGCGCTTCTTCTAATTCATCTCCCTTGGAAAAAACCAACAGTTCGGGTGTCCCGAATCTTTCGTTGTGTTCTCCAAAGACATCCAATGCCACCCTGATCCCTTCAATAACGCCACTGGCTATTTCCATTATACGAGGGGATGCATCCCCTGGAATAATAACTCCAATTATTGGTGTTAAAATAACTGGTACATCGTCTATTCTATCTCTAGACTTTGGATCTGAATCAGGTTTCTCCGTCGCTTGAATAATCGGAATCTCTTCTTCTTCACGGTTCTCGATGGTCTTGGATGCAATAGCATTATCAGTTGGGTCTTGATAACTGAGAGATGAGCAGCCAGTGCTGGCGATACACACCCACAAGAAGAACCTGAGCGACATAAACGCCCAGGTTCTTAGATGTGGATACTTTGGTGAGTTTTCCAAGGTCAGTTTGATCCTTTCAGTTATTCTTTTTCCTCCTCAGTTACCTCAGCTTCCTCAGTTACCTCAGCTTCCTCAGTTACCTCAACTT
>CAWWAX010000098.1:0-5493 GCA_963935005.1 uncultured bacterium | reverse complement strand
TGCAAATCTTTCATAGAATCCCAGTGAGACTTCAGCCCCGACTCCCATGGTTCCCGCTCTTGTGGCGACACCGATACCTTGGGCTGACAAGCTGTTGGGTTGGGGTCCTAGGAGGATTAGACAAATTAAGGCGCTAAAAGAAATCCAAGGTGATCGATTAGTCATGTTTTGTGCCCTCCCGAAGTGGCCAGTGAGTAAGGCTTATGAAGCGATGTACTACAAATGCTAGTTTGTATCATAAATACCGTATATAGTGGAATAAATCTAGTAGGATGGAGTATGACCACAAGGACCTTTATACAGTTTGACATTTCTGGTTATGTCCAGTTACGTCAGGAAATTGTTTGTCTGAATGTGTTAAGTGACCCTTCGAAACATGATCGTTGCACCGAGTCCTATAAAGCCGAATATTGCCACTGTGGCGAATACGTGCTGGTGTCCCAATGTGCCAGGCGATCTGTCCAGCAAGATGCCCATCAGTGGGCCCATGAACACATCTGGAGTGAAACCGATAAAAGAGACAACACCAATGGCACTTCCAGTTGTAGCTAATGGAACACAGCCCTCTTCCAGTAGAGCAAAATACACTCCTCGGAGAGCGTAAATCCCTGCACTGGTAGCTACGATCGTTATGATAAGCATCCATGCCAGGTTGATTGCCACTCCAGAAGCAATCATCAGGCTGCCAGTAATAAGGATGCAGAAGCTCCAGGCAATTACTCTCGAAGATTCGAACCGATCTCCAAGATACCCAGCACCTATTGCGGCGATGGCTCGGACCCAGAAGCCTAGAGCACCAACGCTCGAAGACTGAACATCATCAAAAGCAAGAGCGTCGCGTGCTAAAAGCGAGAAATCATCAGTAGCTTTATAGCCGACATAAGAGCACACGACGATGATCGCGTGTAGCCAAACCACCGGCATCTGGCAGGCAGATTTTATGCCTTGAAGTGAAAATTTTGTTCTGGTGCTAGTGTTTTGTGTGGGCTTTGTGTCTGGGATAATTTTCCATACTAGAAGTGCGATGGCTATTGTCAGGCCAGTGAATATCCAAATGACCGAACGGAAAGCCAGTTCACGTTGTTCCACTGTTATGGGTGTTGTTGTTCGGTCGGGCAAGAGAGACGAAAAGATCAGTACCGAGATAGATGCGACAGCGGCCGCTAGTAAGCCTCGTCCGCCGTCGAGGAAGCCATACGCCTTACCCTGTCCGGATAGTTGTCCCCACTCCCGTGTTGAACGAATCATGGCGGCCCAAAAAAGCAATATAGTGGTCATCCCCCATGCCGCCCAGAGTACATTCATCACCTTGATTGAAGGTATTCCAGCCAGGACAACACCTCCTATACCAGTAGCCCCTAGGGCGACAGTCATGAGTTTGCGAGCCGAGAAACGATCAGCCAGTGGCCCTCCAGCGAAATACGATACCATAGCTACTATTCCATACAGAGAAAACGCCGTGCCGAGTTCGAAATTGCTAATTCCGAATACGTCAAGAAAAGTCGGCCGAAAAACTCTCGCTAGCACGAATGGCAACAGGAAGGCGGCTTCACCTGCAGCGATGAGTGCGGCTAAAATTAGACCATGTTGTAGTCGCGGTTTTTTTGATTCAGTAGAGATCATTGGTAGAGATAGTATGAAAGATCTTCGTCCAGTTGCAAACTGAGCTGTCGGGTTGTGGCTCTTAGAGGGGGGGTGGCCATTACCCTGGTTGACCGCTGGCTTCGTACTATCCAGGTGCAGTGAGCAGGTTGGTTTACCTGGATGGCAGTTTAGTCGAATTTTTCATGGACCAAACTGCCATCTCATCTTCTGTTTGGATCATCGTGTATTTCTTGCTTGCATCTGTATTGTAGATACTCGGTCTCTAAATATCTTCGACGGGTGTGTCCTGTTTTCTCAGGGTTTGGATATAAGCAACTACATTTTCCATCGAAACCTCTCCCAATGCGATTGCGATTTGTCTCATCACCGGCCCCCAGGTATCCTCTGGGTGGACTCCTCTCGCGCCTATCCTAAAATTTTCCAATTCTTGAATCAGGTACCAATCATCTAATTGTACTATGGGAGGGGCACTGAGTTTCTCGTTTCCTTGTCCGTCTAGTCCATGGCAGGCCGCACAAACTTGATAGGGCTGTCTTCCCAATTCTGGATTACCGTCCATCGTGGGATTAGGCCATGTTGCTGGCAGTGAAGATACATATTCGGAGACAGATGGAAGGTCACCTTTTTCAGCTAGGGCTACGATCGACATTCGTTGCATAGTTTGACCTGAGGCATCCTCCTCGTGTATCCCTCGAAAACCGGACTGAAAACCTGTAAGCTGGTTTTCCAGATACCACTGAGGTAGACCCGCGATCGCTGGTGCCTTGCTAGCGGGATTTCCTTGCCCTTCGGAGCCATGACATCCAGAACACCAAACTCCATAGAGTTCCTCCCCTCGGGCTACGCTCGTTTCAGGCTGACTCTGGCAGGCGAGCAGGAGACAAAGGAAGAATGTCATTGAGTGGCGATAGTTCAGACCCAGCGAAATCATTTGTGTCGCTTCCTTTGTTAGTGAAGCCATAGTTTAAAACTGAGAGTAAGTATAATTATTGTAAAAGTAATATAATATATTTCTTATACAAAATATATACAAATGGACTTTTAAGGTCTAGACCAAGAAGGTGGTATTGAGCTTCTGGGAGCGGATCGCCTCCGAACGTTCTGCAACTACAAGAGATGAGTGTGGAGCTTTGATACTTGGGGAAGGGCTAGAAATTTGAGGGTAGGATGGTTACCTGGTGGTACTATTTGTCAAATTTTCACGAAGTCCGTGCAGGCCCGTAAGGATCACAGTCATCCCTTTTTGAGGTTCTTGGAAATCAAGAAGGTGAGCCGAGCCTCCTCCTACAAGGAGTTTAACACGGATGTCCATCAAATGACGCAAGCTAATCAGTTGGTTGGTTGTTTCTTTGATATCGTGTCCCCTGGTTACACTTATTGCCACAGAGTGAGCTCCGAGGCTTTCACCCGTGCTGGCGATTTCTTCAATTGGAAGGTCTGTTCCTAGGTGTGCAACTCTCCATCCTTCGAGAATCGCTGCTGCAGAGGTCAATTGCGCTCCCAGTCCGTGTGTTTCACCTGGGAGAGTAGCAACCACTAGGGTTGGACCATTGTTACTTCTGTAGTCGGTGAGTCTGTGCAGAACTCTAACGATAACTCCTGTGGCCAGGTGCTCCTGAGCAGGTGCGATTTCATCGGCTATCCATCCAGTACCAATGCGTTCTAGAAGGACTGCGATTACTGAGTCTAGTAGTGTGTGAGCACCTATGGTGATTGCAGCTTGCCATAGTGTGTGTTCAAGCCCTTGACTTTCTAACCTTAGGACTTGTCCATATGCACGTTCAACCCAGATGGTTGGATCTGTTTCCTCTGACGAGGTTGGTGTGTGCCGTGCCATTACTTGGTCTTCAAGTAATAAAGCTTCCGCCATTGAATCAGTAAGAGTGGAGACTACACTGATGGTACGGCCTCCGTCTGTTAGTGTCTTAAGGGTAGTCAGTCTTTTCACATCCTGATCGGAATAGATACGCTGGCCGCCGGCCGAGCGACCAGGAGAAACGGTTGCATAGCGGCGTTCCCAAGCCCGGATAGTTGCGGCAGTGAGTCCAGTACGTTGTGCCACAACTCGGATTGGATGTCTGGGTGTATCAACGAAATCATTCATAGTGGCTACGAGGATATATCGATGTACAACTAATGTCAAATGTAAATTTATATAAAGCTTGACAAATGATAAACAATTACTATGATACTTAGACAACGCCTATACAATGGTGTAATAATTAATCTCTGGAGGTTTGAAAATGAAGTACAAAATTTTGGCAGTCGCGTTAGTTGGCTTGTCGGTTTTGTTTCCCGTATCGACTAATGCGCAGATGGCAGAAAAGGATATTGTGACTACAGCCATTGAAGCCGGTTCTTTTGGTACATTGGCTGTGGCGTTAGAGGCCGCTGGGCTGGTAGATGTACTCAAGGGTAAGGGGCCATTCACTGTGTTCGCGCCAACTGATGCAGCGTTCGAAAAGTTACCAGATGGAATCCTTGAGACTTTGTTGGCTGACAAGGAAGCTCTGACCGAAGTTCTGACTTTTCATGTAGTGGCGGGAACAGTGATGGCAGACGCAGTAATTAAGATGACCGAATTTGAGACCGTCAGTGGTTTTAAAGCAGAGGTCAAAATTGAGTCAGGCCAAGTTTATGCTGCTGGGGCAAAAGTGATCACACCAGATATTATTGCTTCAAACGGGGTGATTCATGTGATAGACAATGTGATGCTACCACCTGCACTTCCATAATCAAGAAGTCTAAGCGCAGGAATGGCAAGAAGGTTTTTGAAGCCTTCTTGCCATTTTTCTTTTTGTATCTCCTTCCTTTAGTCAGGATCAACGATGAAAGTACTAGTCACTGGGGCAACTGGTTATGTAGGTGGGCGTCTGGTTGAGCAATTGTTGCAGAAGGATCATGAAGTTACCGTTTTAGTGCGAGATTCTGATCGTGCCTCTGGCCGTTCTTGGTTGTCTGCAGTGAAGGTTATTGAGGCCGATTTGTTGGTTGAAGAATCACTTGAGGGATTCTTAGATGATATCGATGTGGCATACTATTTGGTCCATTCGATGTATTCGGATGAAAGTTTTGCTGCTAAAGATAGGCAGGCAGCCACTAATTTTGTAGCGCGCGCCGGTAAGCTGAAGCATGTAGTGTATCTGGGTGGAATATTGCCAGAATCTTTATCTGAGGAAGTCCAGTCAGAACATCTTCGGAGTAGAGCGGAGATAGGCGAAATTCTTCGTAGCAACTGTCCTACCACGGAGTTCCGTGCGGGTCCAGTAATTGGTGGCGGATCGGCATCTTTCGAGATGGTTCGGTACTTAACAGAAAGGCTTCCGATGATGATAGCACCCAAATGGATTCTTAATAAGGTGCGTCCAATATCCATCAGAGATGCGCTTGCCTATTTGCTTGGCGCGTTGGATTTCCCTAAACCACTGGGAGTAGTGGATATTGGGACTCAACCACTGACGTTCCTCCAAATGATGCGTCAATATGCGGAAGTGAGAGGTTTGCCGAGAGTTATCGTTCCAGTTCCGGTATTGGCACCTAGATTGGCAGCTCTCTGGGTTGGTTTGGTGACACCGATTTCCAATCGCTTGGCGGTTCCGTTAATCGAAGGGATTGTGCAATCTGTAGTTGGAAATACCGATAAAGCTTGTTCTCTTTTCCCAGAGATTGCTCCTCTGTCCTATAGAGAGTCAGTTTCGAGAGCATTGGAACGCACGGATGCAGGGGAATTAGAAACCAGGTGGAGTGTGGCGGGTGGAAGTGCGGCAAAGGCAGTCCGACTCGAGGATAGAGAGGGGTTGGTTCGAGAGGTCAGAACTAGGTTGATAGAGGCCAAATCTGAAGATGTTTTCCTGGCTTTCTCTAGCTTGGGAGGAACGAAAGGTTGGC
>CAWWAX010000097.1:0-5513 GCA_963935005.1 uncultured bacterium | reverse complement strand
AATTCTTCTGACCCTTCACGGAACATGACACTTCCGATCAAGCGTGTAAGTCCACTGGACTCATAGGTTATGGAGCTATCTGCTCGTATCTCAGTCCCATCGGTACACGTGAAATGAGGGTTTGAAAGATAGCTCACCCTGGTACCAGTAAACCCTGCTGAGTTTATCTCCTGTGATGACAGGAGATCACAGATTCGCTCCTGTTGAGATACTAATCCTGCAGGCCAAAACACGCCTGAAACAAACCCAAAACAAAGTGTAATTCTAAGCACTACCGAATCACTCCACCTCGAGTGCTCCCATTTCTGATTCTCACGTTAACAAAATCAAGATCGGCATCGAAACCAGTTCCCTCTACAACCATACTTCCTTCGTACAAGATAGTGGCAGAATCGCTCGATATTGCATCTCTAGCCGGATGGTAGTTTAACTCCGGACTCTCTATCCTGCGACCATCCCTTTCGATCAATAGGACCGCATTGCCACTAGCTACCATAGAGTTATTAGTTGTATCCAATCTACCCCTACTGGATGAGACTTGAGCCCTTTCTAGTCCCGAATCTCTGTTGTATGCCCATAGTCGGACATTCCCCTGCAATATGACCACAGTGGAGTCTCTGTAGAAATATGCTGTATCGGCCTCGACTAGTGCTTCTCGTACACCATCCCTCGTTAAATAATCGGTAAGTCCGAAGATCACGTAGTCAGCTTTAATGTTTTCCAGGCTTTCGTCAATCACGGTATCGGTCGGCTCTTCGACGCATTGTGACAAGCTTGTTACCAAAGCCACTATCAGTAGTTTTTCAAAGTTTGTTTTAAATAGTGTCATGTGAGCTTCCATAAAGGTCCACTCATTGCAAATCTCATGCTGTAATCTCTATCAGTCCATAAATATTTGCCAGGTCTAAACTATCTAAGTTATCCAGTTTTATCTTAGGCACATAGGCTAGCAGTAGTCCTCCAAGGCTTCGTCCCATTGCCCTCTGGCCTTGATTAACCTTTCACAGACTTCACGAACAGCCCCGGAGCCGCCAACAGAATTGGTTACCCATTTGCACGCATTTTTAATTTCAGGCACTGCGTTAGCTACTGCTACCGGTAACGCTGATTTTTGCAGTACTGATAGATCTACTAAGTCGTCACCGATCATACAGACTGAATCCCAACCGTAATCTTTCTTACGGAGAATCTGTTCGACAATTGGTAGTTTTATTCCAGATGAATCTTGATGGCACTCAGATATACCTAATTCCTTGGCTCGATACTTGGTGGCTAGCGATACCCTCCCTGAAACAATAGCCAGCTCAATACCACAACTCTTAACTAGCCGCAATCCCAAACCATCTTGGGAATTAAAAGTTTTTAATTCAAGGCGCATGCCCTCCGCAGTACTCCCAGTAATGATGCCACCGTCCGTAAGGACTCCATCAACATCCAAAATTAATAACTTTATTCGCAGTGCGATTTGCCTTTCTGATTCAATACAACTCTGGTTCTTCATCCTAAGGCCTTTTTGACATTCAGAACCTTTCTTAACAAAGCCTCCAATTCATCTAGTCGTAGCATCGTTGATCCATCCGATGGCGCCCTGGTCGGGTCAGGATGAACTTCCAGGAAAATTCCGTCGCAACCAGCGGCAACTGCAGCTAACACTAAACTCGGAGTGAATACAGGATCTCCTCCACTAGAACCGGATTCATTGCCTGGTCTCTGTACAGAATGAGTTCCATCGAAATATACAGGACAGAAAAGTTGGCTTTGAATTCTCACAAAACTGCGCATATCAACAACCAAATCTCCATAACCAAAAAAAGTGCCTCTTTCTGTTACTATTACTTTTGTGCCTAAATTGTCTTGAACTTTATTCAGAGCTCCCTTCAGTTCAACAGAGGACATCCATGGACCCTTCTTTATATTTACTGGCTTGCCGGTCTTACCGGCTGCTAGCAGCAAATCGGTCTGTCTAGCTAAAAAGGCTGGTATCTGAAGCACATCAGCAACAGCTGCTACTTCTGCGGCTTGATCCGCCGCGTGAATATCAGTCAAAACTGGAAGGCCAGTTTCCTTTTTCACTTCCGTCAACAATCCCAAACCTTTTTTCAAACCAGGCCCTCTGGGTGAGCTCAATTTTGATCGATTGGCTTTATCGAAAGAACCCTTGAAAATAATTGGAATTCCATAGTCTTGAGACATCCTAGCCAATTCAAAACCTATTTTCAGATTTAGCTCGCTGGACTCTAAGGTGCAGGGGCCAGCAATAAGGGTGAACGTTTGTAGGAGCATAGATGAGATGTTGTTAGGATAGTCTAGGTTCCAGCTCCTTTAGAGTGGCTTAGAGCTGCGGCAATAAAAGAAGCGAACAAAGGGTGAGGTCTAGTAGGCCGGCTTTTTAATTCAGGATGAAATTGACAAGCTACAAACCAAGGATGATCAGGGATTTCGATCATCTCTACCAGTTCTCCATTTGGAGAAGTGCCAGACATTATTAAGCCCTTTTTCTCCAATTTTTCCCTGTATTGGTTGTTCACCTCATAGCGGTGTCGATGTCTCTCAGCAATTTCTGTTTCCTCGTAGATTTCAGCCGCCCGAGAACCATTTGAAAGTAGAGCCGGATAGCTTCCCAATCTCATCGTCCCCCCCTTTCTGGTGACATTTCGCTGAGAGTCCATCAGGCAGATGACAGGATCATCTGTGTCTTCAGAAAACTCCATTGAATCAGCATGGTTTAAATTGCAGACATTCCGTGAATATTCGATGATTGATACCTGTAGACCGAGACAGATACCAAAGAAAGGCAAACGTTGTTTCCTGGCCCATTCCACTGCCATCAGCATTCCTGGAACTCCTCTTTCTCCAAATCCACCAGGGATCAACAAGGCGTCGAATTCCTTTAGGTTATCTAACGATGCACCATTTTCGTAACTTTCGGCTGAAATCCATTCCATTTCGACACCGACATCGTTTGATATCCCTCCATGTATCAAGGCTTGGTGTATCGATTTATAGGCATCCACCAATTCGGTATATTTCCCTACGATAGCTATTTTCACGTTTCCTGACTTAGGTTGCATGATTCTTTCAACCATGCTCTTCCATTCGCTCAAGTCAGCAGGTTTCCCATTCAAGTTCAACCTTTCGAGCACTACGTCGTCCAAGTTTTGGTCTCTTAGTTCCAAGGGGACCTGGTAGATAGTCGGCACATCCCTTGCTTCGATGACTGCATGGGGTGGGACATTTGTAAAGAGAGCGATCTTGTTTCTTAAATTTTCATCTAGAGGATGTTCGGATCTCGCCACTAGCACATCTGGTTGAATACCAATTTTCATCAATTCACGAACGGAGTGTTGAGTCGGCTTAGTCTTAAGCTCACCCACTGCAGTCAAATAGGGGACCAGCGTCAAATGAATGAAGATTACATTTTCCCGACCTTCATCTTGACGAAATTGACGTATCGTCTCCAAGAATGGCAGGCTCTCTATATCTCCAACTGTGCCTCCAATCTCAGTAATGATAACGTCGTAGTTGGGTGACAAATGTTTCAATCGATACTTGATTTCATCTGTTACATGAGGGATTACCTGAACAGTTGATCCTAAATAGTCCCCCCTGCGTTCCTTTCTGATCACGTCTTGATATATTCGGCCAGTAGTCACGTTGTTAGCCTGCGATAGCGACTCATCGATGAATCTTTCGTAGTGTCCCAAGTCTAGATCTGTTTCAGCACCATCATCAGTCACAAAGACTTCGCCATGCTGGAATGGAGACATTGTGCCTGGGTCTACATTTATATAGGGATCAAATTTCTGCAAAGTGATCCTAAATCCTCTCTCCTTTAAAATTCGTCCTAAAGATGCAGCTATTATTCCTTTGCCCAGTCCTGACACGACCCCACCGGTGACGAATATGTATTTTGTTTGTTGCTTACTTTGTTCCATAGTGACTTAGTTCACAATAAATTTTTGAGTTTAATTAATTTCTTCTCGATCCGTTTCGCATCCTCGATAGTGTCCACCGACCCCTCATCTTCTGGCACTACCACCGCTCCAATAGTCAAGCCAATCTTCATCGCTCTCAGTTGTTCCAGTCCCTGAAGCGTTTCTGAAGGATCTAGTGGTGCAGAAGCCCATTTCAAAAGAGCCTCGCGGGTGTAAATATATGCACCGATGTGACGAAGACTCTCATCTTTGTTGTATCGCTTTCCGTTCCCTTGAGCGCCAGTAGAAGGATTCCTAAAGAAACATTCAACTTGACCATCTGAATCTAACTCAAGTTTCACCTTCGAAGGGTCTTGCCATTCGTCTGCACTTCGGAATGCAGTAGCACAAGTCCCTATATCCCATGATTGATCTCTCATTTGGAACAAGACATTTTCCAAACAACTTTCTTCTAACAATGGCAGATCTCCCTGGATATTGATCACCAACCGGTAATCCCGATATTTTTTCTTCCTAACAACCTCAGCCACCCTTTCTGTTCCGGAATTATGTGATTTAGAAGTCAATTCAACACACGCCCCGAACGCCTCACAAATTCTCGCAATCTTTAAGCTATCGGTTGCAATGAGTAGTTCATCAAAAACATCCATCTGAATCGCATTATTCCAGACCCAATGCAACAGCGGCTTACCGAGTAGAGGGAAAAGCGGCTTTTGCGGAAGTCGCGATGATTTCAATCTCGCCGGTATAACACCTAGAACTTTCTCTTTCAATAACTGGAGTGTGGAATGTACACAAGGAATTCACGGTCGGTCTCAAAGGTACCGACGCCCAGTAAGAGTGGCAACGTTTTCTACAATTCTAAAAAATTCTGTAGTAACAGCTTCCCGTGTTCTGAAAAAAGTGATTCCGGATGGAATTGAACACCCCAAAGAGGTCTGTCAACGTGACGCATAGCTTGAATCTCTGTTGCATCACTAATGGCTTGCTGGCCAGACCATGCCACTGGAATAAGTACCTTGGGAAGATTTAAAGTAGCCGTGACCAAGGAATGGTATCTAGCTGCTATAAATGGTGAAGGAATACCCTTGAAAATCCCCTCACCTGTGTGCATAATTTCACCAGTCTTTCCATGCATAAGCTTTTTCGCTTTTATTGTTTCGCCTCCAAAGGCTTCTCCTAGGGCTTGATGACCGAGACAGACTCCAAGAATTGGAATGTCGGGTGAGAGAGATAGGAATAATTCTGTACTAATCCCTGCTTCTTTAGGAGTGCAAGGCCCTGGAGATATGACCACATGTGTAGCGTTTAAAGATTCCACTTGGTCCAGCGTCAACTCATCATTACGGTACACTGATAATTGACAGCCAGTTTCACCTAAGATCTGTACTAGATTGAAGGTGAAAGAGTCGTAATTATCAATGATTAAAATCATGTACGAATTTCTTGGATTGGATCTTCACGGTAAAAATATAAATTCGGTGTCGTTGATCTGACAAGAAAATTGAGAGTTTGCATAGAAATCAAAAATCCTTTGGTCTCAAGTAGAATTCCCCGATAGCACTGGAAGACATCATC
>CAWWAX010000096.1:0-5561 GCA_963935005.1 uncultured bacterium | reverse complement strand
TTAGGCCGTCTCCAGCGAATCGATTGTTCCCTGAGTAGCTTAGCGTCGTCACTCCGTTGGGTCTTTCTAGTGTCAATCGTTGCTCTTTTAGGTCGACAAGGAAGGAGACACCTAACTCGGCACTCCTGTATTCCCCTATGTATTCTTCAAGTGAGTTGAGATCCGGTTGTTTGGGTTTGATAGCGACCTGGGGAGACTCCTGTGGCTGCTGGCTCAATGGAGCTCCATCTGATCGTAGGTTCATGTCTGTGGTCGACACTTCAGTGAAGTGGTCAGCAAGAACTATATCTGCCAGATTTGTAACATTTAGATTTTGGGTTCCATCAGAACGATTACAGAGGAGGATAAAAGTTGTTTTCTGATTTGGATAACGGGTGATGTTCGACCTAAAACCACCCCAGGATCCCGTATGCATTACCCTTTTTAGCCCGCGGTATTCGTCAACCGTTAAACCTAGAGCATAGTCAATGGTATCGCCGTTATTCAGAATTCCACGAGTGTGCAATCTGTCTAGCAATGGAGTCCCCCCTACAGCTGGCTCGTAGAAGTTGGCATCCCATTTGGCCAGGTCTTCAATTGAAGACAGAACTTGACCATCTCCACCCATCTGAAAATTAAGTAGATGGTCTATCTTCCACATCTCAGATGAAAAATTGTATCCAGTGGTTCGTTCTCGAACAATTTCTTGATTATCGTCCCATATCAGTGTGTTGGTCATTCCTAGTGGACTAAAAACTCTTTCCTCTAAGAAGCTTCGCAGTGATTGGCCCGTTACTAGTCTGACGATATGTGCTGCAAGAAGATATCCAGAATTCGAGTATAGAAATTGATCACCTGGTGGAAAGTTCAAAGCATCCTGGCTGACTATCAAATCCACGGCATCAAATTCGGTAAAAACGTTATTGAAATCTATGCCAGCAAGATTCATTAAAGAAAGATAGTCTCGGATTCCCGATGTGTGGTTGAGTAAGTGTCTAATAGTAATCGGACTTTCATACCCCTTAAAGTCAGGTATCCACTTGCGTACATCATCATCTATTTGAAGCAACCCGTCTATTTCTAGGAGAGCAATGGCTGTAGCAGTGAACTGCTTGGAAACAGACGCAATATCAAAAATCGAACTAGTGGAGATGGGTACTCTCCAGTCGAGGTTGGCCAACCCCACGTTCTTTTCATAACTGAGTCGATTTTGCTCTATGATCCCGAGACTGCATCCAGGGTCACCATCGAGGACAAAGTTGAAAAGTGGATTAATTTGCTCATAACGGTCAGGCGAGTGGATTACAGATTGAGCTTGTAGCAGAGAAGACGGATTGACTATGCAAGCAAAACTAAAAAGGATTATCTCACCGAACAAAACACCCTTATTTCTGGCCATTGTATGTCTCGGGAAAGTTGAAAGATTACTTGTCACATTCGGGACATGACTATTATCATCAGTAGTGCGATGTTGATTACTGGCATCACAAAGCGCAAGGGCAAAGTGGTGATAGTCGAGGAATTGTGCTAGTGCTCCATTGCAGCTGGCCTGAATAAGCTAACAAAGTAATAAATAAATTCGTTCCATTATCCATCAAGGAGTACCTAATGTCGTTCGTTTTCAAACAAGTGATTGCTGGTCTGTTGATAGGTTTTTTTACATTGCAACCTAGGGCTGTGGATGCTCAAAGTGTTAGTGGGGAACAGCTTGGATCTCTGGGGTTTAGGCACATAGGAGTTGTAGGCAATCGAATATCTTCGGTATCGGGAGTTTCTGGTGATCCATTAGTGTATTATGCTGGGGCCGCTGCAGGTGGACTCTGGAAAACGGAAGACGGAGGAAATTTTTGGAGACCAGTATTTGACGGGGAGGATACTCATTCGATAGGGGCTTTGGCGGTCTCTACTCTCGATAATCAAGTAGTTTGGGCGGGCACCGGAGAACCCCACATACGGTCCAATGTTACAGTGGGCGACGGCGTGTATAAATCAACAGATGGTGGCGAAACTTGGAATCATATGGGACTCGAAGAAACAGGAAGGATCAGTCGTATTGTCATTGATCCAAGAGATCCGTCGAAAGTATTTGTGGCCGCACTAGGACATGGTCATAGTGCCCAACAAGAAAGAGGCATCTACAAGACTGAAGACGGTGGTGAGACTTGGGATCATGTACTGTTTGTTGATGAGAATACTGGTGCATCGAGCCTTATTATGGATCCCAATAATCCTCGTATTCTTTTTGCAGGAATGTGGCAAATTCTCATTAATACTTGGGGCCGACAAAGTGGTGGCCCTGGATCTGGAATCTACAGGAGTGATGATGGTGGAGATACTTGGGCAAAATTAAGTGGGCATGGATTGCCGACTCTACCTGTGGGAAAAATTGACGTATGTATGTCAGCTGCTAATTCACAGCGAATATACAGCCTCATCGAAACTGGAGATGGTGTCCCCTGGAATGGTGCTATAACTGAAACCGGAGAGCTTTGGCGGTCCGATGACGGAGGCAAAGAATGGGATTTAGTAAATCACAGCCGTGACCTAGGTGGAAGGACAGCATACTACAACAATTGCCGTGTGACACCCGATGATGCGGATGAAGTCTTCTTTTTGACCGCTGGAATTTCTCGCTCCTTGGATGGAGGATTGACTTATGTAAATCATTCAGGTCGACAGAGATCCGGTGGTGATTATCATGACCTCTGGTTTGATCCCGGGAATGGAGATCGAATGGTTATCGGAAATGATCAAGGCGTTCATATATCCTTTAATAGAGGCCAATCGTATAGAGCTATAGAGCTTCCTGTCGGCCAGATGTATCATGTCACCGTTGACAATGCGGTACCCTATAATGTGATGGGGAATCGACAAGATGGTCCATCCTACCGAGGTCCCAGCAACAGTTTGTATGACGGAGGAGGCATACCTCGCGGAGATTGGCATCAGGTAGGTGGCGGAGAGAGCGGTTTTGCTACCCCTGATCCCACTGATCCAGATATCGTTTGGTCGAGCGCTTCAGGGGCAGGGGCAGTTGGTGGAATCGTTGTGAGGCACGATGAAAAAACCCGTCAATTCAGGAATGTAGAGGTGTGGCCAGAGGGTACCGTTGGGTGGCATGCTGAAGATCTTAAGTACAGATTCCAATGGACCTTCCCGTTACTAATCTCCTCTCACGACAACAATACTGTGTATGTGACCAGTCAATATGTTCATAAAACACAGAATGGGGGTCAGAGTTGGGATGTGATTAGTCCAGATCTGACAACTAATGACAAATCGCGGCAAGGTGTGAGTGGAGGGCTGACCCCAGACAATCTTGGAGTAGAGTACTGTTGTGTAATTTATTCATTTGATGAATCTAGAGCTGAGGAAGGAGTGTTCTATGCCGGTTCAAACGACGGGATGGTTCACGTCAGTAGAGATAATGGCGGAACATGGAGCAATGTTACTGCCAATTTTCCGGATTGGCCAGAAGACGGTGTGGTTCGGGGCATACATGCATCAAAATGGGATGGAGCAAAAGCATATTTGGTGGTTGAGGCACATCAGGTTGGCAATTTCGATCCCTACGTTTATCGGACCGAAGACTACGGTGAAACTTGGACCAAGATCACCAATGGTATTTCGGATCACATATTGAGCTTTACCCGGGATATCGTGGAAGATCCCGTTAGGCCAGGTCTCCTTTATCTAGGAACTGAAAATCGTTTGTATGTTTCTTTTGACGATGGCAATAATTGGATCGAGTGGACGAATAACCTACCAGCTTCACCCAAATATGGCCTTGTTGTACAAGAACATTTCGGAGATCTAGTCATAGGTACATATGGACGGGGTTTTTGGATAATGGATGATTTAAGCCCCTTACAACAACTTGATCAAGAAGTCCTAGATAGCCCAGCTCATCTCTTTAAGCCAAGGGACGCGTATAGGTTCAATCCTAGAACTGCTCCAGCGATAATGACAAATGATCAATCGGATGGGCAGAGCCCACCGAATATGGCTTCCATTAATTATTGGATTGGAGAGGAACTAGCAGGTTCTGAGACAACGGTAAGGATATGGGATCCTGAAGGTAGGATGGTCAGATCGTTGGAAGGAACTAGTCAGGAAGGGGTAAACAGAATTCATTGGGATTTCAGAGACGAAGGAAGTCCAGGAGCAACACTGCGAACTAAACCCAAGTACGCCGATTGGTATGACTTAGGATCGGAACGAAAACGATTTGCAGGTCAAATTGGAGCGATCCGCTATCCACCAGGAACCTATACGGTGACTATGGAAGTGGGAGGTCAAGATTACAGTCAGACTTTGAATGTTTTGAAAGACCCCAATTCTGAAGGATCAATGGATGATATTTTGGCTCAATTTTCATTAGCTCAAAAAATTAGAGTCGATCAAGAACTCGCAGCTGGAGCTGTAAGCCGAATTGAATGGGTCCGAAGACAGCTTTATGATGCCATAGACATCTTAGAAGATAGAGGTGATTCGGAGGACCTTGTTGAAACGGCGGGTAGCATCGATGCCGCTTTAGTGCTTATTGAAGACGAGTTGATTCAGTTGCAGGTGACTGGGACTGGACAGGACCAAGTACGTTATCCTGGAAAAGCATTAGAGAGGCTTAATTATTTAATGGGCGGGGTGACTGTCGCTGACTTCAAGCCTACTGATCAGCATGTCGAAGTTCAAGCTATTTTGAGGGATCAAGCTAATCAGGCAAACGATGACTTAGATGCACTTCTTGAGACAGAGCTTTCAGAATTTAATGACGTACTGACTGAACGCGGGGTTAGTCTGCTTATTGGACCTGGGGAATGATAGGAGGTCTCTTAAATTGAGCTTTGATAAATACAAAGTAAACAGATTGATTGGGCTCTCATTTGTTGCGTTAAGTGCAATGCTGATGCCAATGGAGGTCTTGGTTGCACAGACCTCTGAACCTGTGGACTATGAGATGGTTGCCGCAATAAGAGAAGAAGGCTTCCAGCGATCTCAGATAATAGAAACGTTATCCTATATGACGGACGTTTTGGGTGCACGATTGACGAACTCAAGCGACATGAAGAGAGCCCAGTCTTGGTTGGTTGAAGAGCTTGAATCCATGGGTTTGGCCAATACACAATCAGTTCCCTTTATGGAATACGGTGTAAGTTGGGATAATGTTGAATTTTCGTTAGATATGCTTAAACCAGATTATCAGCCGATGGTGGGTTTTCCATTAGCTCATACTCCGGGTACTAGTGGGATAATTGAGGTTCCTGTCGTAATAGCAGATGTCAAGAATAAATCGGATTTGGCTGATTTTCAGGGGGAATTGAAAGGGGTAGCAGTCCTATCCACCCCACCACCTGCCATAGACCTCGAAAAATTCACAAAAGGGACACCACGAAGAACGGAGAGCGAACTCAAGGCCATGAATGAAGAAGTGCTCCAGCAACCTGTGGATCTAGAGGCTCACTTCAAAACTTTGTATCCCGAAGTGAGTGAAGGATCTGGTCTGCTGAGTGCCGTCGAAAGACTCAAATTTTTTGAGGATGAAGGTGTGGCGCTTATATTGGAATCAAATAGTGGTTGGCCTG
>CAWWAX010000095.1:0-5600 GCA_963935005.1 uncultured bacterium | reverse complement strand
GGCATCCTTCTAGCGGGAGTTTCGCATTTCTAGCAACCGGCAGAAACTCCGAAAGTTCTAGGAGTGAATCGCCCCCCACCGGTACGCGCGGCAGCGGGAGGCCCACGAACATGATTATGCAGATGAGCCTTTTAGGAGGGGAGCCTTCGGAACTCCTGAAACACGAAACCACTATCTCTAATTTTGAGTGGTCCCCGGACGGAAGATACATTGCATTCAGAGCATCAGATCCTGTGTCTCAGGACACAAAAACTCGAGAAGAGATCGGTAGAGATGTGAACATAGAGGACGAGCCGGGAAGGTATTCACATATTTGGCTCTACGATATATCCGCGAACACTTCCGAAAGGCTCACGGAAGGAAATGATTATACGGTCAATAGCTTCAACTGGAGCCCGAACAACCGCATGATAGTATTCTCTGCGACTCCCTCGGATCAACCATTCGATTCCTGGAAAAGTGATGTATATATTCTAGATATAGATGGTCCCGGTCATAAACCTAACAAATTGACCACAAATCCTGGACCTGATTCTAACCCTCAATTCTCGCCGGATGGTAGCCACATATACTACAGGGGACAGCAGGCAGATAGCTACCAGATTGCCATGGCCCGTATGTGGAAATTGCCAACTAATGGTGGAGAACCCGAGGAGATGTCACCCAGGGGTGATATGCAGCCAGGAAAATACAATTTCCATACAGATGGAACCGGGGCGTTTTTTGAAACAACCACGGGTACTACTCGAGGCCTGTTTTATATCAATTTAAAAAACCGAATCCCTACTCGCATTAGTCCTGACTCCGGTGTCCGTGGTGGCTTCAGTTTTTCAAAGGACAACGGGAAAGGCGCCTATGTATTCGAGGATCCCGAGCGGCCTGTAGAACTTTACTTGGCGAGTTTCGAGACAGGCTCAAATCCAACTATGGGTGAAAGCATCCAACTGACCAATCACAACAGCCAAGCTAAAAAATACGCTGTCGGTAAGACAGAGACTATTCAATGGAGCAATAAAATAGATGGTAAGGAAGTCGAGGGAGTGCTCCTTTATCCCGCTGGGTGGACAAAAGAAGACGGTCCAAGAGCGACTGTTGTCAAGATTCATGGTGGACCGAGTGGCGTGTACGTGGAGAACTTTCAGGCTGCGTCCTCAGGATCCGATGCGCAGAGATATGCTGGTGATGGTTATTTCGTCCTACTGCCCAATCCAAGGGGTTCTTCCGGTTATGGTGAATCTGGACTTCAGTCTGTAGTGCAAGATTGGGGAGGACTCGACTTCCAAGATATCATGTCAGGAGTGGACCATCTTATTGCCGAAGGATATGCTCATCCAGACTCACTGGGCGTGATGGGCTGGAGTTATGGCGGATTCATGACGGCCTGGGCAGTGACCCAAACCGATAGATTTAAAGCGGCTGTCGCCGGAGCAGCCATTACAGAAAATATTTCTATGTGGGGCACTCAAGATATCCAGCATGTTTTCGAAGCTTACTTCGGAGGTGGACCCTATGAACCCGGACTTTGGGACGTTTATCAACGTTCTAACCCGTTGGCTTTTATTCAGAATGCATCAACTCCCACGATGATTATTCATGGAGAAAATGATCCTCGAGTCCCTCCCAATCAGGCGCGGACTTTCTACAGGGGCCTGAAAGCTAACGGAGTGGAAACAAAGCTTGTTTGGCTACCTCGTACTGGCCACGGACCAAGAGAGCCGGGCTTGCAGTACGAAAGATCCCGAGCTCAGAAAGAATGGATGGATCAACACATAAGGACAGCTAAACCCATTACATGACATGAACGAGAGTGGGTCAATTTGGATCTAAGCCAGTTGGACCTCTTGCGCTACCTTCCCAATCTGGATCGGCACCGCCAATGAAAGTGCCGGTGTCTGGATCATATTGTATGCCGTGAATCCTTCCGAATGATCCAGTTCTTGATACTTCCGAAATATTGATGCCTAGTTCTTGCATCTGCAGGACTTCCTGATCCGTCCAGCCTATATCAGGGCTTGTTTCTACACTGAGAAAGTCAGGTGAGTATCGGCGTTCAAGGCCAGCACGGTCTGGTGCTACTCGTGGTTCCAAGAGTGCTTGCGGAAGTGTCATGTCAAAGTCGATAACTCTAGAAATCACATTTACTATGGCAGGAGGGATACGAGCACCTCCAGCCGCTCCAAGTGTGAGTATTACCTCTCCGTCCTTAACGACCATGAAAGGTGAAATGTTTGACCGGGCTCGCTCTCCTGGATAGCAACAATCACTTAAGTAACCACCGAGAGTCGAAGCGTACAGAAACCCTAGGCCAGGTGTAACGACTTTCGATCCCATAGTTGGCCCTAGGGTTTGAGTCAGTGATACGAACATGCCGTTGGTGTCGGCTATCGAAAAATGCGTGGTGTGATTAATAGGAGGATTTGTTTCATCTACTGGTATTGGCATCGGTGAATCTAGATTGTTGGGATTCTTGGGTGTTGCCAGAAGGGTAGCTCGTTTACCAGCCCACTCTGTTGACGTCACTCTGACTGAAGCCGAATCGGTACCCAGGCTACCTAGTTCGTCTAAAGCGTACCCCAAAGATTGCCCAATAATCGCAAACCATTCAGCTTCTGTCATGGACTGTGGGTCGAAATGTTCCATGATCTGCAAGGCGTGAATAGTCATGGCTCCAGCCGAAGGGATATCAGTGCCTATTAGTTCATATCCGCGATATTCGCCTCTGACAATCTTCGCATCCTCAGCTCGGTAGTTGGCTAAAGCCACTTCATCTACTGTGCTACCGTGTGCTTGGAGATCTGCAGCTATGATCTCTGATATAACCCCATCATAGAAAGCATCACTTCCTCCAGCGGCTATTATCCTTAGAGTGCTGCCGTAATCTTCTTGGATCAATAAATCTCCTGGTGAATAGCTAGATAGATCTTCTTTCAAATAAGCATTCACACTTCCTTGGAATTCAAGCAGTTGATCTCTAGCTCCTGCCTGTCTTGCCGCATCTCCTGGTAGGATCCGGAAACCCTCTTCTGCATAACGAATTGCCGGTTCCATTAGAAGATCCAGGGGCATCGAACCAAATTCTTCATGGAGCCTGAGTAGTCCCGCTGGAACCCCAGGTATGCCAATCACATCATAACCGTAACTGGCCTGAGGGGCGGTTTCGGGATCATATCGTTGAGGAGCTTGAGTTGTGCCGTCTATGCCTTGGAAGTTTCCATCTGGGGTGCGGACAAGGATTTGATTGCGTCCTCCAATGCTGTTCATGGTTGGTTCCACAATGGCAATAGCAAAGCCCGTGGCCACAGCGGCATCAGCTGCATTTCCACCCATTTCAAGAATTTTTACTCCGACTTCTGTCGCTAGGGGATGGGCGGCCGAAACCATTCCATGAACAGAATGTCCGGACTGGCGTGTACTTTGGGCCGAAGAATTTTCAGGCGTCAGAAATGAAATGAAGGCTGAAAACAACAAGATGAGTATAGGAATTCTAAGGAACATTGGCTTTTTCTCTAGAAGGATAAGTTCGAGCTACAACGCGCATTCTAACTACTACCCACAACGAGACATGAACCAGTATAAATTCCAATTTCAAACTCTGACCAAATTCAATGTCACTTAAAAATAATATGTTCTAAGGTGGCTGATGACCATACTGAGAAGTGTTATATTCTATCCGAGAGTAACATTGATTTCTAGAGTACATATTTAACTAAAATGACATCTAAAACGGAAAAAGAAGGCTATATGGGATTGGTTGGCCAGGTACCACGTTTAGCTATAGGTATTATACTGATTTTGGTTCTGGTCGCCGTTGTGTTTGTGTTAAGAAGCCTCCAGAGTCCAGAGATAGCTTGGTTTCCAGTATCGGAAGCAATACCGAATGAGGTGGGGCCTGGACTGGTGGGACCTATACAATACACCATAGATGCTAGAGCGGAACAATCAGTGTTTTTTGATTTTTCTAGAGGTTCAATGGTTACTAGTCCTGGCCCAAATGATTGGGATTTGGAAATAAGCAGATTCAATATTAAAGCTAATGGTGGCAATGGGTTCACGGGGGATGGTGGAATCTTAGATCTAGGTGTAATAGCCTTCGATTCAATTCGTTCTGTTCCAGCGCAAGGATATGTACAAAACAGCAGGGATCGTGACATCACTAATCCAGTCATGGACCATTGGTATAACTATAGTTGGATCAATCATCTCTTAACTTCCAAGCCGAATATTTTTGCTGTTCGCACTGCTGATTCACGTTATGCGTTCCTGGAAATTCTGAGTTACTATTGTGCTGGAGCACGAGCAGGATGCCTGACTTTTCGTTATTTCTACCAAGGAGACGGTAGCCCGTTGTTCCAGTAAGACCATAGGGATCGTTAAGTTTAAAAATCTGATGAGTATGAGAGCCTTATGTTAGAAAAACAAGATCTACTGGAAGCTCTGGAGACAGTAAGATCGGTTTTCCCCGAGACACCGATGATCTTCAGTCACGATTTGAGTGA
The DNA here is from genome assembly GCA_963935005.1 of uncultured bacterium. Classification (GTDB taxonomy): domain Bacteria; phylum Gemmatimonadota; class Gemmatimonadetes; order Longimicrobiales; family Gaopeijiaceae. The sequence goes on along the minus strand of CAWWAX010000095.1, from coordinate 1,104 downwards.
ATGCCTAGGTAGGCCCATTTACCTGAAACTCGAAAATCTGCAAGTCACCGGTTCTTTTAAAGTTCGTGGAGCGATGAATTGCATCGCCAATCTCGGATCCGAACAGCGTTCACGAGGTGTAATAACATGCTCGAGTGGTAATCATGGCCGTGCAGTAGCGACCGTTTCCAAGATGCTAGGGGTAGCAGCCACCATCTGTGTCCCAAGCTGGATTGATCCGCTAAAACTCAATGCCATGAAATCAACAGGAGCTGAGATCATCGTAGAAGGAGAAACCTATGATGAGGCCGAGCAGATTTCTCGCGAACTAGGAGAACAAAAAAACCTCGTCTACGTCCATCCCTTTGATGATTTAATGGTGATAGCAGGGCAGGGCACAGTGGCGCTAGAAATTCTTTCCCAACTTCCTCAAGTTGGAGATATCCTAGTCCCTCTTTCGGGAGGAGGACTGGCAGGTGGAATTGGTTGGACCTTCAGGGAGTTCTCGTCCGGAACCAATGTAATAGCAGTGTCAGCCAAACAGGCTTCTGTAATGCTGGCGAGCGTACGCAAGGGTCTTCCAATTAAAATGGACGAAGAGAGCACTGTGGCCAGTGCTCTCTCGGGTGGTATTGATTTGGGCAACAAGCATACTTTCAATCTCATTAACGAGACCATAGGCCAACACTTGGTGGTAGATGAAGAGATGATCCTGAATGCAATGAGTTATGCTTTGAAAGAGTTGCATCTAGTGGTTGAAGGGGGGGGTGCAGTAGCATTAGCTGCTCTCCTTAGCGAAATGTTGAGCGACAAAGAATCAACTCTTCCACTGGTAGTCGTAGTTAGTGGAGGAAACGTAGCGACAAAGGAATTACTAACCAGATTGAACACATTGTGAACTTTTAAGAAAAGAGTCTTCATAAATGTCCAAAATCACCCGACAAATACGATCCCTCAAAGCCGGGATTCCGAAAAGAAGAATTGACCTTTCGGGAGAAGTGAAGATTCTACTTGGTCGAGTCGGTGAAGCCGACCGAGAAATTGTTGATTCATGCAATCGACTCCTTGAGTCATTGATCTTGGAACAAGCAGAAGCAACCGCAGAATTGATTTATAGACTGAAAG
>CAWWAX010000094.1:0-5621 GCA_963935005.1 uncultured bacterium | reverse complement strand
ATTTAGGACAACAATCCGGAGGAGTGTTAAGCCTACACACAGCAGAGCCACCCGACGTACCTATTCAGCAGGTCGTGAAGGGCATCATTGGAAGTAACGGATTGACTCGGCTGGAGAGTAATACTTCTGGGACATATCAAAACACTTCCTACCTGGTGAACCTTTCTCGCTTAAACTATGACGGATTTCGGACCAATCCACAAAGCCCTTCAGATCCTTACGGGACTGCTGAACGTCTAAACTTGAACAGTAATGTTACCAGAAAAGTCGCTAACGGCGTTTTGCGAGTCACTGGTAATATCCTCGACCTCGATGCTCAAAACCCTGGACAACTAAATCGTACAGACTTGGATGCAGGGGTGGTAGACGCAAGAAGTTACAATGTAAAACAGAATACATACAAACACGCTCGACAGGGTCAGCTCGGACTCAACTGGAGTGGAGATCTATCAAACATGGGTGCAGAGTTTACCACTTGGGGTTTGTTTCGGAATTTGGACAATCCAATTCCACCTAGGGTCATCGATCTTCGCAGGAAAGCATTTGGCGCGCGCGCAGTATTGTCTAACATGAAACATGAAACCCTCGGGAACCTTACGTGGTCTGTCGGAACAGATTTAGATTATCAGCGAGATACCCGAAAGAATTATGAAAACAACTCGGGAACCAAGGGGTCATTATCACTCGATCAATTCGAGACGGTTTCTGCAGTTGGATTTTTCGTTCAAGGTCGAAGCAGGCTGAACGAAAAAATATCTGCAACAGGTGGAGCAAGATATGATTATTTTCAATTCGGAGTCACCGACCACATAACGACTGACGGAAACGGAGATGAATCTGGACAAAGAAACATGACTTCCCTGAGTCCTACTCTCGGGATCCATGCAGACCTCAACAATGCTTTCTCATTGTATGCCAATCTTGCTACTTCATTTTCCACTCCTACAACAACCGAGCTGGCAAATCGACCCGACGGTGCCGGAGGATTCAATACAGAATTAAACCCCCAGAAAGGTTTGACTGGAGAAATCGGTCTGAGAAGACAATGGAATAGCCGAATTAGCACTGAGTTCAACGCTTATAGAACCTCCATGACTAACGAACTAGTGCCATTCGAAGACGCTACCCAAGCTGGCAGGACTTTTTATCGGAATGCTGGATCATCCACCTACCAAGGTTATGAGAGTTCAATTCAAGTGGTCGCAACTGATAGAATTTTCACCCGATTGAGTCATACTTATATCAATGCCACATTTGGTAAATTCACTGTGGATAATGAGACATTTGATGGAAATAGAATACCAGGAACCCCCAAACGTAGGTTAGATGGAATGGTTAGGTTTACCGAAAATAACTGGTACGGAGAAATTAGAGGAGATTATGTGGGCAGCATGGCTGTCAATGACTCAAATAGTGAATACACAGCATCTTACTTTCTATGGGAATTACGAGGCGGACTTTCTGAATTGCAGGTGGGTAGCGTCAAAATAGCCCCTTTCGCTGGCATTTCAAACATCTTTAATAGGACATACTCTGCAGCAGTAGCTGTTAACGCTTGGGGTGGAAGATTCTACGAGCCAGGACCAAAACGAGCCTTCTATTTAGGCCTGAGTGCACAACCTTAGATTGTGCAGATATCGTTAGCTGGATCCATAATACGTTTTCTTAAACCAAGCGAGTTACAGATCCCAATATTGCTTCTTTCGACAGCAATCTCTGGATTGTCGGGCACTCTATCTGGCCAATCAGATTGTTGCGGACCATCCCATGAAGAAAGGACAGAGTTGAGAGCTGGCATCTCTTTAGGAGGCATTGGCAAGCTGGGCTTGACCTTGGAACTGCGACGAGACAACCGGAGTATCAATTTCAACCTAGCTACTTTCACACAGAATGATCTGGGAATGGCAGTGACCTTGAGACAGTACTTCGGAACGGGCACTTTGCAACCTTATGCCGGGATGGGATTGTGGGGCGCCAAACAATTTCGCCGTAATACTGACGAGACATCGGGAATATCTTTTCTTGCGAGAATTCCGCTTGGTGCTGATTGGCGTCTTCCAGGCCCAGCTCACAGTGTCGATGTGAACTTGGCTCTAACAAGAGGTCTTTACACCAAAAGATCGCCTACCCTGCTTCCGAAGAACAATTCCCGTAGAGTAGTTCCCCTGCCGCAATTCAGTTACCGCTACAGCCTACGCAGTCCAGGGCCCACATAGAAGAGACTTTCTTGGAAGTACATTTTGTTGTATGGAAGCGTGAAGTTCCTGTCACTCGTACCTGAGCGCATCGATCGGACTCAACTTAGCCGCCCTTTGAGCAGGCCAGAGCCCAAAGAACAAACCAATCCCAGCTGAAAATACAAGCGCCATGAAAATCGATTGGAGAGATATAGCTGTATCCCAATCGGCAAAACGGGAAATGGCCATTGCACCACCCACTCCTGCCAAGACTCCAAGAATTCCTCCCATTACACATAGGACTAAGGCCTCAATTAGAAACTGAAAAAGAATCGCTCCTTTTGTAGCACCGAGTGCTTTTCTGACACCAATTTCCCTAGTCCTCTCTGTCACACTGACCAGCATGATATTCATAATGCCGATCCCTCCTACGATGAGACTTATTCCTGCTATACCAGCCAATAACAATGCAAAAGTTTCATTTGTTTCATTGAAGGTCGCTATCAAATCACTGGAATTGCGAACCGAAAAATCTACGGCCTCACCTGGACGAACTCGATGTTCTCGGCGTAATGTGGCATCAATTTCAGTAAAAGCTCTATCCATCAGATCTTGCGATGCTACCTGTGCATATATGGAAGACAATCTATTGCGACCTCCGAAAACTCTAAACTGAGCCGTGCTGGTTGGAACAAATACTTCTTCGTCCGGCCGATTAAATCCAGCGTCACCTTTTTCGGCCAAAATACCCAATACTTCAAAAGGTTGGCCTCGTATTTGTATCGTTTTTCCAAGGAGAATCTCAGCGGGTGTTCCTAGGGATTCTGGAACAGCATAACCCAAAATAGCGACCCTTCGACGACCTTGAACGTGACCTTGATCAAAAAAGGCCCCATGCTCCAAATTCAAGTTGTACATGCCAAAATACTCTGGCCATACTCCACGAGTTTGATTGTTTGAATTCCAACGCAGATAAGCAATTTGCACCCGGGAGCTTATCTCAGGAGAGATAGTCAATACATCAGGGTTCTGGTCTCTCAGTGCCTCGGCATCGTCTACAGTCAAATCTTCCGTGGCTCCCGTCGAAACCCCGCCGAAGAATCGTTGGCCTGCTCTGATGGTCAAAACGTTTGTACCCATTCGCGAAATCTGATCTTCCACACGACGCTGGGCACCCTCGCCCAGTGCAACCATCGCAATCACCGCCGACACGCCAATAATGATCCCTAAGGCGGTCAGGAAGGAACGCAATAGATTTGCCCTGATAGCTCCCAGTGCTACCCAAAGAATCTCTTTGATCAGCATATTAGGCCACTATCTCCCGCCGCCAAACATACCACCTCCAGATCTTGCTCTTATTCGGTTGAGAAACTCATCTTGACCGGCCCGGAGTTGAGTCGCCCCGATAACTGCTAGTTGATCCCCAACGTTCAGTCCAGACACAACTTGTGTAAAATCCCAATCATTCAGTCCGAGTTGCACCAACTGTGGTTCAATGGAACCGTCGGTTAGAATCTTGAAAACAATTCCCGGTCGGCTAGAAGCTACACTTTGCCTTGGTTCACTGATGGATCCTGGTATTTCTGCAGGTTCAGGATTTTGTGCCACTCTCTCTTGCCCCCGACGCATACTAACAATCAACGCCCTAGCAGAGTCTTGCGAAATCTCCCCTCTTTGGACTTTTGATCTCAAAGAATCTGCTTCTGCGGCCATAGGGGCCCTCGGCCTACTAGTATTTCCTGTTTCTGCATCTGAGTTTTCAGTACGAGCGCCACCTTCTCTTGGTGTCATTTGTTCTCTGACACCACCTCGACCAGCACCATTTGGAAACAATGAGCGTATATCGATAGTCTGAGGATCCAGTCCCAGTACTGACGCTGCAGCAGTCGCATCTCGCAGAGTCACTACAGCATTATTAGGAATGAGTAGAACCCCTGGGGCTTCATCAATCAAAATCTCAACTTCTGCGTTCATGCCAGGTTTGAGCAATCCAGATCTATTGTTTAATTGCACAATCACTGGAAACATAGTCACACTCTGTTCGACAACCGCCTGCGGTTCCACTTTTTCTACCAGTCCAACGAATGGCCTGCCTGGATATGCCTCCACGGTAACACTGGTAGCCATTCCACTACTTATCTCTCCCATATCAGTTTCATCAACAAGGGTGCGAACCTGCATAAGTCCTAAATCAGCCATAATAACTAGGGTTGTACCACCCGATACATTTTGAGATGCTGATTGTATAACTTGTCCTTCCTCCACATTTTTCTCTAAGATTGTCCCAGCTGAAGGAGCTCGAATGGTAACATCACTGAGACGCAGTTCGTTCAGTTCATAGTTGGTCTCAGCTTTTATCAAATTGGCCTGCGCATTGGCATAGTCCAAATTATTAGTCTCATGTTCTTGCAAGGAAATCACACCTGAGGAAAGCAACTCTTCCGAGCGCACTTTTTGGGCTCCTGAGATATCAAGCCTTGCTTGAGCCACCTCTAGATCGGCCTTGGCCTGGTCGAAACCATTTTGAACATCCCTGGGATCGATGCGTGCAAGAAGAGCTCCAATACCTACTTCGTCTCCAACATCCACAAGCATTCCAAGCACTTCTCCAGAGGCCTTAGATGTCACCTCTACCTTACGGATGGGCTCCACGCTTCCTGTAGCCTCTACCGTTATACTAAGATCACCTTCGATGACAACCACCGTATCGTAAGTAGGTGCATTGTTAGCTTCGGTATCACTGCAGGAGAGCCCCCAGACCGAACTAGCTAACAAGACAAACGATCTACTGATCTGCGTCACATTCATATCAACTCCTCTCCTCGTTGTTGAGGAAATCTTTGGCTACCAAACCATCATGCAAATGGACCTGGCGCTCAGCATACCCCGCAATATCATTTTCGTGAGTTACAATGACTATTGTTTGCCCTTGTGCGTTCAGATCTACGAACACCTTCATTATGTCCTTACTCGTAGTGGAGTCCAGATTACCCGTAGGCTCATCCGCCAGTAGCAACGCAGGCTCATTAACAAGTGCTCTTGCTACAGCAACTCTTTGTCGCTGTCCTCCTGAAAGCTCTGGAGGACGATGATCCATCCTATCACCCAATCCAACTAGTGACAGCTTGTCTTCTGCTCTCTGTCTTCTCTCTTTGACTCCAACACCTGCATAAATCAAAGGGAGTTCCACATTATGGAGAGCTGTAGCGCGTGGCAGCAGATTGAAAGTCTGAAACACAAATCCTATTTCTTGATTTCGTACTCGAGCGAGTTCGTCTTCACTCAGGTTACTAACTCGACTTCCATTCAACCAATAGTTTCCAGTTGTCGGAGTATCCAAACACCCTATCAGATTCATAAATGTAGATTTACCACTTCCCGAGGGTCCCATCACAGCCACAAATTCTCCGGCGTCGATCTCAAGATCGACTCCGTCTAGTGCTT
>CAWWAX010000093.1:0-5797 GCA_963935005.1 uncultured bacterium | reverse complement strand
TTTAAAAAAAAGTAGGCTTGATGGTTCTAGCAGGGCCGAAGGCAACATTGGCGGCCAAGCCCAGGGTAATGTTACAGGGCTTGAAACCAAGCAATATCTTGACGGGATGGACTTGATTGACGACCCAGACATTGAGCTGGTCGACATTTGCGTTGGAACAAACCTACACTTCATTCTTGTTGAAGCGGCCTTGGCTAAAGGCAAACATGTATTGGTAGAGAAGCCGTTAGCACGAACTTATGATGAAGCAAAACAAATAGTTCAATTGGCAACTAATTCCTCTTCTAATGTTATGGTGGCAATGTGCCTTCGTTACTGGCCTGCTTGGGTTTGGCTGAAAGAAATTATAGACAGCAGGGAGTATGGCGACTGTCTTTCTTTGACTTGTAAGCGCCAAACCAGCCATCCGTCAGGAACATTTTATTCCAGTGATGATGAATGCGGAGGGGCTCTGTTGGACCTTCATATTCATGACACTGACTTTATTAATCATTGTTTTGGAATGCCAAGGGCGGTTTTCAGTCAGGGCTATAAAGGGCCAAGTGGGGGTATCGACCATGTGGCTACTCAGTATATTTATGACCAGCCTCAGAATACCCCCCTGGTAACTGCTGAGGGAACATGGACAATGCAAGAAGGCTATGGATTCAACATGTCGTACATAGCAAATTTCGAAAGCGCGACCGCTTGTTATCTGTTGGATAACGAAGAAACACTCAGATTGTTTCGATCAGGCTGTGAACCTGAAATCATAAAGCTAGATGAAGGAATGGGCTATGAATTTGAAATCCGTTCTTTTGTGGATGATATCCTAAGTAACAAAAGAACGGATATAGATTTATTGAAGCAGGCAGCTGAATCGGTCGCAATCATCGAAGCTGAGCTGGCAAGCATTAAATCTTGCTCAGTTGTTGGTTTAGAAGCCCACTGTTTCTAGAAACATTACCAGGTGAAGCAGGGGGCAGAAACCTGCGTCCAGTGCGAATCTAAAGTAAAAAGCCAGGGTGCCCCTAAGGTTATCATCGGCATACTCCTAAAATCGAAGCTGCATATAATATTTTCTCTTCGACATCCACCACCCCACTCACCAAACTAGTTACTGCTTCCACTATAGCTTGACTGGGATGTTTCCCTTTAGCAACTAGCTCAGTAGCTCTATTCAGTACTTCAGACCTAGGCCCTACAAACTCTTGGTGAACTGCCAACTGGTCGAATTTTTTTAAATCAATAAACGCTCTAGCAGAAATTATATCTATACCCCCCTCGGTAATACCCTGCTCTACCAATGAATTAGGAGTTTGGTCGATGACAGATATAAGTGCTATCTGTGCCTCTTGATTTCTTCCAAGCATCCTAAGTGCCCTGGACCTTAAGAAATTCGCCAGTCTTTCTTCCGGTTCGGAAGGCCGCCCTAGCCCCAGATGTTCTGGCCAGGTAGTAGAAGTTTCAAAATATTCGAGAGCTTCCTCAATTTTTGTTTCAGCCAGTGCTTCGAGTCCAGCCAGTAAATTAGCTGTAGCAAAAATTTCATGACTCTCAGAGGACATTTCAGAGGGCAGGACTTGTATCTGATCCAAGATCTTTAGAGCAGTGGCGTAGTCTCCCAACTCATTCAAAGAACTGGCATGAAGCAGTTCTAAGTCAAAATCATTAGGGAAGTAACTCCTTGCGTTAATGTTTGCCAACACTGCATCTCCCCACCGACCACTGCTTCGAAGATATTTTATCAACTCCATGTGGGTAACTCGTTCCTGTGCTCCATAACTGACTGCTCTCCCTAAGTCCATTTCTTCATTGATCTTTGTAGCCAACTCTTGATCTTCGACCAAAGGTTTAATTAGAGCTCTAGAAATGAATACGGGGGCATAAGTTGGAGTTTCTTCTAGATCGATTAGCAATTTCGCGGCCTCGGTAGTTCTATCCCTGGCCCAAAGGTTTAAACTTAACAAATACCCCCAAGACCAATGCTCACTCTCGGCGACTGCCCACTGGAGGACCTCAATTGACTCCCTTCGGTAAGGGAAGACAAAGCTAGGATCAATACCTTGTTCTAGTTCATTTGCATCTTGATTCAGGTATGATCGCCACAACTCTAAAAGAGGAGAATCTAGTTCTGTCTTAATTCCATCGAGAATAACCAAAGCATCCACAGTCCTTCCAATACGTATATAGTCTATCACTATTTCTAATATTGTTTGTTCTGGGTATTCGCTACTTATGTTTTGCATTAGCTCAGTGATTTGTTCACCTACAGGGGAACCACTATGAACAGCTAGTAGATATCTTTCCACAGCTGCTGGGTGATTGAGGGCATCTATAGTAAACGCTCGATCAATAATTTCGTTCCATTCGCTCAGAGATTCCGTTATTCGCTTTAGAGCTGCCCACAAATTAAGTGCCGAGAGATTGTAAGCATCATAGTCTAGTGACAAAGAGACGTAATTCTCTGCTTCAATCCAGTCTCTTTCCACAAAGGAGAGTTCCGCAAGCTGCAGATAGGAAACACTCCGGTATGCCATTGAACGTGCAGCCCAGCCGAATGCTTCGGTAGCATTTATGATATCTCCTTTCGCTCTGTATAGCTTCCCTGCTATAAAATTTGCATCAAAATCATACGCATCCAACTGAAGCAGTCTCTCTGCAAAGATTAGACCTTCATCGTACCTGCCGCGCCTAAACTCTATATCTGCCATACCTAGCAAAGCCTTTCTGTTCCACTCCTCCAACTCAAGCGCCGCTTCTAGTCGCACTCTAGCTTCTGGGAGTTCTCGGCCTTTCAATAGCTGCATTCCAGCTAGCACCTCTCTATCTACGTCTGGTGCCTCGTTAATTGACGTCAAATCAGTCGTAAATGGTTTAGAAAGGAATGAGTCCTCACCCTTAACTACGTGCTCGAGGCGCAAAGTCGGCCACTTGACGGTAATCTTATTCGAACCCAGAGGGTCGAGGGTCTGTAGATCAAGCTCTCCCCTGCTAAATGTATGAGCTATCACCTGTAAAGGTTCCATCGACTCAGGGCTCACGAGGATCAGATCGTCATTCACAAAAACTTTGAGGGTGTCTTCTATAGACGCGAATGAGTGGGTGCGGATCAGAATTTCATCTTCGTTGACCTCGACGAACATAGCTCCGTCTCTGGATGCCTGAGTTAGTCCCTGAAGCTCTTCAAGCGGAAACCACGTCTCCACCCAACGATCTGTGGCACCAGGGTCAAATCCGACTTGGGAAATCGGGTTCACATCACCGTTTGGTGAGTATTGAACTAAGAGGCGACCTGCCTGGAACTCAACATACTGTCCGTCCGAATCGGTCAGTAAATCCTCCCATATTCCTCCCTGCTCTGACAATGCCCAAAGCCAAAGTTTTTGACCAGGCATATCCCCATATTTCGACCAGTGCCCAAACCCATAGCCATCGCTCTTGTAGTAGCCTCCAAAAAAGTCAGCCATTTCACCTACTACATGGAAAGATTTGTTCCCTCCAAAAGCGTTCTCTCTATAGGAGGACAATAATATTCCCTGGTCATCTATTGGCCAGTCATATCTTTCTCCAGGGTGCCCCAAGTAAGCGTTCCCAGGAATAGTCATAACGAGATCATCTTGTGCAAACGCCGCAGCGGTCATCCAATTATAGTAAGCTTGTTCCTGCGTTGTCGGGTTCCTCCACAGAACTCTAGTTTCGAAATAAGCTCTGTCCGAGGGCAATCTAACTTCGACTCTCCAGTGAGTCCGAGAGGGCAAATCCATGGCTCCCACAATTACGCTTACGCTACCGTCGTCATTTTCTCTAGTGATGTAATCAACTGGCGACGCCGTGCTAGGAGCATGACCAATAACTCCGAAATTGAATTCGATTCCTCCGGAAGTCCACGGGCCTCGCAATGCGATGTTGCGAAATTTCATCACTTCATTTCGATAGATGAACTCGTTTCCAGTCTTTTTGACCCTTGCTCCCCAAATTTTCCCTCCGACCTCAGGCAGTATCCAGAGTTCAATCCACTCATTTTCGAGTTTTACTACCTTCCATTCCTTTCTTTGACTTTCGTGCGCATACCCCTCAAATTTATGATACGGATATAAGCGCGAATCTTCGGTCAGCATGGGTACCGGATTCGGATTTGAAAAGGGATAAGTCTGAATAGCCCGAACTTCTTCTGTGACTTTTGCTTTTGCTTCAATAGTCACCTCTTGCCCAGAAGCATTCACTGATCCCAAAGCCATCAGAGCCACTACCCACATCAGTATCTTTTTCATAGCTCCTCCTTCAGGTGTCTATTCAGTATACGGTGCTGATCTAATGTGCAAAATACTGTTTATATATTCTCGTGCTGACGCACTCAAACAAGGGGGGTGTGGGGTACTGGGGAGTGCCATACAAATAGATAGACCCTGTAGAAGTATTCCCTGTTAGCTATCAAGTGTTACTAGTTAGGGGATTACTTACCATCAGCTAGTTGTTCGCCCTACGCCAGTCGAGTTCAAAAGCTTCGGCACAAGTTTCGCCGAGAACAGCATATAAGGCAGCTTTAGAAAAAGGTGGAGAATATAAACTTTGATATTAGAACCCTAATCCATTTATTCTATTCAATAAAAAAGGTTGGAAACTTCACCCAGCAAGACTCTTCTGTCACAGTTGAACAAATATAGATTTCTCGGTTGAGCAAGAATCAGAAAAGAAAGAAACTTTTTCTTAAATTCCAAGTCTATAAAATAATCATAATTAATAATAAGATAGACATATGAAAGAAAATTACGGATATTTAATCATTCTACTGACTATTCTTGTAGCATGCGGAGGAGGTGGAGGAGGTTCTAGTGACCCCATTACTGAACCTGTAACATCGATAACTGTATCGCTATCTGCAAGCACCAATGAATTAGAAGTGGGTTCTCTCATCACCTTAACATGGTCATCAACTAATGCTCAGACCTGTTCAGCAACTGGTGACTGGTCAGGCAGTAAAACAGTGTCTGGCAATGAAGAAGTAAATATTAACAAAGAAGGAAGCAATACTTTTACTTTGAATTGTTCAGCAAGTAATGCAACTTCTGGTAGTGCATCAGTTCAAGTAACCGGAGTGATTTCCAGGATAGATATAACCAATAATATTTTTTCTAATAGAAGCAGTGATTGCGCTGATTATGATGAAAACTATAAATCTAGTGTAAGAGATTTAACTAGGGCTATAGATTTTGAAGGATATGTAAATATTGAGGCTTATGAAGAATATTGTGATATATACAGTGACAATATTCCCAATCATGACTTCAATGATTCATCAGCAAATTTTGCATCTAATGTAATGGAAAGAGACGGAACCTTTAAAGTAAAGAGATTCCCAGAAGCGGCTTCTCAGAATACAGAAATTCAACGTGGCGCATGGGATGCATTAATGCTTAATGGAGTAGTTGTTGATTTAAAAAGTGCTGGATGTTATTCACCATCAAGCCCTAATGCTAATTCAGACGGGAACATAGCAGCTGGATGTGGTCAATCAGCTCAATGGAATCTAGTCCCACTTGAGTACACATCCATGTTTGGAGTAGATATCCATAATGCACATGTTCAGCCTGATGGAAGTTATCACTATCATGGCAATCCTAATGCTATGTTCGATGACAGCCCGTCGGGAGAAGGCTCTCCATTTATTGGTTTTGCAGCTGATGGATTTCCTATATATGGATCATATATTTTAGATGACACAACAGGAGCCTATCGCAAAGCACTCTCAGGATATACCCTAAAAGAAGGAACGCGAGGGTCAATAGTTGAAATTTATTTATTAGATCCATTAGAA
>CAWWAX010000092.1:0-5826 GCA_963935005.1 uncultured bacterium | reverse complement strand
CCCAAGACCCGCCAAAACTTTTCCGATCTCATTGGTGAGTACCAGGCCTGGTAAATGTACTAGGACTGAGGCTCTCAAACCACTTCCTACATTTGTCGGACAACTAGTAAGGAATCCAAACTCATTATGATAGGCAAATGGCAGCACGTCGCCCAACTTTTCATCCATTTCATCAGCGAGGCTCCAGGCCTTTTTGAGTTGCAAGCCCGAGAACATTGTCTGTATCCTGAGATGATCTTCCTCATTAACCATTATGCTCGAACAGTCTCTTGGCCCCAAAATCAGCGCGGAACCTTTTGCTGGTCCAGATTCTTCTTCCCCGATGAGTTCTGTTGATACCAACCGTTTCTCTAAAAGGATCCGTTGTTGCAATCGGTTTATTGACACTAAATCCAAAAATACACTTTCTTCCAACGAAGTGTGCTCTCTTGTAGCAGCTTGCACTCTAATGCTTACAGCTTCTCGATCTTTGTCTGTATACTGAACTCCGAAGCGACTTCCCTGCAGATTCCTGGCCAGTCGCACTCTCGTCGAGATTACTATGTCAGAGCAATCTCCTGAACCATCTATCCAATCTAATCCTACAGGTGGAATGGTATTCATCGATTATTGGTCATTACTAGTTTGTGATTCCATTCTAACAATTTCGTCTCGAAGCATGGCCGCCTTTTCGAATTCTTCTTTTGTAACGGCTCTACTCATTCCATTTTTTAAAAATTTCACTTTCTGCTCTAACTCATAAGAGCTAGGGTTGGGCGGGAGGTACACTTTTCCTGTATGCTGTGTGCTCCCATGAATTTTTTTGAGGATTTTTCTAAGATACGCATCGAAGTCGGAGTAGCAATGAGAGCATCCTAGTCGACCAGTTCTTCGAAACTCCGCCAATTTCAACCCACAGAAGGAACAACCCTTTTCAGTGCCCGATTCTACAACGTGGTCAACTTCATTGGCTAATTCTTTCAGGAAATCATGTAGGGAGGATTTGATCGATTTGTCAGTATGAGAGACTCCTTTACTGTTGGCGCATTCTTTACAGAAATGTGATGTAATTATTTTTTCTTCAGTAATCTGTGTGACATGGACTATCGCTTTGCTTGCATTACATAAATCGCACATTGTGGCAGGGTGTTTACCTAACACTATTTGTTCCTTTTTCTAAATTCCACAATTTTCCGTCTCTAAGTTCCACAACCCTATCAGCCATCCCCGCGAGCTTCTTGCTGTGAGTAACAATCACCATAGTCAAGTCGCACGACTCTCTCAACTGGAACAAGAGGCTATGCAGTTCGTCACTTGTCTGTTTATCCAAATTCCCAGAGGGTTCATCAGCCAGCAGTAATTTCGGCTCATTGCATAACGCTCTAGCAACCGCCACTCTCTGCTGTTCTCCTCCAGAAAGCTCTGAAGGCCTATGTTTCATACGATTTTCGAGACCTACTTGCGCCAACAGCTCCTCTGCCGTGGACTCAGCCGAAGGAAGCCCACCTATTATTCTTGGCATCATCACGTTTTCCAAAGCATTAAAATCTTTCAATAAATGATGAAATTGGAAAACAAAGCCAATATGCCGATTTCGAATTTTCGCCAGTCTCTTGGCGTCAATGCCCTCGAGGGATTCTCCTTCAAAGGAAATGGCTCCACTCGTTGGACGATCCAGGCCACCAAGTATTTGCAGTAGTGTGGATTTACCGGCCCCGCTACTTCCTACTATTGCAATGACTTCATGTCTCATAATCTCTATAGACAATTGATCCAGCACTAGAACTTCACTGCCATCGCCCCCTCTAAAGCTCTTCGTCAAATCAAGGCCGGATAATAATACTGATTCAGAACCATTATTCATGGCGAATTGCCTCCACCGGTTCCAATTGGGAAGCCCGCACAGCAGGAAACACCGTAGCAAGGAAAGACACTACTATACTTCCGATCACAATTGTTCCTACGTCAATCATATTTAATGCTAGTGGCAATTTGTCGACAAAGTAAACTTCTGCTGGAATCTTGATGATTTCATATCGATTTAACATGAGCGAAGTGGCCACACCCAAAATTAGTCCGAAGATTGTACCTAAAATTCCTATCCCAACGCCTTGCAGCATAAATATTCTCATTATGGTTTGGTTAGAAACACCCATCGCTTTTAAAATTCCAATCTCCCGGGTCTTATCAACTACAACCATAACTAGGGTGCTCACAATATTGAAAGCCGCTACTACAACTATCAAAAATAAAATCAGGCCCATCGCTAGCTTTTCTAACTTTAGAGCCGAGAAAAGTGCCGCGTTAGTCGCACTCCAACTAATTGCTGAAAACTCGTTGCCCAGTTCAGATTGGATCCGTCCTGCGATGACTCCGGCCTCATCCGGGTCTATCGTACTCACACTTAATCCAGATACTTGGTTTTTTCCCTTAATTCCCAGTTGCTCCTGAGAAGCACTTAAGGTTACGTAAATATTTTTTGTATCGTAATCGTACATTCCAGTTGTGAAGGTCCCGCTAACTTGATATTGGCGCATACTAGGGCTAGGGATCCCCATTGGACCAATAGAAATATTTTCAAATGCAATAAGAGTTACCGTGTCACCACGCAATAATTGCATTCTCGCGGCCAGCCTGCTCCCCATCAATACGGCGGGAAGTCCGGATTCAGTGGGCCCCAAATCATGAATCCCATCTCTGATTCGAGCTTCCATTTCAGTCACCGGATCACCCTCCATCGAAGGTGCAACTCCGTACATATCTGCTGGTTGTGAATATGCGCCCCTCAACACACTTACTTGGCTCAATACAAAAGGTGAGACGCCCACTACGCCATCAACGGTTTTAATGTCCCCTGTTACCCGCTCCCAATTGTCCATTCTCAGAGCACTACCATCCTGCAGTACAAGGACGTGGGGTGAAGAGTCCAAGATTTTATCTAAAAGATCCCGCTGCATTCCTGACATTACACCGATTACAACGATCAGAGCTGCTACTCCCACCGTCACTCCTCCAAGGGCAATCCAGGTAATAAGAGAAAACAACATCCCACCAGAACTCGACGCCAAGTATCTACGGGCAACGTAAGTTTCCAGCCTGATAGGAGAGAACCTCAACACGCTCATCAATCCCTTAATACGGGGAATAAAATAACGTCTCTTATTGAAGACTGATTAGTAATTAACATCGTGAGCCGGTCGACACCCATTCCCAGACCTCCAGTCGGAGGCATCCCATATTCGAGTGCGCGGATGTAATCTTCGTCGATCGGATGGGTTTCTTCGTCGCCTTTTTTCTTCATTCGTTCCTGATCTTCAAATCTGGCCCTCTGTTCGCCTGGGTCGTTCAATTCGGAAAAAGCATTCGCTATCTCTTCCCCTGCGACGAACAGTTCAAACCGTTCTGTAAGTCGTCCAGACTGACGATGCGCCTTCGCTAGTGGACTGATCTCACTAGGATGATCGATCACGAAAGTTGGTTGGATTAAACCAGGTTGGACCAAATCACCGAAACATTTATCTAACAACTTGCCCCATCCCCACTGCTCCGAGACATCCACCCCTTTACGTCGAGCAATTTCAAGCAATTGGGAAGCCGAAAGGTCAGCAACATCCTCTCCAACAGCTTCTGAGACTGCTGGTAGCATCGCAAGCCTCGCAAAAGGAGGCTCGAAACTAAGAGTCTGATTCTGATACTCCGTCTCCAGGCTACCTTTAATTTCCCCAACGACCGTTGCCAGCATTGATTCAGTAAAAGACATCAACTCATTATAGTCCGTGAAAGCCTGATAAAATTCCAGCATAGTAAATTCAGGATTATGAAATCGATCAATACCTTCGTTCCTGAAATCTTTAGATATCTCATAAACCCTGCCTAGTCCGCCGACTATCAAGCGCTTTAGGTACAACTCGTCTGCTATTCTCAAATACAAAGTTCTGTCTAGGCTATTGTGTTTCGTTACAAAAGGGCGAGCCGCGGCACCACCATAAATCGGTTGTAAAACTGGGGTCTCTACTTCTAAAAAGTCTCTATCGTCAAGAAATTTTCTCAGAGTCGATACAATTTTGGTTCTGGTCCGAAAGACTTCTCGGACTTCAGGATTAACGGCAAGGTCCGCATATCTCTGCCTATACCTCATCTCCACATTGGAAAACCCACCATAAACATTATTCGAAGAATCCTCATCATCCTGGGTCTTCCCCAGAGGGAGTTGACGAACAGATTTGCTCAGTAATGTCCACTCTTTAACCTGCACCGTTACTTCACCAGTGCGAGTTCTAAAAATCAACCCACTGATCCCCAACCAATCTCCCAAATCCAGGAGATCAACAGCCTCAAATTTCTCTTTACCTAGTATATCCAATTTGAAATAAATTTGGATTTTTCCAGTTCTATCCTCGACATGTGCAAAGCTACTCTTACCATGTCCTCGTATACTAAGTAAACGGCCAGCTATAGAAACAGGAAGATCTCCCTCTTCATCGCTATCAATGTCAACATCTCTCTGGTCCAGGAGATCTACAACTTCTTTCGCAGTATGGTTCTGAGGGTAATTATATGCGTAAAGCTCTATTCCCAACCCTCTCAATTTTTCGATTTTTTCTTGGCGCTGTCGTCGTAATTGGTTCCACTCGTCGTCCATTTTTTATTCCACCTAGTTTCCTGAGGAAAATTGTTTCAAGTACGCTTCAATGAATTCATTCAAATCACCGTCCATAACCTTTTGGACATCTCCAACTTTAATTTCGGTTCGATGATCATTAACCATGGTGTACGGCTGAAAGACATAGGATCTTATTTGATGACCGAATTGGATGTCGGTCTTCGTAGCTTCAACTTCTGCTCTTTTTTCTTCCTTTAAACTCATTTCATGCTCGTACAGGGCAGATTTTAACATCTTCATCGCAGTGGCACGATTTTTATGCTGAGATCGTTCCTGTTGGCAACCGACCACAATTCCGGTGGGAATATGAGTTATCCTAATGGCCGAATCAGTTTTATTCACATGTTGTCCGCCTGCCCCAGAGGCTCTAAAAGTGTCAATCCTTAGATCAGAATCGTCCACTTCTATCTCTATGCTTTCATCAATTTTCGGGTATACAAACACACTTGCAAAAGAAGTGTGCCTACGAGATTGTGCATCGAAGGGAGAGATCCTCACAAGTCGATGAACTCCCTTTTCCGACTTAAGGTACCCATAAGCACTAGGGCCTGAAAATTCAATCGTAGCACTCTTTATTCCAGCTTCTTCACCGGGTTGATAATCCAAAACATTTATGGTGAACCCATTCTGTTCACCCCATTTTCTATACATTCGAACCAGCATTTCAGCCCAATCTTGAGATTCCAGACCTCCAGCACCCGGGTGGACCGTGAGTAGGGCATCCCTATGGTCATCCTCACCTTGGAGCATTGTTTTTAGCTCAAGCGTTCCTATTTTAGCCTCAAGGAATTCCAGTTCTCTGACCCATTCGCAATGTAATTCTTCGTCCTCATTCGCATCGATCAATTCTCCCAGCTCACGCAATTCTAGTAACTTCGAATCAATTTCTCTCCAAGGGTTAATCCAACTCTTTAGAATATTTGATGCAGATATTGTCTCTCGGGCTCGTTCCTGGCTATCCCAGAAGCCTTCGTCTGCCATTTTCTTTTCGTGTCCGAGCAATTCATTCTCTTTGTCGGAGATGTCAAAGATACCCCCAAAGGTCTGAGATTCTACTGGACAAATCATCGACCTTCAACTGGGATTCTTTATTCATTCAGCTATTCTTCAGTTTTGGCAAAGTAAGATCAATAAGGATGAAATAATCTATCTAAAAGATATTTTTCAGATGACAAAATATATCT
>CAWWAX010000091.1:0-5984 GCA_963935005.1 uncultured bacterium | reverse complement strand
AACACTCGCAATTCCTCCTCGAGAAGAGATGGACCTTTAGCAGCTTCCCGCAAAGGACGAATGTCATCTACTATGTAGATACCCCTGCCGTGCGTTCCTACCACTAAATCGTGATCCCTGGGGTGGATCCGGAGATCTCTGACGGGAGCGGCTGGCACACCGTGGTTCCATTTCATCCATGAATCTCCCCCATCAACGCTTACTCGCACTCCAAACTCTGTACCAATGTATAATAGGCCAGGCTCAATCGGATCCTCACGTATCACATGAACAAAACTCCCTATCTCGTTACTTGCTATGTTTTTCCAGGTTTTTCCTAGATCTTCTGTTTTATAAACGTATGGAGTCCAATTCCCTCTTCGGTGGTCCTCCAAGACCACATAAGCCACATTCTCATCATGATATGAAGGCTCTACGTGAGAGGCCCAAGTACCTGCAGGAACATCTGGTATACCTTCCCCTACATTACTCCACGTCGCTCCGTCATCCCCTGTCACTTGAACGTTCCCGTCATCGGTCGATACCCAAATTAGACCTTCCCTTAAAGGACTCGGAGAGATGGACAAGATTGATGTATGGGACTCAGCGCCACTGGTGTCTAAAGTCAAACCCCCACTTCTGTAGTAAAGTTGCTTCTCGGGTTCATCCGTAGTTAGGTCTGGTGAAATAATCTCCCATGTTTCTCCATGATCTCGAGTTCGATGAACGAACTGGCTTCCAAGGTAAAGAACAGTAGGATCCAGGGGATCAACATTGAGTGCGGCATTCCAATTGAATCTCAGCGCCATCTTGTCAGGATGTACTGGTTGAATGGCGACCCTCTGACCAGTCACCTTATCAAATCGAACTAATCTTCCTCCCTGCATTGTCGAATAACCATAGCGATCATCTGTTTTGTCAGAGAAGACCGAAAACCCGTCTCCAGGACCAACACGACGCCAATGCAAGTTCATTATACCCCTATTTTCCCAGACAGTGTTAGGACCGAACCAGCTGCCGTTATCCTGCAAGCCTCCGTAGACATTATAAGGAGTAGCATCATCCAGACTGATATGGTAAAACTGAGCCAGGGTTAAGTTCTCAACGAACCTCCAATGTGCTCCGCCATCACTCGTGAAAGCCATACCTCCATCATTGCCCATAATCATATTTTTTCCGTCATCAGGACTAATCCACAACTCTTGGACATCCCCATGTATTAGGCTACTAGGAACAACCGTTCGAAAACTCCGTCCTTGATCTTCACTGACTTCTATGCTGCCATGAAGAGAATAGATTCTATTCTCATTTAGCGGATCTATGCGCAGGTCAGCATAATAGAACGGCCGCGGAGCTATACCAGGTTCATCACTTATAGTTACCCATGTGTCACCTCCATCATCGGACCTCAGTAGCTCACTTTGAGTGGCTTCCACTAAGGCATACACTACCTCTGAATTAGACGGAGATACAGCCAGCCCTATTCGTCCCAGTTCACCTGCAGGGAAACCGTCTTGTTCGTTAATTTTTCGCCACGTATCACCACCGTCATGTGAGATATGTAGACCACTCCCATCTCCACCCGACTCGAAATACCAAGGCCATCTCCTAAACTCCCACATCGCGGCGAAAATCTTCTCGGGATTTAGTGGGTCAATCGCTAAATCGGCAGCGCCAGTCCTCGGATTAGAATACAAAATTCTTTGCCAGGTTTCTCCTAAATCCTCTGTCCTGTAAACTCCTCTCACTTCCCCATCACTCCAGGCTGGACCCATAACAGCCGCATACGCAACATTAGCTTCAGCTGGATGTGGAATGATCTTGTCGATTCTTTCCGAACCTTCCAGGCCGACATGAACCCAGGTGTCTCCTCCATCTATTGATCTAAAAATTCCATTGCCTACACCAGCGCTATTTCTTGGATTGCCCTCCCCCGTCCCGACCCAGACTAGGTCAGGATTTACTGGCGATACCGCAACTGCACCGATGCCAAGATAAGTTTGTTCGTCGAAGACTGGCTTCCATTCCAGGCCTCCGTCTTTTGACCTCCATACGCCCCCTGTGGCCGCGCCCACAAAGATGATGTTGGGGTTTCCTGGTACAACGTCGATAGAGCTAACCCGACCACTCATTCCTGCCGGACCAATCGACCGACCTCTAATCTCCGAAAAATGGTTCGAATCGTATTGCCCAACGACTGGAAAAGGAAAACAAAGGAAAAAGATCATACTTATGCAGAAAACAGGCCGTACTCTGTAGTGGGCAGCCATTCATAACCCCCTCATCTTTAAGATCAAAATTGCCACGACTGAAGTAGTTTGTGGCTAAGAATAATTGCACACCGACTTTGGCCGAACAATCACTTGCTCTACCCTATCGACATAAAACCAAGAAAAAACAAAGGTCCTACACCGGCTGCCTTCAGTCTTTCGGTGTACGGTCCCAAGTCCAAATAACTAAAAGCCTCTAACCTCTGGAAAAGTGCCTCAGAAGCCTCTTCTATCCTTAACAAATCAAGACGTTGCCCTTCGGTGGGAGCATCGTAAGAGCTGGACATATTGCCGACTTGTTCACGATACTGATATACCTCAGCAAAGTCACTGATTTGCAACAGCTTATCTCTCATTACTAAAGCATCCGATTTCAATTTATCCAGTTCAGTAGAAGCAGATTCTTCAGCCAGATATTCTATGGTTTCACTAATCCCCTGCCTTACTCTATCGACCCAGATCTCCATTTTTGTGATTTTTTCTTCAATAGTCAGATATTTCTTAATAGCCTGATATTTTGTGATACGCTCAACCAATGGAAGTCCGTCTCTTGGGTCTGCTAGAATCTCGACCTCCTGCTCAACGATTCTAAGATCCTGCTTGACTCGGACCATATAACTTCCTGGAAGCACCTCTGCTCCTTGAAAGCGACTACGCCTCTCCCTTTCCTCAATTCCCCGCAGATACTCAGGAAGGTCTTCACGTAGATCCCAAACGAAGTGATTCACTCCCTTCCTGGGATAATCCAAGACTGTTCGAATAATTCTGTTATCAAAGTCTAAAATCTCGATACTGACTGGGCTGGTCGATTGTGGGTTATTGATCCAATAGTAGAAAGAACTCCCATACGGACTGGGTCCTCCATTATGCGGCAGATCCCTCTGCGAGGACCATTCAACTGTTGAGCGGTCGACATGTATGTATGCTGCGTTCTGTTGGAATGCGAACATTTCGAGTCTGGAAATTTGAGGATTATTGACCATCTCTCTTAATGGAATCAAATTTTCCAAGACTAAAACACTCCGACCATCCGTACCCAAAATTAAGTCATGTTCTCGAGGATGTACCACTAGAGATTGTACGGGGACTGCAGGGAGATTGTCGGACCATTTGATCCAATCTTCACCTCTATTCAGCGATACATACAAACCATCTTCTGCACCTGCGAATAGCAGATCTTCAGCGACGCTATCCTGAATGAGTGTATTTACTGGCCCGGCAATATCTCTGTTTTCTGAGATGCGATCCCATCTATTCCCATAGTCTTCGGTCGTGTAGATATATGTGTTTTGATTGTCCGAAGATTCTAGACTTTCAAATACAACAAAGGTCGTGCCAGCAGAAACTGCAGACACATGAACATGGGAAACTCTAGACGCCCTAGGGAGTCCCCTAATCCTAGATTTCTTATTTTCCCACTGCCCGCCACCCGAACGTGTTATATACAAGTTCCCGTCTTCTGTAGCTACCCAGATCACTTCAGAGTCATGCGGATCGACTACCAGATTTGTTATAGCGGGACCACTTTCTGATAGATGCGATGGTGAGGAACTCTCAATTTGTCCGTTGGACAGAATCCCATTCGTAAGATCGCCACTGATAATTTGCCAGCTTACGCCTCCATTCACACTCTTGTGAACAAATTGGCTACCATAGTAGACTACTGAAAAATCTTGACGATCTACAGATACTGGAGGGTTGGTAGCATGTCTCAAACTAACCCCCTCTGGAGCCCAAGGATCGATGCGTTTTATTATTCCATTCTCTCTGTTGGATAAACCCATTCCGCCATTTGCGTAAACCAAATAACTATTCTCAGGATTCGACCAATTTGTTACAATGGCCGACCCGTGCCCAGCACCTAGTCTGTCCCAAGAATCTCCAGTGCTCCCTTCCTGTCTCCAAATATCTACAGGTCCTCTCCAAAACCCAGCCTCCGCCATAGCTCCGAAAATGTTGTAAGGCAAATCCAAGTCGAAATCAATTGATTTGACACTCCCATATTGAATCCGAGGGCCGACACTGCGAATTACAAATCCACGCAGGTCTTTTGAACTCAACTGAGCATTCGCCTCCAATCCCAATAATCCATTGATACAGAGCACAAGTATCACATTGATAATACAGTTGGCGATTGTCCTCGTAGACCTAGAATTCTGTATGACGTTCGTCATGAGTCTCAGGACCATTGGGGGTCCAAGAAATCTCAAGCAATCTTTAAGAAGCATTTTAATATTTGAATATTTCATATATTTTACTGGCTAAATCTATTTGTGTTAATTAGTTATTGAGGAGGAGCAAACGAACAAGCCTAACTACGTTTTGAAAAATGGTCATACCTGCAATGACTGTTTCTTGATCATCTTAACTGAATCGTTACCATATCTCCTAATATCGCCCGAATCCAGTCAGGTAAACATTTTTCTGGAAAATCTAAACCAATTTCTCAATGCAACGATTGAGACAACTTAGGAACTAGTCATGAAACCTCAACGTACAGCTCTCCGAACACACTCCTTCACTGAATCAGTAATCAGAGATATGACCCGTGTGGCAAAGGAACACAACGCCATAAACCTGGCTCAAGGATTTCCTGACTTCCCCGCCCCTCAACTTTTAAAAGATGCGGCTTGCAATGCTATCAATGCTGACATAAACCAATATGCTGTAACATGGGGAACAGCATCCATGAGAGATGCCTTGGTTGACAAATACCAAAAATGGTATGGGATGGATGTAGAGGGTGATCAGGAAATAACAGTGACGTGCGGAGGCACCGAAGGCATGGCTTCCGTCATGTTGGGAGTCATCAATCCCGGAGATGAAGTGATAATTCTCCAACCTTTTTACGAAAATTATGGACCCGATACAATTCTCTGCCAAGCCAAGCCCGTCTTCTTGACTCTAGAAGGTCCGGACTTCCGTCTTGATCCAGATCATTTGGCTTCCCTGATCACCAATAGAACCAGAGCAATTATAGTTAACACTCCCAACAATCCGACTGGAAGAGTGTTGGATCAAGAAGAGCTGGACGCCATTGCACATCTGTGCATCAAGCACGACCTGCTCGCTATTACAGATGAAATTTATGAACATATCTACTACGAGGGGAAACACATCCCAATGGCAACAATGGATGGGATGAAAGATCGCACTATAACACTTAGTGGTTTGTCAAAGACCTTTAGTGTCACTGGTTGGAGAATCGGCACAATTATAGCACCGCCAGACCTCACCAAGGCTATCCGAAAAGTACACGACTTTCTGACAGTTGGTGCCCCTGCTCCCCTACAAGAAGCTTGCGCAGTTGGACTCAACGAACTCGGTGATGACTATTATTCATCAATGATCAGTGATTACCGCGATCGTAGGGAAATTCTCTATACCGCATTGAAAGACTCTGGTTTTACATGCAACAAACCCGAAGGGGCTTACTATATACTGGCAGATTTCTCTGAATTAAGTGATGACTCCGATGATGTTTTTTCTAGGGTACTTGCACGGGATGCCAAAGTATCACCTGTTCCTGGGTCGAGTTTCCATTCTCCAGCCGAACTGGGAAAATCTCTTGTTAGATTCGCATTTTGCAAGCGATCAGAAACTCTTATAGAAGCTGGAGATAGGTTGAGACACTTCGCACACAATAGAGGTTGATGGGCTCCTATAAATGCCGGAACGTGAGTAGCTAATAGTTCAATTTTAACCATTTGTGCGGCTACCTGAGAACCAGTGTAG
>CAWWAX010000090.1:0-5992 GCA_963935005.1 uncultured bacterium | reverse complement strand
AATTCAGCGCTGGATTGCAAATCTGTCTCTTTTCCTTGCTCAAGGGAGACAGGAGGATTTTGGTCTCCCAAAACCAGATCACCGGCTTTTTGAAACACATCCAATTGTGAATTCTCTTTTACAATATTTTGTGCGACATGGCGCTATAACACCAAAGGTTGATATTGAAAAATTGGAAGAAAGAAATGTATATTTTGTTGATGGTTCGAGTGAAGAAATAGATCTGCTTGTATGGGCTACTGGCTATAAGACAACGTTTCCTTTCATGGAAGAAAAATACCTAAATTGGTCCGAAGGGATACCACGTCTCTATAAGCACATTTTTCATCCCGAATATGATAATCTTTTCGTTTTGGGAATGGTTCAGCCTGATAGTGGGCAGTTTGGTATTGTCCATTGGCAATGTAGGGCTGCGGCTCTGTATCTAAATGGGGTTTGGGGGAAAGACCCTTCCTGTAAATGGCTCAAGCGAAATAAGTGTGACCCAGTTGAAGATCTCAGTGGCGGAATCCGCTTCCAAAAGACATACAGACATCAATTAGAAGTCGAGCACGCCAGCTACACTCGGCAACTTAAGAGATTGGTGAGGCAACTTAAAAAGAATACTGGAAATAACTCTCAGTTAATCCAGTGAGTCTATAGGCATCCACATTTCGGATATTTTTTATAGAGGTCCGGGAGTTTTTAGGATGGAAACCGCGATCATTCCTAATAAACCAACGACTAGAAGGTAATATATAGTCGGAAGGATGGTTTTTCTTAATGTAGCCCCTTCTTTTCCTAACAGCCCAACGGTTGCTGATGCGGCTACAACGTTGTGGATTGCAATCATGTTACCAGCTGCTGCACCTACAGCTTGGAGTGCCACTATCATCGCACTCGAGACAGATAGACGAACTGCGACCTCATGTTGGAAGGCGGCAAACATTAGATTGCTTACGGTGTTTGAGCCAGCGATGAATGCTCCCAACGCTCCTGTTAGGCCAGCAAATAATGGCCAGATACCACCTACGGTGGTGGCAACCCAATCTGCCATTGCAAGGGGCATCGAAGCAAAACCAGAATCATTGATCCCCGAGTTTATATAAACTTTAACCATAGGGACCGTAAATACGAGTACAAATCCAGCTCCAGCAAGGACTTTGCTAGAATCGACAAATGCACTCTTCAGGCCTTTTAAATCCATACGATGCATGAAGGCTGTTATGATAACTACTACGATCATAATGGTTCCAGGAAGGTATAGCGGTGTGGTTCCAGCGGTAATGGACGTACCTAGTATTTCTGTCCACTCCAATCTAAGGCTTCTCAGGACTGTACCAACGGGAAGGGAAGGAAGTCGACTTAGGATTAGAAAGAAAGCTAATATCAAGTAAGGTGCCCAAGCTTTAGGAGATGACATATGTGTTCGTTCCCCTACGGAATTTGATTTCTTGTCTAGGTCACTACTCCAATCTGAGGGCCAATTCTTACGATCAGGAAAATCCCAAGTATCTTCAGGCACGAGGAATCCCCGTCGGGTTGTAAAAGAAACAATGGCTAACCCTACGAGCCCACCTACTAGTGAAGGAAATTCTGGACCGAGGATCCATGCGGTCATAACATAGGGGACTGTAAAAGCTATTCCACCGAATAATGTGAACGGAAGAATCGATAATCCTTCAGTCCATGAACGGTTAGACCCAAAGAAACGGGTCATCATTACCACCATTAGCGTCGGCATTAATGTACCAGTGATTCCATGAATGACGGCAGCCCGGACGGCTACTGCGTTTACATATTGACCCATACTGGTTCCAGAAGCTGTTAGAATAGCCAAGAATTCGGGGCTAGCCACACCCTCCTGGACACCGACCAAGACCGGTGTACCGACGGCTCCAAAAGTCACAGCGGTACTTTGGATCATCATCCCCAGCATCACTGCGCCAGCTGCTGGGAATCCCATAGCCACCATTAGTGGAGCAGCTACTGCAGCGGGAGTTCCAAATCCAGAAGCTCCTTCTATGAATGATCCGAAAAGCCAAGCTAAAATGACCACCTGGATTCTCCTGTCGTCACTGATACTATTGAAACTTCTTCGGATTGCTGAAACGCCGCCCGAATTTTCCAGTGTCTTTAGCAGAAAGATGGCACCAAAAATAATCAGCAGTAGGTCAAAAGTAGTAAACAATCCTTCCACTGATGATGCGGCAACATTAGCCAAAGACATGTCCCAATAATAAAGAGCAATGCCAGCGGCAGTTACGTAGACAAGTGGCATTGCAATCCTGGCTGGAGTGCGAAAACCCACCAATAGTATCCCTGCCAGAATAATTGGAAGGCTTGCTAGTCCCGCTAATGTTCCTGAGCTCACTGGTGCCTCTTTGATAATGGTAGAATGTTTTCTCTCAATGGAACCTTTGACATTGCTACTAAATAGGCAACATGCGTTGTCATTAATCTTCGGGAAAGGGTCAGGCTGATCGGCTGAACACAGAACAGATTATTCGATGGAATAGGTTGGAGATGTCGGCGGCGTCTTGTCTGTGGGGATATCTACCCTCTATTTTCGCGTTCACGATATCTAAACATTTTTGAGATAGGAAAACTCCATGGGATTACCCACCAAAATTTTGATTGGACTATTGAGCGGAGTCTTGACTGGTGTATTAGCTAATTGGCTCAGTCTCAACTGGCTGAAAAATATACTACAGACTCTAGAACCTATAGGTACGGCTTGGATTCAGGGAATAACAATGGTAGTCATCCCGTTAGTGGTGGCTAGTCTGATGCTAGGCACGGCCTCTCTTGGGGATCTCAGAAAGCTAGGAAGGATTGGAGGGAAAACAATCGCTTACTACATGACTACTACGGCCGTAGCAGTCACGATTGGTTTAGGTATATCCAATCTGGTTCGTCCTGGAAACGGTATCGACGAAGCAACGCGCAATGAACTGTCTTCTAGATTCGAGGAGGATGCGGTAGGGAGAGTCGACCTTGCAGAAAATGCACCCGGGGTAGTGGAGACTCTATTGAACATAATTCCTAGGAATCCAGTGCAGGCAGCGGCAGAGTTCGATCTACTGGCATTGATATTTTTTACCATTGTATTCGGAGCAGCTATAAGTACTTTGGAATCTAAGCAGAGAGATGCTGTCTTGGGATTTTTTGAAGGGATCAACGGTGCCTCTGTGGTGGTTATAGATTGGATTATGAAACTTGCGCCTGTCGCTGTTTTCGCATTGATCGCTCCCATTGTAGCCCAGTTTGGTTTAGATCTGTTACGAAGCCTCCTTGTCTACGCTTTAGTCGTAGTGGCAGGACTATTGTTACACGTGCTGTTCACCACCCAGGTAGCGTTGCGTTTTTTTGCTAAAATAAAGCCAAGAACATTTTATTCTAGAGTGTCTTCTGTCCCGTTAGTAGCTTTTTCAACTTCGTCTTCCAGTGCGACACTTCCACTCACTATGGAAACTGCCGAAGAAAACCTCGGAGTTTCAAAGTCTGTTTCAAGTTTCGTTCTTCCTCTAGGGGCAACGATTAATATGGACGGAACAGCTCTGTATCAGGCTGTGGCAGTAATGTTCATAGCTCAAATCTATGGAATACCTTTAGGGGTGGGAGAACAGCTGATTGTTGTAATGACAGCGACGTTAGCTTCTGTAGGTGCAGCTGGAGTTCCTAGCGCAGGAATCATTACTTTGATCATTGTACTCAACTCGGTTGGCTTAGGGGCACATGTACAAGCTGGGATTGCTCTGATTTTGGGCGTGGACCGTATCTTAGACATGTTGAGAACTGCGGTAAACGTGACGGGTGATTTGAGCTGTGCTACAGTTATCGCCCGTAGTGAAGGAGAGTTGGAGTTACCCGACAGAGGAGTTTGAGAAGATGTTCTTCCAGTCGGTTATTACGAAGGCGCTACCTGCAATAAAGAATTGCGGAGAGAGGTCGGCAAAACTGATGCTTTTGGGGGTGCTTCTGTTGTCAGGTTGTGGCGATGGATTAAATAATGGCCACTACCAAGCGGTTTTTGATGAGATTGATAGTCGTGGAGAATATGGAATTTCTTCTATAATCTCAGCTCTAGATGGTTCAGACTTTGCTCTCCAGCGTTTAGCCGTTGAAGGGTTGGGGCGCTTCGAGTCGGAAGAGAATGTTCCAAGGATTGCTAGAGCTTTGGAATCTAAGGACTGGTTGGTGCGGCGCTCTGCTGTGAATGCTTTAGGACAAGCCGTATTTCGGAGAGACGGAGATGAGGTGGCTGACACTCTTCTAGAACATCTTCTAGTTGAAGAGAATGCAGAGGTGAAAGGGGTTGTAGCTCGAACTTTGGGACGCCTGTCTTTGTCGGACCAGAGGAAAATTCAACTTGTCGTCAATACTTTACTTAACATGACTGAACAAGGTATTTCGGTGGTGGAGCGGCCAGTTGTACTTGGAGTTGCCATGGGTTTTGAGTCAATGATCCGAGGATTGCATTTTGGCACCAATGAACCACCTGTTGGAGTAGTAAACTTTCTACAGGATCTGCTAGAGTTTACTGGGATCGATGGTGACGATCAGGTGACTGTATGGGAATCTAGGGCAGCTATTCGGCGGGTGGCAATTTTGGCACTATCCTCTCTGGAAAAAGTAAAGGTTGAGGCCTTGATCCATGCGGCTAAGGATACAGATTCGGGAGTGCGGAGGATAGCTATGTTGGCTATGAGTGAAGAATTAGTAGGAGATGTTCAAGTCATAGAGGGTGGGCTATCCGATCCTTCACCGATGGTGCGAATCGAGGCAGTTAAATCATATGCAAATCGAATCCGAGGGATGGAAGGATGTCAGCTATTACTGTCCAAGGTTGAAGATGAGAACTTACATGTGTCTTTGGCAGCTTTGAATTCGATGAGTGGAGCTTGTGCAGAGGGAGATGAATTTGCGGCTGTGCTGTCTTCTTTAATTTCAGATCCTTCTGCTCAGGAACCTTATGGTTGGCACAGAGCCGCTCATGCATTGGTTACGATGGCTGAAGTATCTAGTGAACAGGCAAACTTCCTAATTGGAAATTTTATTTCCCACCAGAGTCCATTTGCTAGATCTTATGTTGCTAGAGTCGCTACGATAACGGGAAATCTAGAAGTGCTCCTCGATCTAATGGGGGACACTGACTCAAACGTGCTCGTTCATGCAGTGCAGGGTTTATTTGGAATCAAAGGTCATGATGCCGATTCTATTCTAATAGCTCAATTGAGTAGCACTGATCCCCTCCTGATTATGACAGTAGCGCGGCTACTTGAAGGTTCTCCCAATTCGCAGGAAGCTATTGAGCCACTGGTGGAATCTTTGAAGAGAATGTCTCAGGAACAGAAGCAGACATATCGTGATCCGAGAATGGCTCTCTTAGAAAGACTAGGGGAATTTGGAGGGCCAGGCCAGGCGAAATTTTTGGAACCATACCTTCGGGACTATGATGTTCTGTTGGCCAATAGAGTTGCGGAAATCTTGAAAAGTTGGACGGGCACCGACTGGAATGCAGATCCTCAGATTCTGGCTCGGCTTCCCATGCCCTCTCCGATAGAGATAGATCAGATGGCAAATACTGTTGTCACTTTGCACATGGCCCAGGGAGGAGAAATTCCGATTGGGCTGTTGCCGAATCTAGCACCTACACATGCATATAGATTTAAGAATTTGGCGGAGAGTGGTCGGTTGAATGGTTTAACGTTTCATAGAGTGGTCAGCAACTTCGTCATCCAAGGTTTGAGTCCAGGAGCTAATGAGTATGCTGGTCATCCCGAATATACTAGAGATGAAATCGGAGTTTTAGCACACTGGAGAGGAACGGTGGGCACTTCCACCCGGGGGAGAGATACCGGAGACGGTCAGATTTTTGTCAACCTTGTAGACAATCACAACCTGAACCATGATTTCACTATTTTTGGTCTTGTACGGCCAGAAGGAATGGAGACTGTGGATGTAGTTGCAGAAGGCGATGTAGTCATCAGAGCGACTGTCGAAATCTTAG
>CAWWAX010000089.1:0-6030 GCA_963935005.1 uncultured bacterium | reverse complement strand
TACAAGGAATTAATTCAATCACGAACTGACCCTCATAATTTGTGAGATCAGCTTCGTCGATAGGTTTTTCGAAATCATCTCCCCTTCTTTTAAAAATCCAACGTTTTCGCCGTCTGCCCACCCGTCCCTTACCAAATAATTTTTCATAGATATACTTGAACAATGGGTTAAAAAATGTGGCTTCATCAACAAAAATAGCCGCTCCATCATCTTTTAAAATTCTATCCAATTCTTTCGCATACTTCTCATGGTCCAGATGATGCAGAACTGAGCTTCCCCAAATCACATCAAAGAAATTTGTATCAAAAGATGTTTCAGCTGCATCGCCAACCACCATTGTTCCGCTCAGTAAATTAGCAATGAGCATTTCCTGAGCATTCCTTACTGCATTACTTGAAATATCAATACCATAAACCTGAGCCCCTGCACGAGCCGCCTTTACGACTTCCTTGCCAGTTCCAACGGCTACTATCAAAACCCGCTTGCCTTTCAAGTTTATATTTTGATTAGCTAAGTCTAAATCACCTTCAACCTCTTCATTAACATTAAAGGACGCATACTTTTCATCCCAAAATTCTTTAACATCTCTAGGATTATCTGTCATATAACTCTACTCCTCGATCAATTCATCAGGAACAAAATCTCTGGGTGCAATACTTCCCATGATTTCGTTCCAACGCATAGGAGAAATCCCTATACCTGGCCGTTTAACGGCCAGATTTCTCTGATCAAAGATATCCCCCTTAGCAATAGCACAAGCAGCTACTAAAGATTTTCTAGCAACTTTCCTGTTCTTTTTTTCACTTTCGGTGACCGACTTGATACCATTTCCAATCGCTATCTCTACATTCCTTATCGCTTTTACCATCGCTTTTAATTCTTGTGGTTCAAGACTGGCCCGGTGATCCGGACCTGAAAGATTGCGATCAAGTGTGAAATGTTTTTCTATCACATGTGCACCCATAGCTACTGCTGCTATGGGAACCTCTATGCCTATACTGTGGTCGGAATAACCCACTTTTACTCCAAATGCCTGCCTGATAGACTCCATAGCTCGTAAATTGACGTCGATCATCGGTGTTGGATACTCAGTGTTACAATGAAGGACAGTGATCTGTTCGAGCTCCATTCCACCATCTTGCAATACGCTCAGGGCTGTTCCAATTTCCTCAAGCTCGCTCATCCCAGTAGAAAGAATGACTGACTTGGCTCGCTTAGATATGTGCTCCAGATAAGGGAAGTTAGTAATTTCCCCAGATGGAATTTTCATGCAATCCAAGCCTAAGTCCAGCAAAAAATCAATGCTTTCTATATCAAAACCTGAAGAGAAAAATTGAATACCATGTTCCTCACAGCACTCCATCAGGACATGGTGGTCTGCTGTTGACAATTCTAACTTGGAAATCATCTCGAACTGTGATTCGTCCGCGTCAGTCGTCCGAGTTTGATAATCTGCTTTCTTAGCGTTTCGAGTAACTACATTCCGGGATTTATAGGTTTGGAACTTGACTAGGTCGGCACCCGCTTCTGCTGCAACCTTCACTAGATTGCGGGCCATACCCAGATCGCCGTTGTGATTCACTCCGGCTTCAGCAATGACGAGAGTACTCATGTTAGCTCAATTCCATCTTATCAAATATTGTATATGTCAGGCTTATAAAGTTTTAAATTATCATCCGTACTAAACCAATCTATTGTTTTTCTTAAGCCTCTGGCAAACCCATCCGGGCCTCCATACCTAGGTTGCCATCCAAGCAGTTCTTGTGCTTTATCAGTTGAGGCCAGCAACCTTTCTACTTCACTGTCTTCCGGACGAAGTCGTTCTTCTTCTGTCATAATTTCTATTTCCTGCCCCATCGCTTCGGCTATAAGTTGGGCCGTTCTACCTATAGATATGTCAAAGCCACTCCCAACATTGATCACTTCCCCAATCCCCTTGTCAGAATCTAATTGTGCCATAAAACCAGCTACGGTATCTGACACGAAACTGAAGTCTCGAGTAGGTCTCGTACTACCCAGCTTGATCGTTCTCTGTCCATTCGCGATCTGAGTTATGATGGTTGGGATAACCGCCCTCGCTGACTGCCTAGGTCCGTAGGTGTTGAAGGGACGAAGAACCGCAACTGGTGTTTCAAAAGATTTATAAAATGATATCGCTATCTGGTCAGCTCCTATTTTACTGGCCGAGTAAGGTGACTGGCCCTGCAGCGGATGGCTTTCCGTCATCGGCACTGTTTGTGCGGTACCGTAGACTTCACTCGTTGATGTGTGTACCACCTTAGACACACCCAGGTCACGAGCGGCTTGTACAATATTGAGGGTGCCCTTGATGTTAGTATCCACATAAGTGTCAGGAGAATGGTAAGAATATGGAATAGCTATAAGAGCTGCCAGATGAAGTACTGCGTCGCAATTTTTCATCGCAGTCCTGACCCCGTTAGGATCTCTCACATCTCCAGCCCAAACTTCAAATCCCCCCTTAACTTCTGGAATACAGTGGTCCAGCCACCCCCAGGTGCCAAATGAGTTGTAAAGCACAAAAGCGGTTGTTTCGTGGCCCGCTCGTACTAGCGCCTCTGTAAGATGAGAACCAATAAATCCGTCCGCACCTGTGACAAGGACTTTCATAATCACTCCATAGATTTTTTGGACATTGTAATTGTAGTTGACACAGTAGAGGTCACTGACCTGGTCTTACGGATCACATACTCGACTTTAATAATGCTTTCACCTTAGCATCCCACCCTTATCTTCATATAAAGAATTCAATTCCTGAAGCATCTCGAAGCACTGTTCGCTTGCCAGGCTCTTAATGACATTGAGCTTCTCTGACCTCTTCCCTTTGGGATGATCATTTGGAAGATTTTCCCTGGCCAATATAGCTGTGATTATCGGAAGGATTTCCCTGTCCAAAAATCTAGCCATCGATTCAACTTCTTTCAAAGGCTGGGTTACAATATCCTCATAAGAAATAAATAAGATTTTACTCCTGTTGAGCTTGGTCAAGCTATTGAGCTTCGTCTTACTCATCTCATAGACTTGGGATTGAGCTAGTATGATCTTGTCCATCTCATTGGAGTTTTCCCACTGTTCATAAATTTTATAAACGAACCAAGGGATAGGCCCTTCAGTCCCCTCAAACGACATGGAGAAATCAATCGGATCAACTCCCCAACGCCTACCCCACCCCTTCCGATACCATGAATACACTAGATCTACAGGGTTTCTCTCTATGTTGATCACCTTAAGATCAGGATAAGTCTCAAAATACACATCAATATTCGGCAAGGTTTCGTGAACGATATAGGTAAAATATCGTTCTCTTTTCTTAACCTCATCAGTGATCCTTTGACCATCATCATCCAAAGTTCTACGCAAATACTCTTTAAAATGAGGAGATCGATAGATTGATGATTTATCTCCTATCCTGGAATTCAAATTCCTTCCAACCATCAGATCATATGCACTATTGTCGACCTGGCACTGCAAGATCGCTCCCGAGACTTCTTTCTCAATTACACCCATTCGAACCATATAGGCTAAATGTTCAAAGAGTCCAAAATACTGGACGTGCTCAACGTTCTTACAGCCGGCCAGTAGGTCCGCTAAAAGAAATTTTCCCGCCCTAGTAATTCCATCTACCAGTAACAGATCATCTACTAGTTTTTCTCTCTGAAAAATCTTCATGTCGTAACCCTGATCACTTTTTCTGACCCTGTTCTTGAGTCCGTATGAAAATCTTGTAACAAGACAGTCCTTATCCCTTCTGAAAGATGGATTTTCGCTTCATATCCAAATTTTTCATTAGCTTTATTACAAGATACTCTATAACGTATTGTTGGTTCACGCGGTGCAACTCCTGGTTTGATAGTCACCCTGCCCGCACCAACATTTACAACGCAAGCATTAGCGATTTCCTCTATACTCACTTCGCTCGGACCCGCCAAGTTAAAAACCCCCGACACTCCACTCTCGATTGCGTCGAGGCTGGCCCTAGCTACATCACTCGAATGAATCAGATTGATTTTATCATTTACTGGAGGTTGAAGTAAGATCTCTTCCCCATCCAATGATTTACGTAAAAATTTTGGAATCATTTTTTCTTTAGACAATCCTGGTCCGTAAATCGAAGTCGGGCGCAACACAATCAAGTCTAATCCTTTCTCTTCAAGGGAAAACAGGACCTGTTCCGCCAGAAATTTTGTCGAACCATAAAATCCACCCAAACCTGTGCTATTTACTGGCGATGTTTCCAACATCCTGTCCTGTCCTGAGTCCTCATAGACAACGGCACCTGAGACATAAACTAGCGGTACCTCTCGGTCTATTGCCCATTCTCCAAGTGCCAAGCAAGATCTAACGTTGGCGTCGAACAGTTGTTTGTTACTTAACTCTGGACCTGAACCAGGAACGCTTGCTCCAGCGTGGATCACAGCATCGACACCACTAAAAATATTGTCTATCCCGTTGGGGGTTTTCCATTCAATCAAATCCCATGGAGACCAGTGCAATGAAGGATGGTTCACCTCAGGAGTTTTCCTTGAAGACAAGCGACCGGTCATACCACGGGCCAGCACCTCACGGATGATAGCTCCTCCCACCATCCCAGAAGCCCCCGATAGTCCGACCTTACTCAAAACCACTGGAGTTTAGTCCCCTTAGTAGGCAAAGTCGAAATAGTATCAACGGAACGGTCATCGAGAAAAACTTCCTCTAGATATCTGAAAGAGATTCCCGTCCGATGACGGACTTCACTCAGAGATTCACCCAAGTAATAATTTCTCACTGTCATTTCAGGTTCATTGAACCCAAAATAGCTTCGAACAGCTGTAGTACCAGAAAACCTAGCGTTGAACTCAAAAGGTATGGGACCCTCATCTCCCAACATCAATTGGATATTTAACGTGCCCATAGATGGTAACAAAGTTCCGATGCTGTTAAGAAGTGGATAGAATTCCTCGAAATGTCCCACCTCTACTACCCAAGAATTTCCACCTTTTAGCGTGCGCCTTGCAGTGAACGGACCTAATACTTTTCCATCACTAGTTTTAAATACGCTACAGGTGTACTCGGCGTTGAGTTCGTCGCTGGGCATGTTGATTAGTCGCTGCATCATTGGTTTAGGCACAGAATTAAAAATTTGGACTAAATGGTCTACGTTCTCTATGATGTGCACATGCCTGTTGGAAGTTCCAACCCTAGTCTTGAAGACAATAGGAAAACCCCAGTCTCTAGCTTTAGCAATAGATTCGTCCACATTTTCCGGAACAAAAGCCTCCGCGTATGGCAGTCCGTTTTCTCTGAGGAATTCAGTTGTGAGCCATTTGTCATTTGAAATCTCTACTGTTTCCAAGCTTGAGGCTACTATCAAAACACCTGTGTCTGCCTCAATCCTATCTTTGTGACGAGAAAAGAACTCTAATTCGAACTCTGATCCGATCATCAATATGTCGATCTCTTTTTTTGCTATCAAATCGGATATATGCTGCCTGGCCCCACTTTCCTCTACTTTGGGAATCAGAAAACTTTCTGAAGTACGGTACAGCCCAGCGTTAAATGGCGATATATCAGCACTTAGGACAGTGAGGTCCAGGGAACTAGCATGGAGTGACTTTATCACGCCCTGTCCCACACCACTCCCAGCTCCAGTGACTAAGATTCTGATGGATTCCAGGGTGCCTCCTCTCCTTTTAAAACACGAACAATCTGACCTACGCTGGTCAAGTCATGAGCATTGGAGCCCAAAGAAATCATTGCTCCATCCTCCAAACACCACTTTATCCATAGCCAAGGATTTGGGTGATAACGAGAGTTGATCTCTATCGCCTTCCCGTTTCTTGCTGCTTGACTGATTACCTGACGGACTCTTTCCTCATCAGGCTGCACATCAAATCTCCTATAACTCATTCCAAACGGGTGTCCCAAGATATCAAGATCAGGATTCTCAAGTGCCGCCATAGACAAACGATATTCAGTTTCAATCGCTTCTGTTGGATCAACCTCTCCAAAACCTCTGATCTGACCTTTTTC